>CAZOMJ010000119.1:0-66625 GCA_964581055.1 uncultured Candidatus Kuenenia sp.
ACGGAGCATCCGCCCGCGGTCGGGCGTGCGGCGGACGTCGGGCAGGCGAATCGCGTCGCGGCCCGCGAGAAACGCGCCGGTGAGGCTACGGTCGCTCTTGGCGACGTCGTCGGGCGTGCCTGCGGCCACCACCTCGCCGCCGCGCTTGCCGGGGCCCGGGCCGAAGTCGATCACCCAGTCGGCCGCGCGGATCGTGTCTTCGTCGTGCTCGACCACGACCACCGTGTTGCCCTTGTCGCGGAGGGCCTCCAAGGCGCCGAGCAGCTTGACGTTGTCGCGGGCATGCAGGCCGATCGACGGCTCGTCGAGCACGTAGAGCACGCCTGAGAGCCCGGAGCCGATCTGCGCGGCGAGCCGGATCCTCTGGCTCTCGCCGCCGGAGAGCGTGGGTGCCTTGCGGTCGAGCGAGAGGTAGCCGAGGCCCACCTGGTCGAGGAAGGCGAGCCGCGAGCGGATCTCCTTCATGAGTTCGACGGCGATCAGGGCCTGCGTGTCGTCGAGCACGAGCTCCGAGAGAAACTCCCTCGCTTCGGCGATCGGCAGGGCACAGAGGCGATCGAGGGAGAGTTCACGCCCAGCCAGGCCAGCCCCCCCTTTCCGTTTTCCGCGGTCCGCTTTTCCCGCCGCCGTCGTGATGCGCACCGCCCGTGCCTGGTGCGAGAGCCTCGCGCCCATGCAGTCGTGGCAGGGCGTCACGCTCATCAGCTTCTCGAGCATCCGCCGGATGATGCCACTCTTGGCGTTGCGCCAGCGGCTGGCGAGCATCGCCAGGATCCCCTCGAACTTCGTCTTCGCGCCGCGTTCGGCCCGGCCCCGCCGCCAGGCGAGCTTGATCTCTTCCAGCCCCGTACCGTTGAGCCAGATTTTTTTCTGGATCGCCGTGAGATCCTGCCAGGGCGTGTCGAGCAGCGTACCCGTCGGGAATTTTCGTTTCGCCTCGGCATGGGCCGCCACGCCGGTGAGCAGCCGACGCAGCCACCGCGGCATGTCGCGGAAGCTGCCGAGCACACCGAGCGCTCCCTTGCGAAGCGACTTCTCAGGCGCCGTCACGAGTTTCAGGGGATCGATGCCGTAGATGTCGCCCAAGCCCTCGCAGGTCGGGCAGGCCCCCTGCGGGCTGTTGAAGCTGAAGAGCTGCGGCTCGGGCGTGGAGTAGCTCACGCCACACTGCACGCAGGCATACTTGCTCGACAGGATGAGATCCGAAAATGGGGACGGGAGCGATTTTTCTGCGCGAGGAACGGCTCCCGTCCCTTTTTTTGAAAAATCGCTCCCGTCCCCATTTTCACCGGCGACGATCACCTGGCCACCGCCGGTCCGCAGGGCCAACTCCACCGCCTCGGCGATGCGGCTCCGCGTGGCCTCCGACGGAATCAGCCGGTCGACCACCACGTCGATCGAGTGCTTGAGGAGTTTTTCGAGCGCGGGCGGCTCCTCGACGCGGCAGATCTGGCCGTCCACGCGGGCCCGCGTGAATCCCTGCCGCACGAGATCCGTGAACAGGTCGCGATGCTCCCCCTTCGCCTCGCGGACGAGCGGCGCGAGGATCATCACCCGCTGGTCCTTGTGGGCCGCGAGGATCCGCTCCACGATCTGGTCTCGCGGCTGGGCCTCGAGCACGCTGTCGCACTCGGGACAGTGGGCCGTGCCGATTCGCGCATAGAGCACGCGGAGAAAGTCGTGGATTTCCGTCATCGTGGCGACGGTCGACCGGGGATTATGGCCGGCCGATTTCTGCGCGATCGAGATCGAGGGGGAGAGGCCCGTGACGCTGTCCACATCCGGCCGGGGCAATTGGCCGAGAAACTGCCGGGCAAACGTGGAGAGACTCTCGACGTAGCGACGCTGGCCCTCGGCGTAGAGCGTGTCGAAGGCGAGGCTGGATTTGCCCGAGCCGCTCACGCCGGTGAGACAGACAAGCCGACCGCGCGGCAGGCCGACCGTGACGTCGCGGAGATTGTGCTCACGGGCACCGCGGACGACGATCGGAGGAACGTGCATGGGGGGGACGCATGATGCGGATGGGACGGGGAGGGGCCACGCTCGATTGTAGCGCCTCGGCACCCCGGCGAATGCGCCCTGTTTTCTGGCGGCTGGACAGCCCCGCCCGCGTGCCATACCATCCAGTTTCCCGCGGGAAACTGCCCGTGGTCCCCGCATGATGGGGCGGTAGCTCAACTGGGAGAGCGCGGCGTTCGCAATGCCGAGGTTGGGAGTTCGATCCTCCTCCGCTCCACTGTATTCACGGCTGCACGGCCATCCATGGCCCGTGCAGCCTGTTCGGTCAGATTCACGGCTGCACGGCCATCCATGGCCCGTGCAGCCTGTTCGGTCAGATTCACGGCTGCACGGCCGCCATCCATGGCCCGTGCAACCGCGTGCGTCGGACGTCACAGACGAAGCGTGTGTTGGCGGGCATGCTGGGGTGCTTTCCCATGGCCAGCGAAACGGCTGCCGGCGATCCCTCCACCGAACTCATGCTCCGGGTTCGCGATGGCGATGCCGCAGCCTTCGAGCAGCTGATGGGACTCTGGCAGAGCCGGCTCGTCACCCTCTTCCTGCATCACACCGGCGACCACTCCACGGCCGAAGACCTCGCGCAGGAGGTGTTTCTGCGGGTCTACCGATCCCGGGCCACCTACCAGCCCACCGCCAAATTCACCACCTGGATCCACACCATCGCCAACAACGTCGCCAGTGATCTGCGGCAGCGTTCGTATCGCCGTCGTGAGTATGGCGTGGCATCGAACGTGTCGGCCTCGTCGAGTGCGATCGGCCTGGAGCAGATCGCAGTCGCCGCCAGCGGGCTGATGCCGGCCCGGCTCGCCGACCGCACGGAACTGCAGGCCGTCGTGCAGCAGGCGCTCGGCACGCTCAACGAACGGCAGCGTATGGCCGTGCTGCTGGCGAAATTCGAACAGTGCTCCTATGAAGAGATCGCGGCGGCCATGGACCTCACCGTGCCGGCTGTGAAGTCGCTCCTGTTCCGCGCGCGGGACCAACTCCGCGAGGCGATCGCGCCCTACATGCAGGGGGATCGGCCATGACACAGCGTCCGCGGGATGCGTCGTCGCAGCCCATCGAGGATGGCGACGCCACCGATCCTGCGATGGCGCTGGCGGACGTCTGGGAACTGCTCGACGTGCTGCCCGCCGCCACGGCCTCGCCCGACATGATGGCCACCACCATCGAGGTGGCGGCCGTGTCGGCCGGCGGGATGATCTCCCGGACGGGCGTCGGCGTTTCCATGGACCGCGGAGCCATGACGGGCCACGGCGGCCGGCCCGCCCCAGCCGCGGCATGGCCATCCGTGCGGCAATGGCTGCCCGGCGCGGCCCTGGTGTTCGCATCGCTCGTCACCGGCATCGCCATGGGGCGGGCCACCGCACCGACTCCCGAGTTGGCCATCCTCGCCAGCCTGCCGGTCGTGCAGCACCTCGACCTGCTCCGCGAGGCCGGGTCGGTGGCTTTTCTGGAGGGCGTGGCCAGGGGTGGCTATCCCCCGCCGCGCCGCCCGCCGCCTGCGCATTCGAAGGCCGATGTCCGCGAGGATGCGCAGCAGTTCGATGCGGCGATCGCAGCGCTGCGGCAGGCTGGAACGGTCACCGCGAACCGCGAGACCCTGGCCGCACGGCGGGAGGAGGTGCTGCAGATGCCCGACGCACAGCGGCGGCAGTTGGAGCGATCCGCCGAAACGTTTCAACGTCTCCCCGGGGGCGACCGCAGCGAACTCGTGGCCCTTGGGCGAGCGCTGGCCGATCCCGGCCGCGAGCAACTCCTCGAGGCGGCCAGGCTCTGGCATTCGTGGATGCAGCTGCGCGACCCCGCCGACCGGCGCGACGTCATCGAACTCTCTGCAAAAGATCGGCTTGAATGGCTCGACCGCTGGACGCGGATCGACTCCCGACTAGAGTCGCGCCAGGACGGTCGAGATCCCATGCGGCCGTTTTTCGACCGCGAACGGGATAACCGCCGCCGGCCTCCGCCAGACTTCCGGCCAGGGCCACCGGAGTTCCGGCAGGGTCCTCCCGAGTTCAGACAGGGTCCTCCCGAGTTCCGGCAGGGGCCGCCAGACTTCCAACCTGGTCCGCCAGACTTCCGGCAGGGGCCGCCGCCGGAACATCGGCCAGGCATGCGCGGTCCGCCCGTCATTGACCGAGAGCCGCCACCTCCCGCAGAAACTGAAGCACCGCCGCGTTGAACACGGCCGGGGTTTCCAGCGGCGTCATGTGGCCGGCCTGTGGCACGATCAAGAGCCGGGCCTCGGGGATGATCTCCTCGGCGCGGATCAGGCATTCAGGCGGTGTGATCTGATCATCGGCGCCCACCACCAGGAGCGTGGGCATGCAGCACTCCCGCATGGCATCGGTCGTGTCCGGCCGCGTGGCCAGCGCTGCAAGCGTCGCGACGATCGTGCTCACCGGCTGCTCGAGGATCATGGTCTGGAGGTGGGCTTCGATCTCAGCACGGCGGGGCAGGCTGTCGGCCTCCGGGTTTGCCGCCAGCAGGCGGGGCACCATTGCCGCGGCCACGATCTCCTGCCCAAGCCGCTGCACCTTGGCGGCCAGATCGGCCCGCGCCGCCCTCGCCTCGGGCGTGTCTGCCTCGAGCTTCGTGTCGACGAGCACGAGCGCATGCACCCGCGCCGGATGGCGGATGGCGACGTGCTGGGCGACGTAGCCGCCCATCGAACAGCCGCAGACGATCGCCGGCTCATCCACGTGCAGGGCATCGAGGATCGCCACGGCGTCGTCGGCCAGCTGCTCGATGCTCGCCGGGCCGCCGGCTGCGTGGCTGCCGCCAAAGCCCCGCTGGTCGGGCATGATCAGCCGGAGATGTTCGGCCAGCGGTTCCTGGGCGGCCCACATGCGGTGGTCGAGCGGAAAGGCGTGCAGGAACAGCATGGGTCGCCCACGGCCACGCGTGTGAACAGCGAGGCGGACATCGGGCAACGCGAGATAATGGGTGTGCATGGGGGCAATGATACGGAAGCGGAAAGCGGTGGCAGGATGGTGTTCACACGTGGCAGCAAGTTTTCAACGTGCTGAAAAGACAAGATGAAATCTTGTCGCCACAACCGACAGAATGAAATCTTGTCGCCACGACAGACAAGATGAAATCTTGTCGTCACGACGGACAGAATGAAATCTTGTCGCCACGACGGACAGCATGAAATCTTGTCGCCACGCCCCGATCTACCGGCCTTGAAAGCGGGCGAGATTCTTCCGAATCGTGCGGTTGTGCGGTTCCTGCCGCAGGGCCAACGATTGGGTCCGCACCGCCGCGGACTTGTTGCCCGCCGCCGCTTGGCAGTGGGCCAGCGTGTCGAGGTAGCTCGAACTATCGAAACTCTTCACGAGCGACAGCTTGGAATAGCGGGTGGCCTTCTGGAGGTCGCCCTCGGTGTTGGCCACGAGCCATGCATACTCGTTGTAGCCGTTGGTGTCGTCGGGAACGGCCTGGATCTCGTTGTCGATCTGCTCGAGGGCCCGGCGAATCCGTGCGACAGCGTCGGCCTTCTGCGCCGGCGTGTTGTCGGGCAGCGTGTACAGACCGATCAGGGCGTCGACATCCTTCGCATAGGCCCGCAACGAATCGTCGATCGCCTTGCGACGGGCGGGGGCATCGCCGCGGAGGGCAGCCGCGCACGATTCGAAGTAGTGCATCCGCGAACGGATCGACCGCGGGTCGCGGCCCACCTGCTGCAGAATCGGGTCGCCACCACCCTCTCCCTTTCCATCGTTCTTGCCCTTGCGGCCGTCCAACAGACGGCGAAGGCAGGCGGCTGCCTCGTCCTCGCGCTCCTGATCGTGGAGGAACTCCGCGAACATGATCGCAGCGAGCGCGAACTGCGCGGCGGGCGTCTGCGGATTTTCGACGAGCGTCGTGTATTCGCGATTGGCCCAGTCGGTCGCCCCCCACTTCGACAGCAGGATCGCCGTCTGCAGCCGGTCGACGAACTCGGCGTTGGTGCCGGCGGTCTGCGCCAAGGCCGCCGCGGCCAGCGTCTCGGCCGGGGCATCGTGGTGGCGGGCCTTCTCGGCTACCGCCGCGGCATAGCCCACCAACGCGTCGCTGCGAATGAGTTCGGGACGATCAGCCGCGAGCAGGTCGACCGCCTCGGGAAGCCCTCGCTCGACAAGCCAGACAACCATCCCGGCCGCTTCCTCCGCGGCCGTGGCCGCATCGCGTTCCTTCTGCGGGTCGAAGCAGGCCCTTAGCAACAGCCGTGACTCGTCCATGGCGGCATCGCGCTTGTCGGCCGCGAGCAGCATCTGGATGCGGCACCGCTGGAAGATTCGCTGCGTGGTTTCGCCGATCGTGTCGGACGTGGACGCATCGCCGGCACCGCCGGGCCCTCCAACAGCATTGCCGGCACCGGCCGCCTCGGCTCCGGCTCCGTCGGGAACCGGTCCCGCGAGCTGCACAAGCGCCTCGCCCGACTCGGCCAGCGGCCGCTCCCGCGAGGCTGCCGAGTCGGCGGAGGAGAACGCGACCACGGACCGCAGGAATGCCGCCGCTGGTCGCGTGCTGCCGCCGAGCCCGGCGGTGATGCGGTCGCGCATGCCGGGCCAGGCGGGGTCGTTGGGCTGCCATTCGCGGGCGAGCAGGGCGGCCGCCACGCGGGAGCCCAGCGGCGAACGATCGAGCCGCACGATTCGGGCGAGGGCTTCGATGCCGCCATCGTCATCGACCCGCAGGAGCCTGTGCATCACCTGCACGCGTTCGGCGAAACCCTTCCGCTTGAACTTGTCGAGCAGCTTGGCGACCTCGGGCGGGTCACGTTCGGTGTCGAGGGGAATGGTGTCGACGAGCCAGCGGGCCCGCAACGCGATCTCCAGGTCGTCGCTCACTTCCGCGGCCGCCAGCAACGGATCGACCGCCGCGGCGCCCAGGGCGTTGAGTTGTGCGGCGGCGGCCTCCCGCTCGGCATAGTCGGCGGCGCCGAGTCTTTCGACGAGCGCGTCGATCTCGGCAGCCGAGGGCTGGCCGGCGGCGCGGACCGTCGACGGGGTGAAGCAGACACCCGCGGCCAGAATGCCGACCAGCGGCCACCGCCGTATGGAATCGCACGTCCTCATGGAGGTCAGCCTACGACGGCCGGGGATGCCGGTGCAAATGCCGGGCACGAGGGGAGCCGCCTGACCCGTGGCAGCGAGTTTTCAACGTCCTGAATCCGGGCTCATACAAGGACAAGATGGAATCTTGTCCCCACGGGAATCTCACTCGGGCTCGATGCCGAGGTCGCGGATCGTCACGAGTGCCTCGAGCGGTATGCCGCGGGCCGCGAACGCATCCTTCGCTCCGGCCAGCCGGTCGATGACGGTCACCACGCGTTCGACGATGAGGCCGAACTCGTGCACCCGGTCGATCGCGAGGAGCGACGAACCACCCGTCGTTGTCACGTCTTCCACGATCACCACCCGCTGGCCCGGTTCCACCGGCCCTTCCACATATTTCTTCGTGCCATGGTCCTTCGGCTCCTTGCGGACCATGAATCCCTTGATCGGCAGTCCCTCGACGCCCGCCATCGTGATCACGGCGCTGGTGATCGGGTCGGCGCCGATCGACATGCCGCCCACCGCCGCCGGCAGGGGGCCGAGTGACCGCAGGCGTTCGAGGATCGCCCGTCCCACGAGCATCGCACCATGGGCGTCGAGCACCACCTGCTTGGCATCGAGATAAAAGCTCGCCTCACGGCCGGAGGCAAGCCTGAACGTGCCGCGTTTAAGGGCCTTGGCCTCGATCAGGCCAATGAGTTCGCGGATGACGGGAGTGGCAGTGGGATGCGTTGGAGTGCTCATAGGAGACGCACTATATAACAGCGGGCGGACTTTTTGACTCCCCGCCCCGCGGTCTTAGAATTCGGGGGTGTTTCTCTCGGCCCAGCGTTCTCGAGGCCAGCGATGCGTCACCGCCGGGCGGTTTTTCCGATCCAATGCGTTGCTTCACCGCGGGCCCTGGCCCGGGCGTGGGGCCGCATCGCCGTCGTCTGCGTCGCCGCGGTGGCGGCCGCCTGCGTGCCGGACCGGGCAGCCGTCGCCGTCGAGGCCGTCGCCGTCGAGGTGAGGCTGCCGATCACCGGTACCCGCGACACCCAGGTGGAAGCGGCCATCCTGCGGCAACTCGACCGGCTCAAACGCGGCAACGAACGTGGCGTGCTCGTGCTGCGATTCGATCCGGCCGAGGACGGCAGCAGCGGCGCGAGCGATTTCGGCCGGTCGCTCGAACTGGCGCGGTTTCTCTGCGACGGTCGGCTCGCCGGCATCAAGACCGTGGCCTTTCTGCCAGCCGGCGCCACCGGCCATGCCGTGCTCGTGGCACTGGCCTGCGAAGAGATCGTGATGGCTGCCGACGCCCTGCTCGGTCCGGCCAACGCCGATGAGCCGGCGGTTGATGACGCGATGCGGGCGGCCTACGTGCAGATCGCCACCCGGCGACGGACGGTGCCGCCGGCGGTGGCGGTGGCGCTGCTCGATCCGGCAGCCACGCTGGCCCGCGTCTCCACCGACGACGGCGAGCAGTTCGTCGCCGCCGGCGACGTCGAGGCGATCCGGCGGAAGTCCGCGGTGCTCGACGTCGAGGACATCAACCCCCTGCCACTGGCGCTCACCGGCCGCCGGGCCCGTGAACTCGGCTTCGTGCGGCTGCTTGCGCGGACGCCGGCCGAACTGGCGCGGAGTCTGGGTGTCGACGAACGCGTGCTCGCGATCGATCCATCGCTGGACGGCGGCTGGAAGGCGGCGCAGATCGTGCTCGCCGGGCCGATCACCGCCGACTCGGTGGCGCGGGCGCGACAGCAGATCGAGCGGGCCGTGGCCGACGGTGCCAACTTTCTCTGCCTCCGTGTGGACTCGGCCGGCGGCAGCCCCGAGCAGAGCCTCGTGCTTGCCAATCGCCTGGCCGCCTTCGATCCCGCGCGTGTGCGCACCGTGGCCTACGTGCCCAGGCAGGCTCGCGGCGACGCGGCGCTGGTGGCGATGGCCTGTGACGAACTCGTCATGCATCCCGACGCCGTGCTGGGTGGCGAGGGAGACGCCGCCATCAGCGGCCGACAGGCCACCGCCGTGGCGGCCTCGTGGCGGGAAGGGGTGGCCAAACAACGCGAGCGGACATGGTCGCTGCCCGTGGCGTTGGTCGTGCCCGGCATCACGGTGGAGCAGGCGACCCAGGAAGGCACCGGCCGGGTCGAATACCTCTCCGGCGAGGAGTTGGCGGCACGGGAGGACCGCGACGAGTGGAAAGTCGGGGCGAAAGTGGGCACCGGGCCGATCCAGCTCACCGGTCGCTCGTCCGAATCGCTCGGGCTGGCGACCCACTTGGTAGATGGCTTCGACGGCCTCGTGAAGGCCTATGGGCTCACGGGCGATATCGCACTCTCCGAGCCGGGCTGGGCCGATCGTCTGCTCGACGCGCTGGCCAGCCCCGGGCTGGCATGGCTGCTCCTCCTGATCGGTGGCGCCGGACTCTACATCGAACTGCACACTCCTGGCTTCGGCCTCGGCGGCTTTGTGTCGATGGTGGCGTTCATCGTCTACTTCTGGAGCCAATACCTGCACGGCACGAGCGGGTGGCTGGAGGTGATGCTCTTCCTGGCCGGGCTCTTCTGCCTCGCAGCCGAGATCTTCGTGCTGCCAGGCTTCGGCGTGCTCGGCCTCGGCGGTGGCGTGCTCTTGATCGCGTCGCTGGTGCTGGCCAGCCAGTCGTTCGTGCTGCCTGCCAACGACTACCAGATCCGGCAGCTGCAGTGGTCGCTCCTGGGAATCCTGGGCGCCGCCGTGGGCGTGTCGCTGCTCGGCGTGCTGCTGCGGCGGTGGCTGCCATCCACGCCCGTGCTGCGGAACGTGCTGCTCGAACCGCCAGCCGCAGCGGACGACACGCTCGAGCAGGAAGGACTCGAGGAGCTCATCGGTACCGAAGGCACGACGACCACGAGGCTCGCCCCCGCCGGCAAGGCGCGGATCGCCGGCCGGGTGCGCGAGGTGACCAGCGACGGGTCGCTCGTCGAGCCTGGCATGCCCGTTCGCGTGGTCGAGGTCCGCGGCAGTCGCCTGCTCGTGAAGCCGCTCATGCGGCCGAGTGCACCCGTATGAACACGCTCCTGTGGGTCGTCTCGCTGCTGCTGCTGGGCCTCGGCGTGATGGTGCTCGAGGTGTTCGTGCCGTCGGGCGGCATCCTCGGCTTCGTGAGCATCGCGGCACTCGTTGCCGCCATCGCGACGGCGTTTCTGGAGCAGGGTGCCACGGCCGGCATGGCGAGCGTGGCGGTGGTCGTGCTGTCGGTGCCCGCGGTGCTGGCGATGGCGTTTCGCTGGTTTCCCGAGACACCGCTGGGCCGCCGCGTGCTGCCACCGGCGCCCGAGGCAGCGGACGTGCTGCCCGATCGGGAGCGGCGGCGGCATGTTCGGGAGCTGGTCGGGCACACAGGGCGGACCGTGAGCGAGCTGCTGCCGTGGGGCCGCGTGGAGATAGGCGGCGAAGCCGTCGAGGCGTTGAGTGAAGGGGGACCGATCGAGGCCGGGGCCGTCATCGAGGCAGTGGGTGTGCAGGGCACCGCCTTGATCGTGCGGGCCACGGAGTTGCGAACGGCGGCGCCGGTGGAATCGGCAGCACCGGAAAATCCGGCAGTAGTCGGTGGTTCCGGCCTCTCGCCGACGCTCGAGACGTTCGATTTCGAACACATAGGGACGGGAGCCATTTTCCCCGTCCCTACGGAAGAGGGCGACGTCGGGGGCGGAAAATAGCTCCCGTCCCTATTTTCCGAGTTGACCGCCGCCGCCCCCGGAACAACGCTACAGGGAGTTGCGTCCCGTCCCTGGAACGTCCTTCGGAGCGTCCTCGATGCTGCCCCTGATCCTGATCGGCCTGGGAATTTTCGCTTTCCTCGTGGTCTTCGCGATGCTCGCGAGATACCTGCGGCTCTGGCTGCAGTCGTATGCGTCGAGCGCCGGGATCGGACTCTTCGACCTCGTCGCGATGAGCTTCAAGAAGGTCAATCCGACGGTGATCGTGCGGAGCAAGATCATGGCGGTGCAGGCGGGGCTCGGGGATTCGAGCGGCCTCACCAAGCAGGCACTCGAGGCCCACTACCTCGCCGGTGGCCGCGTGCCGCTGGTCGTGCAGGCGCTGATCGCCGCCAACAAGGCGAAGATCAAGGAGCTCGACTGGAAACTCGCCACCGCCATCGACCTGGCGGGCCGCGACGTCCGCGAGGCGGTTCAGACGAGCGTCTATCCCAAGGTGATCGACTGCCCGGGCAAGAACAGCGGCCGGGAAACGCTCGACGCCGTCGCCAAGAACGGCGTGCAGTTGAAGGTGAGGGCCCGCGTGACCGTTCGCACCAACCTGAACCAGCTCATCGGCGGGGCGATGGAGGAGACGATCATCGCGCGGGTCGGCGAGGGCATCGTGTCGGCGATCGGCTCGGCGGAGCGGCACACCGACGTGCTCGAGAACCCCGATATGATCTCGAAGACCGTGCTCGCGCGGCGGCTGGATTCCAACACCGCCTTCGAGATCGTCTCGATCGACATCGCCGACATCGACGTGGGTTCGAACATCGGCGCCCGGCTGCAGGCCGATCAGGCCGAGGCCGACACCCGCGTGGCCCGCGCCAACGCCGAGGGCCGCCGGGCGATGGCCGTCGCGAAGGAGCAGGAGATGATCGCCAGCATCGAGGAGAGCAGGGCGGCGCTCGTCGAGGCGGAGTCGGCCGTGCCCAAGGCGGTCGCAGAGTCGCTCACCTCCGGCCAGCTCGGCATCTTCGATTACTACAAGCTGCGGAACCTCCAGGCCGACACCGACATGCGGCGGACCATCGCCACGGGCACGACGCCCGGCACCGCCGCGGTGCAATGATGCACGTCCCTCCCGCCACCTGCGTGCTGCTCGCCGCCGGCTTCGACTGGCTCGAGGCACTGCTGCCGTTTCTGTTCGTCGCGTTCTGGATCGTGTCGCAGGTGTTCGCGGTGTTTCGCCGGCTGCAGGGGGGCGAACGGAAGCCCCCGCCGCTGCCGCGGTTCGATCCGGCACCTGACCGGCCTCGCCCGCCACAACCGGCGGCCGGTGATGCTGTGGATCCGCGGATCGATCTCGAGAAGCAGATCGCCGAGTTTCTCCGCGAGGTGACCGGCGAGAAGAAGCCACAGCCGACGGTCAACACGCGCGAGACGGTGGTGACCGCACGACCGCAGCCATCGCGACCCGATCGCCGGGGCGACGGCGAGCGTCGTCGTCCGCCCGCACCGCCGGTCGCGGCACCTGTCCGGCGGGAGCGTGAGCAGAAGAAGGCCGTCACGCCACGCGAGTCCGCCGCCACAACGACCGAGACGGCCCCGCAGCAGCGACAGCCGCAGAGCGAGTCGGTGGCCCGTCACGTGCAGGATGCCTTCGCACGCGAACTGACGCACCTGCGGGGCGAGATCGCGCAGGATGAACCGCAGGCCGGCGGCGCACCGCGGGCGTCGGCGCTGACGCAGGCCGAGGAGTTGGTGCACCTGCTCCGCAATCCATCCACGATCCGGCAGGTGATCCTGCTCCGCGAGGTGCTCGACCGCCCGGTCGATCGCTGGTGAGGTCGGGTGGACCGCAGCGTGCCGAGCCTGACGTGGTGGCACGGTGTTAACGTATCCATGTCCTTGTCCCACGTGGCGACAAGTTTTTAACTTGTCCCGTGTCCCACGTGGTGGCACGGCTTCAACGTGGCTCTGTTCCGGAGTCGCCAGCAACCGCTGCTGGCGCTGGCTTCGCTAGCAGGGGCGGCACCGTCGGCGCAGTCTGCCCGGATCACCCCGCCCCAGGCGACATACCACGAAGGTGGGGTGGTTGGGAGGACGGGAAGGGCTGATTTCCCGGCCTTCTGACGCGCCAAAAATCGCGGCTTGAGCCTCGGCCTCGGGTGGTCTACAAGACCTTCCGAGGGTTCGCTTCGGTGCGGCCCCTTGCAGCGCGTAGACGAGGTGCCCAAGCCTCGTCTACGCGCCTGTTTTTCAGGGATGAAGCTCGTGGAAACTTCGCCGCCGACAGCCACGAAACGCGGAGGATCACATGCCGTCGATCGCGGCAGCATGTGGCGTGCCGCACGGATCCGATCCACGGTCATCGGCCTGCTGTCGATCGTGTGCGCCGTGGTCGCCGCCCAGGAGCAGTCCAGTCCGTTTCCAGCCACCGTGCGGGTTGTGGCTGACCACACGTATCTCCGCGCGGGGCCGGGCGACGACTTCTATCCCACTGAGCGGCTCGTGGTCGGAGCCACGCTCGAGATCTGGGCCGTCGATCCGTCTGGGTATGTCGCCGTGCGGCCCGTCGAGGGCAGTTTCAGTTGGCTGCGGGCGTCTGATGTCGATGCGGTCTCTGTGATCGGCGATGCTCCGACTGCCCCGGCCTCTGGTCGCGGCGTCGGCGTGATCGTGACCGACGGCGCCGTATCGCGGGTGGGATCACAACTCAACGACCTGCGGCATGTCGCCCAGGTGAGCCTCGAAGCGGGCGAACGCGTGCAGGTGATCGACGAGGTGCGGATCGCCGCGGGCCGGCACGCCGGACTCTGGGTGCGGATCGAACCGCCGGCGGGCGAATTCCGCTGGGCACGGCTGGCCGATCTGGAAACGCCGCCGGGCATCGTGCCGCCGACACCGGCCGTCATCGCAACCGGCGATACCATAGGAGCCGACACCGAGGGCAATGCCGCGTCGATCGGCGAGGCGATGGCCGCGATCAAGGATGCGAGCATCGCCGTCGCGCAGGCGGTGAGCGATGCCGGGCCGCCAACTGCAGCCACGCAACTAGCTCCAGGCACGCAGCCAACTTCAGGTACGCAGCTGGGAATCGGTGCGGTTGTCGGCGGAGGGGCCGTGCCCGCCTCCCCGCCACAGCCGCTGGGGTTCATGCCCTCGGCCCGGCGGCTCTTCGCCGGCTGGCTGCCGCGCGGCACGAGCGTGTTCGATCCCGCCACGCCGGTCACTCCCGTCGCGGTGACGGGTGGCGTCGCGGTGTCAGGCGACGAACTGGCGGACATCGACCTTGCGCTGTCGCTGGCGGTGACCGGCCCGGCCGAGGCGTGGAATCTTGCGCCGGTCCGGGAACGGCTGCGGCAGGTATCGGCCCGGACGGCGACCGACATCGATCGGACACGGGTCGAGGCGATCGATGCACGGATCTCCCGTTTCGAGACAATCCAATCGCGGCATCGCACCCTGGCCGCCGCACCGACACCTGCCGCCGACCCATCGCTGCAGCTGGGCGGCATGTGGTCGAGCCTGTCGGCGATCGGCGGCCGGCCCATCCGGCCGGGTGTGCTTCCCGGCGGCGCACCGGCAGAGGGCCAGCCCACCTGGACGCCCCCCGACATGACCGAAACCAGCGGCCGGCTGGCGACCGTCGTCTCGCGGCGGCCCGACGCACCGCGGTGGGCGGTCGTCGATCAGAGCAACAACGTGATCGCGTTCGTCACGCCGCAGGCGGGTGTGAATCTCGCCCCGCTGGTGGGACAGGATGTGGCCGTGCGTGGCGCCCGCGGCTACATGCCCGAATACAAGCGGCCTTACGTGGTGGCGTCGGAGGCCCGTATCCGCATGGCCGCCGCGCCCGAAGCGTCGCCCGACCGGGCCACGCGGTAGCGGCTTCCTACTGCCGCTGGATCCGGTCGAGTTCTTCGGCGCTCAGCCAGCGGGCCGCGAGTTCCGTCTGGAGCCGATCGGCGGCTGCCACGTCTGCCGCGTCGCGCCGGGCCCCGTGTGCCAGCGGGTTGGCCGCGGGCTGTGCGGCCCGCCGTGCGATCGTCGCAAGTGCCTGCCGGTCGGCGGCATCGGTCTGCTGCAGCCGGCCGGCCAGTTGCGCCACCCCCTCGGGATTGGTCCGTGCGGAGTCGGAGAGCGTCGTCATGAAGAGGCAGATCTCGTGCAGGTTCGACGCCGCGGACCGCACGATGATCGGCTGCATCGTCCGGGTGACGATTTCGAGTCCGACGCCGTCCATGTCGAGGAAGGTATCGATCTGAACCGTCTGCCGTTCGCGGCCGTCGACCGCCGGCATGGCCGGTCCGTGCCGCACCAGGAGCACGCAGCTGCCGGTGAGATTTCTGGGCGACAACGGGCCGGTGTAGGCACCGCGTCCGTGGAACACGAGCAGGCCGCTTCGTGCCTGACGCTCCTGATGCACCAGCCGTAGCACCCCGACGGTGCCGTAGCCGTCGCTGAGTCTCCACTGCCGCGGCCCCACCGGATCGAGCGCAAGCCGGCTGATGCCGAGCACCCGCCACATGTCGACGATGGCCTCCGGCTTGGTGAGCGCGAAATCGAGCAATGCGGCATCGCAGGCCACCGTCTCGACGGGCATGCGGCGATAGAGCGTCGCGGACCGCAGGCAGGGTTCGATCGCCTTGCGCTGCGGCTCCGGGATGCGGTCCAGAGGCAACGCCTCCAGGGCCCGGCGGCGAGCCTCGCGGCTCGATGAGCCAGAGTCGATCCGTGCCGTCGGCCCGTCGGCGACGTCGGCCCTCGCAGGCGGCGGCTGCATTGCGCCTGCCAGTGAAACCACGATCCCAGCCACCACCATCCATGACCGCGCAATCGTCATGCTGTTCCCCCCCTGTCGCGAACCCTGCCGGCGCGGTGGTTGACCAACGCTCCCGGCGGTGCAGCCATGAGCGCCGCATGGAAGGATTTTCGGCCTGCGGGGACCTTTCGAACCAATCATTCCGCCTGAAAATCCCGAGGGTTTGCCCATCCTGCCAGGACTCGCCAGCCGCCAAAAAGAACCTGTTGGCCCGCTGCCGCAGGTTCGCTACGTTCCCCGACCCTGCCGGGAAGGAATTCGAGCCGATGCTGCGACGCCATGAACCAACTGATGCCACGGTCCCCCCGGACCAGGCCCCGATCGACGCGCATGCGACCACGAGCCTGCTTGGCCGGGCCTTGGTCGTATGGACGCGGCTGTGCCTCCGGGCGCCGATGGCCATCGTGCTCGGGGCCGTGCTCTCGGCGGTGGGAGCCGGCGTCTACACCGCGCAGTCGCTCGGCTACAAGGTGAGCCGCGTCGATCTGCTCGACCCAAAAAGCGACTACAACAAACTCTGGATCGACTATATCCGCGAGTTCGGCGAGGACGACGACGCGGTGGTCGTCGTGGAGGGGCCGACACGCGACCGCGTGGTGAACGTGCTCGAGGAATTGTCACGGGAGGTCGCCCAGGACGGCGAGCGTTTCCGGTCGGTGCTTCACGAGGTCGACCTGTCGAAAATCCGTGCGAAGGGGCTGCATTACCTCTCGCCCAAGGATCTCGCCGCGATCGACCGATTTATCGCACAGACAGAGCCGATCCTCGCGGGCGGCTGGACGCACCTGAAGGTGGCGTCGATGGTCGGCGGGCTCGCCGGGCAGATGGTCGCCGGGGCACCGCAGCCCGTCGACCGCGGTCAGGCCGCCCCCGGCATGCAGGAGCCGCCGCTTGCCTCACTGGAACGGTACAGCGAAAGCCTGTTGGCGGGCCTCGAGGCCGGCCGCCGCCCGGCCGATGCCGCCGCGGGGGGCTACGTCTCGCCGTGGCCGCGGATGCCCGAATCACTCTCCACTCTCCGCGATCTCTCCAGCCAGCACCTCCTCGCCAAGGACGGACAGCTGGGCTTCGTGCTCCTGCGGCTGGCGAAGTCGAAGGACGGCTTTGCCGGCGCGTCGGCCGCCACCGATGAACTCCGCCGGCTCATCAAGCTCGTCGCCGCCCGTCATGCCGACGTGACGATCGGCCTCACCGGACTGCCGGTGATGGAGGACGACGAGATGCGGACCAGCCAGCAGTCGATGATGTGGGCCAGCGGGCTGTCGCTCGCGGCCGTGATCGTGGTGATCATCGCCGGCTTCGGGGGCGTGCGGCACGCCTTCATGGCCAACGCCGTGCTCATCGTCGGCATGGCCTGGGCCTTCGCCTGGGCCACGGCCAGCGTGGGACATCTGAATATCCTCAGCGTGACGTTCACCGTCACCATGATCGGCGTCGGCATCGACTACGGCACCTACTACATCGGCCGGTATCTCGAGATGCGGCGGCGTGGGCTCTCCTGCGAGGACGCGCTGCTGGATGCGAGCGCCGGCGTCGGCCCGGGCATTCTCACCGGTGCAATCACGACGGCGGTGGCGTTCTTCTGCGCCGCGCTCACGAGCTTCGTGGGTGTGGCAGAACTGGGCATGATCGCCGGTGGCGGCATCCTGCTCTGCTGCGCGGCCGAATTGCTGGTGCTGCCGGCGGTGGTGGCGCTGGTCGACCGCGGCCCGCTCGGCAGCCGGATTCCCACGCCGGTGCCGGTGCACGAATGGCTGGCACCGCTCGCCCGTCATCCGCGGTTCGTGGCGCTGGCGGCGATGGCGGCGACCATGGCCGTCGCCTCCGGCTTCCATGAACTCGACTACGACCACAACCTTCTCAACATGCAGGCCGACGGTCTCGAGAGCGTGGCCGTCGAAAAGAAACTGCTCGCCGAATGCGACCAGAGCGTGTGGTATGCCCTCTCGATCGCCGATTCCCGGGAGGAACTCCTGGCCCGCAAGGAACAGCTCACGAAGCTCGCGACCGTGGAGCGTGTCGATGAGATCGCGTCGCTGCTGCCGGTGGACGAGGAATTGAAGCGGCCACTCATCGAGAGCATCCGCGGCCGTCTGGCAGGTCTGCCCGAGCGACCGCCCGAGATTCCGATCGACCGTCTCGATGGCCTCGGCGAGACGCTCGCCTGGGCACAGGGCGAGGCGGCGAAGCGGCCCGGCGGACTGCGGACGGCCTGGCATCTCGAGCGGGCCCGCGAGACGCTGCGGCGCATGGGACCCAACGAGTGCTTCCAGTCGCTGGCGGCCTTTCAGCAGCAGTCGGCCGGCGACCTGCTCACGCGGCTGCACGCGCTCTCCGCCGTCGCCGATCCCGATCCGCCCAAGCTCGACGACCTGCCTCCGAGCCTCGTCGACCGCTTCGTCGGCCAGAACGGCCGCCACCTGCTCAAGATCTACGGCCGCGGCGACATCTGGAACTTCGCCTCGCTCGAGCGGTTCGTGAAGGAGGTCCGCAGCATCGACCCCCGCGCCACGGGCAACCCGCTGCAGGCCTACGAGGCGTCGCTGGAGATGAAGAAGAGCTACGAGCAGGCGGGGATTTACTCGCTCATCGTGATCCTGGCCGTGCTCTGGCTCGACTTCCGCAGCATCACCCACAGCCTGCTGGCCGCGTTGCCCTTGGCGTTGGGCATGGCCCAGACACTCGGGCTGATGGGCCTGGTGGGCATCGATTTGAATCCCGCGAACCTGATCGGTATCCCGCTCATTCTCGGGATCGCCGTCGACTACGGCGTGCACATCGTTCACGACAGCCTCGAGCGGCCGGGGCCGTATCGGATCAGCGCCTCGACCGCCAACTCGGTGCTCGTCGATGCGCTCACCACGATTCTCGGTTTCGGTGCCCTGATGGTGGCCAGCCACAAGGGGCTCGAAAGCCTCGGCCGGGTGCTCACGATCGGCGTGACGACCTGCACGCTCACGTCGCTCATCTTCCTGCCGGCCGTGCTCGCCCTGGTGCGGCCCGGCCGATCGGCCGACGACGAAGCGTCGCACGCAGACACGGCCGACGACGAAACCACCACGATTCCCTTCGAAGCGGCCGACGTCCGACGAGCCGCGTGACGATCCCTCCCACCCCGTACGGTGCCCTGATGACTGCTTCGCGTTCCGCCCTGCTCGTGCCGCTGGTGCTGGCCGTCGCCCTGCCGCTGCCGATGGCGTCTGTGGCGCGGGCCCAGACCCGTGATCGTGTCGTCAACATCGCGATGGAGGATCAGTTTCGCAACCGACGGGAGACCGGCGTCTTGCGAGGCGACGTGGTGGTGCTGGTCTACGCCGAACGCAAAGGCGCCGAGGCGGCGCTCGATCTCGGCCGCAGGCTGCACGTGCTGTTTCATCCGACGGCCGAGACCGCTCCGGCGAGCGAGTGGTCGCGGCAGCCGGTGACCGGCCTGCCCGGCTGGCCGGCGAACGTCCGCGTGCCCGACGTGCACGTGGTTCCCGTGGCCTGCATGCCGGAGGTGCCCAAGCCGCTGGAGACCGTGGCCCGGTCGCGGATGCGGACCGACTCACCGCACGTGTCGGTGTGGCTCGATTTCGAGGGCGTGATGGAGCAGACGTTTGGCATGGTGCCCGGCGGGCCTAACGTGGCGGTCATCGATACCACCGGCAAGACCTACAGTGTGCAGAGCGGCCACCTCGACGAACTCGAGTTCAAGGAACTCGCCACGATGGTGAACCAGATCCGCGTGCAGTCGCTGGCCGATCTCCGCACGGCCACCGCGCCGGCAACGATCCGCCGGTAAATTGTGTCCGGATCCAAGCCCGCTCTCCATCCAAGCCTGCAGCGCAAACAAGGGAATACGGGCCGCCTGCACATCCGGAGCCGAACACGTCCCGGGACGTCGCTCCCGTGCCCATTTTTCTCCTCCCGATCACCGGGGAGTCTTGCGATGCCGCCAGGGCCGTCATTCTGCGGCATGATCCGCGACACGATCCGACCCACGCGTCGTACCGCGATCCAGGCGGGAGGCCTCGCACTGCTGTCGGGCACGCTTTGCGGTGCCGCCGCCCCGGCCCGCCGACGGCGGATCCTCCTGCGGTCGAGTTGGCAGACGGTCAACATTGGCGACATTGCCCACACGCCTGGGCTGCTGGCCACGCTGGAGCGGCATCTGCCCGACGTGGAGATCACGCTCTGGCCGAGCAGTGTCGCGGGTGGTGTCGAGGGGATGCTCCGCCGCCGGTTTCCCCGGCTCAGGATCGCGGCTGACCGGGTGGCCATCGACGCGGCCTTCGCCAACTGTGATCTGCTGCTCCACGGCTCCGGGCCGTCGCTCGTCGCCGAAAAGGATGTGGCCCGCTGGCGCGATGCGACCGGCAAGCCGTTCGGCGTCTACGGCATCACGCTGCCGCGAAGGGCATCGACCGCCACGGTGGCTGTGTCCGAGGAGGCAATGGCCCGCACGATCGACCTGCTCGGTGACGCGAGGTTTGTCTATTTTCGCGATTCGCCGTCGCTCGCGTTGGCCCGCGACCTCGGATGCCGATGCTCCGTGATGGGATTCGGTCCCGACGGCGCCTTCAGCACCGATCTGCGCGACGACGAGCGGGCCGACGCGTTTCTCGCCGCCAACGGCCTCGAACCCGGCCAATTTCTCTGCTGCATTCCGCGGCTGCGATACACCCCCTATTGGTCGATTCAGGAAAAGAATCGGCCGTTCGACCCGGTCAAGCATGCGAGAAACGAGGCGATGCGGGAGCACGACCATGCGCCGCTGCGGGAAGCGATCACCCGCGTCGTGCGGGAGACAGGCCTCAAGGTGCTCGTCTGCCCCGAGGACCGTACGCAGATGGCCGTGGGCCGTGAGCGACTCGTCGAAAGGCTGCCCGATGATGTCCGTCGCAGCGTCGTCTGGCGGCCAGACTATTGGCTCACCGATGAGGCGATCTCGACCTATGTCAAAAGTGCGGGCCTGTTCGGCAACGAGATGCACTCGCCGATCATGTGCATCGGCAACGGCGTGCCCGCGATCGTCTGCAGGTTTGCCGAACAGACGAGCAAGGGCCTGATGTGGCGGGATATCGGCCTCGGCGACTGGCTCTTCGACCTCGACGATGAGGCCGACGTCCGCCGCGTGCCAGACGCCGTGGTGGAGATGGCGAAGAACCCCGTCAAATCGCGGCAGCGTGCTGCCAAGGCCCGTGATGTCGTCGAGGAGAGGCAGCGGGAGGCGATGCAGACGATCGCGAAGGCGCTGGCCGGCGGCGAAGACCATCGCCGTAACGATGCTGTCGATCAGGCTGTTCCGTAGCGGTTCGTGATCGCCGGCGGTCGGGTTTTACCGCATCCGTTCTTTGAGCCGGCGGCTGGCCTGGGTGAGCGTGTCGCGCTCCGCGGGCGTGAGGCTCGCCTCCCCGGAGCGGCTGATCTTTTCGAGGATGCGGTCGACCGCCTCCTGCATCGCCGCGTCGTCGCGATCGCGTGACCGTGGCGCAGGATCGTCATGCTCGTTCTCCGGTGGACGCACCACCCGCATCCCGCGGCGGAATCCCCGCAGCCGGGCCTGCAAGCGATCTTGCAGGTCGCTCAGTCCGGAGAGGCTCCAGCCCCGCCACGCATAGCAGAGCCCGAAGACCGCGCCGGCGATGTGGGCGACATGGGCCACCTGGCCGCCGCCGTTGGCCGCTCCCTGCACGTCCATGACCAGATAGAGAAGGCCGAGCGCCCAGACGGGCACCGGCAGCACGAACCACAGGAGCACGGTCTGCCGCGGGTAATACCAGACGAACACCGCGAACACCGCCATGATCGCGCCGCTGGCGCCCATCAGGTGATAGTTCGCCACGGACCCGCCCCGGTCGGGAAAGAGTTGCACGCTCGCCAGCCAGGCGAGTCCGGCGATGACGATGGCGGTGACGTAGAAGCGGAAGAACTCCCCCCGGCCCATGATCTCCTCGACCTCGCGGCCGAAAAACCAGAGCATCAGCATGTTGCCAATCAGGTGCCACGGATCGAGCGGAGCGTGGACGAAGCCGTAGGTGACCAGTTGCCAAGCCTTCAGCAGGTGACTCGGCAGGTCGCCCTGCAGTGACAAGAAATCACTGATCGGCATCCCGCCAGCAGCCACGAGGTTGGCCACCCAGAGACCGATGTTGACGACCATGATCGTCATCACGGCCGTCCAGTCGGCCATGAAGGGCTGGTATGAGTCGCGGGAGTAGCCGCGATCGGAAAATCCCATGGTGGTGCGCTTGGGCTATGGATCTGGGGTGGATTCGGACACGAGCAGCGAACCGGTGCATCCTAGCAGGAAAAGGGAGACATTCTACTTTTTGCAGGCGGTGTGATAGAGTTCGCGGCGCGGGAACGGCGGGTTCCCGGCACGGCATCAGGCACACGTCGAGTGACGACAGGCACGAAAGGGGAATCCGGTATGGCCACGAATGGCGCGTTGGGCAGGAAACTGCGGATGGGAATCGTGGGCGGCGGTCAGGGCTCGTTCATCGGCCGCGTGCACGTCACGGCGGCCGTGCTCGACAACCGGGCGGCGCTCGTGGCGGGGGCCCTCTCGAGCGATCCCGAGCGGGCCAAGGCCAGTGCCGCCGACTACGACATCGACCTCTCCCGCGCCTACGGCTCCTACCAGGAGATGTTCGATCGGGAGCGGGCCCTCCCCTCCGACAAGCGGATCGACTTCGTCTCGATCGCCACGCCCAACCACATGCACTTTCCCGTGGCCAAGGCCGCCGTTGAGGCCGGCTTCCATTGTGTATGCGACAAGCCGCTCACGCTGACCCTCAAGGAAGCGGAGGATCTCGCGGCCATCGTCAAGCAGTCGAACGTCGTCTTCGCCGTCACCCACAACTACACCGGCTATCCGCTCGTGCGGCAGGCCCGCGAGATGGCGCTCTCCGGCGAACTCGGCGAGATCCAGGCGATCCGCGCGGAATATATCCAGGGCTGGCTGCGGTCGCGGCTCGAGAGCGAGGGGCAGAAGCAGGCGGCCTGGCGGACTGATCCGACGAAGAGCGGCGCCGCCGGCTGCTTTGGCGACATCGGCACCCACGCCTACAACCTGGGGCGGTCCATGACCGGCCTGCTCCCGGAGAAGATCAGCGCGAACCTCAAGATCTTCGAGCCGCCGCGGCCGCTCGATGACTACGGCCACGCCGTCATCCGCTACGAAAACGGCGCGCTTGGCACGGTGACCGCCTCGCAGATCAGCCACGGTCGGGAAAACGACCTGCGGATCCAGATCGACGGCACGAAGGCGAGCCTCGAGTGGCACCAGGAAAACCCCAACCAGCTCTTCGTCCGCAGGAATGGCCATCCCCATGCGGTCTACACCCGCGATCCCAACGCCCCCTTCATGCTGCCCCTGGCGAAGGCCTCCTGCCGGCTGCCCTCGGGCCATCCGGAGGCGTTCTTCGAGGCGTTCGCCAACGTCTACCGCGCCGCCTTCGACGCGATGGAACTGGCGGCCACGGGCAAGCCGTTCGAGCGGGTGAACACGCTCTATCCCAACATCTGCGACGGCGTGGAGGGAATGTATTTCATCGAGCAGTCGGTGGCCTCGAGCAAGGCCGACGGCGCCTGGCTGCCGCTCAAACACCCGCTGGCACGGCGGTAGGCGAAGCACCCAGACGCACCCCAGACCCATCCATGGCCAAACTCGACACCGCCTATTTCGTGTTCGACATCGAGAGCGTGGCCGACGGCGCGCTTGTGTCGCGGATGAAGTATCCGGGGGAACATCTCGCCCCGGCCGCGGCGATCGCGAAATACCGCGAGGAGTTGCTCGAGGAGAACGGCAAGGACTTCATCCCCTACACCTACCAACTCCCCGTGTCGCTGGTGATCGCGAAGGTGGCCCGCGACTTCCGCCTGCTCGATCTGGTGGCGCTCGACGAGGCCGAGGCCCGTCCTCACGAGATCGTGCGGACCTTTTGGGAGGGCTGGCAGAGATACAACCGGCCCACCCTCGTGACGTTCAACGGCCGCGGCTTCGACCTGCCGCTGCTCGAGCTCTGCGCCTTCCGCTACGGCTTGCAAATCGGTGACTGGTTCGCCGAGGATGCCAGGAGCTTCGATCAGCCCCGCTATCGCTACAACATGGCGGCCCACCTCGACCTCCATGAGTGGCTCACCAACAGCGGCGCCTCCCGATTCAACGGCGGACTGTCGCTGGCGGCCAACCTGATCGGCAAGCCGGGCAAGATGGACGTCGCCGGACACATGGTGCAGGACCTCTGGGATGCCGGCAAGGCGGCGGAGATCCACGACTACTGCCGCGGCGACGTGCTCGACACCTATTTCATCTTCCTGCGGTCGCGGGTGGTGGCGGGGGACATCGACCTGAAGAAGGAACACGCCCTCATCGATTCAGCTCGCGAGTGGATCGAGGCGCACACCGACCAGCTTCCGGGGTTGAAGCGATATCTGGCGGCGTGGGGCGACTGGAAGAGCCCGTGGGCGTGAGTGCCGGCGGGCATTTCTCGCGGCCGCGTTCCCTTCGTGGCAGCGAGTTTGTAACTTGCTGAATCGGTGCTGGTGCACCAGCAAGATGCAATCTTGCTACCACGGGGAGTCAGTTTGCCGGTTCCGCGGCGGGCGCTTCCTCGGCGGCTGCCGGCTCGTCCGACATTTCTTCCGCGGTCGCCGGCGGGGCCAACGCCGCCGCCACGGCCCGGGCCGCCGCACGGCCCTCGCCATCCAGTTTTCCCTTGGGCGCCCGGACCTCGACGGTGTACATCCGCCCGCCGATCACCACCGCATAGCTCGTGCGGTCGATCGACTCCTTCATGCCATCGACCGTGATCGTCGCGGGCGCGGCCCATGTGGCGCCGAAGTGGGGCCCGAGTCTCACGGCCGCGGGCTTTTTGAGCAGCGTGCTCTTGCCGTTCTTCGAGTATGTCTCGGCGAGGCTGGCGGCGATCGCTGCGACAAGATCCTTCTGATTGGCCGCATCGACCTCGGCGAACCCATCGGGTGCATCGGCCGCCATCACGACGATCGACGGGAAGGTCTTCTTCCGGCTTGGAATGTACTTGACGAGGTAGTCCTTCGACTGCGAGCCGCGAGTCCAGCCGGTGGGAGAGCAGACTTCCACCCGCTCCTCGTCGACCGTGATCGCCGTGTCGAAATCGATGCCCTCGGGCTCGTCACCTTCGTCAGCCGCAGCCTCTTCCGCGACACCGCCATCAGCCGCCGGCTTCGCCTTCTTGCCCGTGGCTTTCGTGCATCCGGCCGCCGTCAGCAGCATCATCACGCACAGCAGCACGAGCAGGTGGCGGGCCGACGGGAGAAGGGACCCGCCGAGCTGTCTCGTCGTGCCCGTCGTGGATCGCATAAGAGCAGCCTTTTCCGTTATTCGGTGATCGCTTCCTTCACCAACTGGATGAAGTGATTCGTCCGGGACGAAGCCATCAGGTCGGCCGCCTTCTTCTCGGCTGCCTTGCGGTCGGAGTATTCAAACAGTGCCAACCGCTTCATGCCCTGATTGTAGACGCCCCAGTAGGCCTTCATCCGCGCTTCTTTGGCGGTCTTCTTCCGGCGGGGTTTCTTGGCCGCGACCTTGTTCGGATCCTTGGGGGCCTTTTCCTTCTTCGCCTTGGCGGTCTTTTCCTTGGTCGACTTCTTGGTCGTCTTCTCGCGGGCCTCGGCCGCATCATTCTGGGCCCTGAGCTCCTTGCGATTCACCACTTTTCGCGCCATAAAGCCTTGTCGTCCTTCAAAGAGATGGAAAGAACCCGGATTGCTCGCCGGAAATGCGGGGCGCCGCCGGGGCGGTCCGCCGGCCCGACAGTATAGCGTCCGTCGAGGGCATCGCACGGCCCCTGCGCCACGGAGACCGGCGGACGTATACTCATGGGCAGCATGAGTACCTTGCTTGAAAACACCGATCTTGCAGGCCCCCTTGCGGCCTACCGGGGCCTGGATGACGCCAGTCTCAGCGAACGGATCGAGGCGGTCCGCCGGCGGATGGGCGAGCGGCTGGTGATCCTCGGTCACCACTACCAGCAGGACGGCGTGATCGCCCACGCCGACCTCCAGGGCGACAGCTACCAACTCTCCAAGTCGGCCGCCGAACGGGAGCAGTGCGAGGCGATCGCCTTCTGCGGCGTCCATTTCATGGCCGAGACGGCCGACATCCTCGTGAACAGGCCGGAGAAGGTGGCCTCGCGAGTTTCTGCGGCCGCGCCGCCGGCCGCCCGGGCGGGGCGGCGCGTGACGGTGGTCCTGCCCGACATGGCCGCGGGCTGTTCAATGGCCGACATGGCCGCCATCGAACAGGTCGAGGACGCCTGGGCCGACCTCGGCAGCGTGATCGACACTTCCGACATCACACCCGTGACGTACATCAACTCTGCGGCCAGCCTCAAGGCCTTCTGCGGCCGGCATGGCGGCATCGTCTGCACATCGAGCAACGCCCGGGCCGTGCTCGACTGGGCCTTCGCGAAGACGAAACGGGTGCTCTTCTTTCCAGACCAGCATCTCGGGCGGAACACGGCGCGGAAGATGGGCATCCCGCTCGACGAGATGTGCGTCTGGAACCCGCACGAGCCGAGGCTGGGTGGCAACGACGCCCGGCAACTCGAGAAGAGCCGCGTGATCCTCTGGCAGGGGCACTGCAGCGTGCACGCGATGTTCCGACCGGAGCACGTCGATGCTGTGCGGGCGAACATGCCAGGCGTGAAGGTGCTCGTGCATCCGGAGTGTTCGATGGAGGTGGTCGACAAGGCCGACCTCGCGGGCTCGACGAGCTTCATCATCAAGCAGGTGCAGGCGGCGGCGCCCGGCACGACGTGGGCGATCGGCACGGAATTGCATCTGGTCAAGCGGCTGGAGCAGCAGCATCCGGAGCAGACGATCCGGTTTCTGTCGCCGGTGGTCTGCATGTGCGCGACGATGTATCGCATCGATCTGGCACACCTCTGCTGGAGCCTCGAGCACCTGGAGGCGGGCAAGCCGGTGAACGTCATCCGGGTCGACGACGAGACGGCGAAGTGGGCGGTGACGGCGCTCGAGCGGATGCTGGCCGTGAGCTAGCGTCACGAACAACCCGATATCTCGCACGTCGGCAACGCACCGTGATCCCCTCGCACTTTCTGTCGTTTGCCAATCGCCGCTACGGCGGGTCGCTGGCGCGGATTCGCCGCGAGGCGACGGCGCTCGATCGGTTTCGTTCGATTCAGACCGTGGACGATCTCGGGCTCGGGGCCGACTACTGGCGGGTGCATGCCGACACGGTGCGGCGGCATCGCCGCGGCTTCGGGCTGTGGACGTGGAAGCCGTATGTCGTCCGCCGGTCGCTCGAGGCTTTGCCCGAGGGCGACGTGCTCGTCTACAGCGACGCCGGCTGCTCGCTCAATCCCGAGGGGCGGAGCAGGCTGGAGGAGTATGTCGCGATGGCCGCCGACGATCCGGCGGGGGTGCTGGCGTTTGCACTCGACAGCAACGTGGGCGAGTGGACCAAACGAGCGACCCTCGCGGCGTTCGACGTCGATACGCCGGGCATGCGCCAGCGGGAGATGGTGATGGCGACCTGTTGCGTGCTGCGGGCCGGTCCTGCCACCATTGACCTCGCGCGGGAGTGGGAACAGCGGATGGCCAACCTGCAGATCGTGGATGACGCGCCGTCCCCGGGGGGCGAGCACGCGGAGTTTCGGGGGCACCGTCACGACCAGAGCATCTTCACGCTCCTCGCGCACGCCCGCGGCCTGCAGAGGATCCACGACGAGACCTACTGGGAAAACGCCTGGGATGAATCACGGCGGTTTCCGATTCACGCCCGGCGGTGGCGGCATCGGCTGCCATGGAGCCAGGCCTGGATGCGCCGCGGCCTCTGGCCGCGGTGGTAGCGCGGATGGCACTGCGAGGCGTGTGCTCGGCCTAGGCTCCGCCGACCGCCGACTCGAGCTGCCCGTGGAGTGCGACCAGACGGCGGTAGCGTTTTTCCATTGCGTGATAGACGGCCGTCGCCGCCGGCCGCGGCGTGAACCGGGTCGGCGTGCCGCTGGCATGGCCCGCCAGAAACGCCGGCCAGTCCGGGGCCCTGCCGTCGATCGCAACGCGGCGATACTTCGCCAGCAGCGCAGCCCCCCAGGCCGTGCCCTCCGCCGCGCCGTCGAGGATCGACACCGGCGTGTTGAAGGCGTCGGCGAGGATCTGGCCGAGCGCCGGCGTCTTCGTGACACCGCCGGAGAGGACGATCTCGGACCTTGGAAAGCCCTGCCTGTCGAGTTCGTCGCTGCCCATCTTCAGGTTGAAGATCGTCGCCAAGAGCATCGCCTTGGCGACGTTGCCCGGCATGGCATTCCTGTCGTTCAATCCTATCACGCAAGCCGTGCCGCCCCGCGACACGCCGAGCCCCGGCTCGTCGTCCATGAAGGGCAGCGCGAGCAGGCCGCCGCAGTCGTCGGGGGCCGCCAGCAACTGTGGCATGACGGCTGCGAAGCCGTCGCCGCGTCCACCGCCGTTGACCCGGCCGAACATCTCCACCACCGTGTTCATCGCCGTGGTGCCGTTCCGAAGCCAGACCATGTTGATCGGCTTGCCGTCGGGCGCGCAGAAATGGTCGACGGCACGGGAGATGCCCTGGAAGGCCCGGTCGCCCACCGCGTTGGCGACGACGCTCGTGCCGAAGCTCATCGACACCATGCCCGCCGCGCCGATGAGCGAGCCCGCCAGTGCCGCCGGCTGATCCCCTTCGGCGGCCGCCACCGGGATGCCGGTCGGCAGGCCGAGCAGCGTGGCACCGTGGCCGTCGAGCGCGCCTGCATCCTGGCCCGCGCGTCTCACATGGGGCAACAGTTCGCGGAGCGGACGCGGATGCTTTCCGGGTGTGTTGGCCGCCACGGCTGCGTCGAAATCGGCGAGGAGTGTGGAATCGTAGTCGAGCGTCTTCTGGTCGATCGGAAACATCCCGGCCGCATCGCCGATGCCGAGGTTCCACTGCCCCGTGAGGCGGAAGGCGATCCAGCCTGCGGGGGTGGTGATGTGGGCAACCTTGGCGGCTTTGTCGGGCTGGTTGCGGATCGTCCAGAGCCAGCGGGCGGCCGTGATCCGCTTCGGCATCTTCGCGCCGAGCTTCTCGGTGAGTTCGTGCCCCTCGGCCTCGTTGCGGCTGTCGCACCAGAGCCGCGCCGGGCCGAGCGAGCGGCCCAGTTCATCGGCCAGCACCTCGCCGTGCATCTGGCCCGAGATCCCGATCGCCTGCACGTCCATTGCGATGCCGGAAGCGGCGAGCTTCTGTCGCAGCCCGGCCATGGCCGTGGCCAACGCCTGCTCCCAGTCGCCCGGTTGCTGCTCGTAGCAGTCGGCGGCGAGGCCGGGCACCATTCGATAGGAGCCCTCACCATGGGCGAGGATTTTCAGTGATTCGTCGCAGAAGATGACGGAGAGTCCTTGCGTGCCGGCATCGATGCCGAGATAGCCCTGCGTGTTCATGCAACGTGTGTCCAAGGCGAGAGAGGGGCGAAAACCAGCCGTGAATGTTTGCGTTCGGGACGCCAGCGTCAACCGTGCTCCATGGCGCCCGCGTTCCCGTCGCCGTCTTCGCACGGCGGCCGGCGTTTCTTGAATCTCGACCCGAGGCGGGTAGAACCGAGAAAATCGCGATATCATCAGAAGAACGTGGGTTATCGTCCCCACTCGCATGACTCATGAATGAAGAAGGAAAGCCCATGTCAAAGAATCTGGCCGTCGCCATGTCCCTTGTCGCTGCGATCGTCTGTGCCACTGCCGAAGCACGTCAGCCGCGCGGCGGTGCGGGAGCTGGAGCCGGTGCGCCGGGGGCTGGCGTGAGGCCGGGCGCCGGAGTCGGTGCGCCGGGTGTTGGCGTGACCCGCGGTGTGGGTGTGGGAGCGCCTGGGGCCGGTGTGGTGCCGGGTGTCGGCGTCGGTGTTCCAGGCGCGGCGGTGGTTCCCAACGCGGCCGTCGTTCCCGGCGCAGCCGTTGTCGTTCCGGGATCGGCCGTGACGCCAGGCGTTCGAGCCGTGCCTGGTGCCGGTGCGCCGGGCGTGGGCGTTCGTCCCGGCGTAGGAGTCGGCGCTCCTGGGGCCGGTGTCCGTCGTGGCGTGGGAGTCGGTGCGCCGGGCGCTGGAGTGAGGAACGGCCGCGGCCGCGGGAGGCGGTAGGGCTGGCCTCAGGCCAGAGCGTCACGAGAGGCTACGCATCCCAGCGGAGGCTCGGTGACACGCCGTGGCCCCGCGTGCCGCAGAAGTTGACCTCGATACCCAGGGCCCGCGCGACCGCAGCCTTCGTGAGCGCGGCTTTGTCGGCGCCGGCGGCGTCCTTCGCATAGGCCACCTGAATGTGATTGGCCTTGTGCCGTGCCATCATCTGGTCCCGCGAGATGCCGTAGGTCACCGCGTGCATGATCGGCCACTGTTTCGTCGTCGACTCGAGCCGCCGCCGCGTCTCTTCCTCCGGCAGCGTCACCACCTGCGCCCGGCCGATATCCATGCAGAGCTTTTCATGCCCCTGCACGTTATCGACCCAGATCCTGCTCCAGACGATCTCGCCCGGCTTGCTCACCCCGGCCAGCGTGCTGCCGCCCAGCCGGAAATACATCGGCGGCTGCCGGTAGCCGTGCGCGCCCTTCCAGCCGTCCGTGAAGTGCGCCGGCGGCGCGCCCCCCGAAATCTCGAACACCCAAACCCACTGGTCGGTCGATCGCGACTGGTCCCAATCGCCCCAGCGGATGTCGTGGAGCGTGTTCTCCACCGGCTCGCCGAGCGCATCGTGCACCCGTTGCGTGAGCAGCCCGTCGAGCCCGGCGCACTCGTCCACCTCGTTGAAGTGCACGAGCGGCTTTCCTTTGTAGAGCGGCTTCGACGAGCCCGCCGCCGCCACGGGTGGCCGCTTCGAGTCGTTGAGCATTCCCTCCACGAGATCGCTGGCCGGCAGGAGGTCCTTGAGCCCCTGCTGGTATTGGATACCGACACAATCGCAGCCAAAGCGGTCGGCGATGCGGACCGCGGCCACGTACATCTTGCACTGCTCGAGCACCTGGGCCCGCGTCAGGTCGGTGGTTTCGGACTTGCCGAAGTGAAACTGCATCCCCGCCTTCTCGAGCCAGCGAAACACCTCCTTCGCCTCGGCGTCGGTCACCTGCGTCGTCTCATAGTAGAGCGCGCTTTGGCTGAGACGCTCCTTGAAGACGCCCGTGGCATGCAGCAGGTGGTCGGGGATGATCGCGTTGAACATCCCCATGCAGCCCTCGTCGAACACGCCCATCAAAGCCTTGCGATGCCGGAGATCGGCGGCGATCGTCTCGGCGGCCTGCGCGAGCTTGCGCGGAATCGAGACTTTGTCGAAGGCGACGACGTGGCTCGTGTCGTGGTGCACCGCGCGGTGGTCGAGCCAGGCCTGCAGGTGCCGCCGGAAGCTCGGGTTCGCGAAGTCGTCGGCCCAGAGCGTCGAGTAGCGGACCCCCGCCTTCGTGAGCGAGCCGTTCAGGTTGAGCATGCCGACCAGTCCCGGCCACTGGCCCGACCAGTTGGCCACCGTGAGGATCGGGCCGGAGTGGGTCGTGAGCCCAGGAAGCACGTGGTTGGAATACTGCCAGACCGCCTCGGCCACGACGAGCGGCACGTCGGGATCGATTGTTTCAAACACGTCGAGCCCCTCGCGGGCGCTGGCGATGAAGCCGTGGCCGCGGGCCTTCGACGCGCCGTGGCCCCGCTCCAGCTTCCAGCCGGCGGCAGCGAAGGCCTTGACGAGGTCCGCCTCCATCGCCTGCTGCGCCGGCCAGCAAACCCGGTTGGCCTCCTCGCGGAGATCGCCGTTGGCGACGAGCACCGCCCGCCTTTTGCCGGTGGATGCAGATGGTTTGGTCGTGGCCGAGGAGCGGGAAGGCGTCGCCATGATCGAATCTCTCGTGGATGGCAGGAGAGTCCCCGAAATACCGGCCCGGGCCGGGCCGGGGGCCCAAATGGAATTGGACGGTGAGCCGGAACTATACTCTGAGTCGGTTTCGGCAGGCATTGCCGGAATGCCGTCGGCCCGTTGCCTTTTTCGTTCGTCGGTGCAGCGTCCGTTTTAGCCCTTGCGTGGAGACCCCGTGATGCGACGCCTTGCTCAAACCGCAATCGCCCTGTGCTGCGTGGCACCCGTCGTGTGCCTCCCGGCCGCCGCCAGAGCGGCTGATCCTGCACCCGCTGCAGCTGCGGCGACCGCCGCGCCGGAGCCGGCCGCCAATCTCTCCGCCTTCTCGCGGTGGGTGATCGCGGCCGACTATGCCCGCGACGGTGCGTCGCTCGTCACTGCCGGGGGCGAGAGCCTGCTTTACCGGCCCGGCGATGTCGTGATCTGGAAGGCGGATGGTGCGCGTGCGGGCGATCTCGCCGGCCACCCCACCGCGGTCTGGGCGGTGAAGGTCTCGAAGGACGGCAAACTCGCCGCGACGGCCGGCTATGACGGCTTGGTCAAGCTCTGGGATCTGCCGGGCCGGACATTGAAGGCCGACCTCAAGAAACACAAGGGCTGGGTGCGATCGCTCGATCTCTCGCCCGATGGCACGAAGCTGGCCACGGCCGGCGAAGACGGCACCGTCATCCTCTGGAACACCGCCGACGGCAAGGAGATCAAGACGATCACCGCCCATGCCGGTCCGGTCACGGCCGTCGGCTTCTCGCCAGACGGCGCGACGATCGCCTCCGGCGGTGGCGACAAACTCGTGAAGCTCTGGGACGCGGCCACCGGCAACGAGAAGGGCAAGCTCGAGGGCCATGCCGACGCACTGTGGGCCGTCGCCTATTCGCCCGATGGCTCGAAGCTCGCCACGGCCGGTGCCGATCGCACGATCAAGCTCTGGACCACTTCCGATTCGAAGGAGCATGCCACGCTGTCGGGCCACAAGGATTGGGTGACGAGCGCCTCTTTCTCGCCCGACGGTACGCGGCTGGCCACGGGCAGCCTCGATGGCGCCGTGAAACTCTGGGACGTGAACGCCAAGGGCGAGCAGGAAGGCCCCGAGGCGGCAAAGTCGAGCGTGTGGTGCGTCACCTTCTCGCCCGATGGCAAGACGATGTTCGTGGGCACGCACGCAGGCGGAAAAATCCTGCCGACGCCCGCGGCCAAGCTCCTGCCGCCGCCGCCCCCGCCGCCCACTCCGCCGCCTGCGCCTGCTCCTGCAGCTGCTCCTGCAGCTGTCGCAACGACTGCGCAGAAGGCGACGCCCCTTGTCCCTACGACATTCAAGAGCATGGCCGGTGCCACGGCCGTGATCGCCGCCGACGGCACCGTCACGGTCACCGGCAACCTCGCCAAGGACACGTACACGCTCAAGGCCGTGATCCCGGCCGGAGCGGAGGCGAAGGCCATCAAGCTCGAGGCGTTGTCCGATCCCAGTCTGCCCAGCCAGGGGCCAGGCCGCGCGGGCAACGGAAACTTCGTGTTGAGCAAATTCGCCGTGTTGTTCGGTGCTCCAGGCTCAGCCGAAACGCCCACGAGCCTGAAATTCGCCGGAGCCAAGGCCGATTACGAGCAGGGCAACTACGCTGCGACCGGCGCGATCGACGACAAGCCGGAGACGGGCTGGGCGATCAGTGGCGCCACCGGCAAGGAACATGCAGCGACGTTCGACATCGCCCCGGATGCGAAGCTGCCGGCGGGAACGCCCCTGGCCATCACGATTGATCAGCAGTATGACGACGGCACGCATGCCCTCGGGAAGTTTCGGATTTCCGTCGTGCAGGATGCGGCTGCAGCGGCTCCGGTCGCCGCACCGGCCCCGAAGCCGGATACCGACAAGAAGTAACGGTCTCGCCGTCGAATCTCAGTGGTGAGATCCGGGGAACGGAATGGATGGCATCAAAGAAAGGATTCTGCCGATGAGTGCAAGGATGTGGGATGCGGCGGTTGGCGCCGCGGTGGTGCTCTTGGCCGTGGCCGGCGGAGTGATGCTTGGAGGCAGGTGGGGATCGCCCGACCAACTGCCGCGGGTGTTCGCCGTCACGTCCCAGTCGGATGAGTCATTCGCCGTCTGCTCGGTGCCACTGGACCCCAGCATCGAGGGTTTCTTCATGCTCGACTTCGAGACGGGTGATCTCTCCGGCGGGGTGCTCAGCCCCGGCACGGGCCAGTTTGCCGCAGCCTACAAGCACAACGTTCTCAAAGACTTGGGCTTCAAGGCAGGGCAGGCGAAGAACCCGAAGTTCCTGCTCGTCTCGGGAGTGGCCGAACTTCGGCGGGGCAACATGACCTTCGCCTCGTCGGTGCTCTACGTCACCGACTCATCCACCGGCACCACTGCCGCGTACGGCATCCCGTGGAACTCGCAGCAGCCTCAAGCGATGGCGCCGCTGGTGCTGCTCGACATCGCCCGGCCGCGGGGCGGCGGGGCCAAGGCAAAGTAGGAGTGCACGTGATGGAAGAGAGCCCGATCCAACAACCCTTGGAAATCACCGTCATCGTCAATGGACAGCCCCGCGGCGTGCCCGCGGGCTCGACAGCCGGGGATCTCGTTGCAGCACTGGGTTTCGCGGGCCGGCCGCTCGCTGTCGAGGTCAACGAAGAGGTCGTGCCACGGGCGCGGCTTGCAGACTGTAGACTCGAATCGGGCGACCGCCTCGAACTGGTGACGCTCGTGGGCGGTGGCTGAGCGGCCTGCCGCCGCCGTCCCTCCTCCTGCTGCCCGTCGACACCATGACCCAAGAAACTCCCGTGCCATCACCCTCCGCGTCTTCTTTTGCCGCAGCCGATGAACCGCTGCGTGTCGGCGGGATGACATTGGCCAGCCGGCTGGTCGTGGGCACGGGCAAATATGCGAGTCACGCCGAGATGCAAAAGTGTCTCGACGCCTCTGGCACCGACTGCGTCACGGTGGCGGTGCGGCGTGAACGCCTCGTCAACGCCGCAGGCGAGAACATCCTCGACCACATCGACACGTCGCGGTACGTGCTCCTGCCGAACACCGCCGGCTGCTACACCGCCGACGATGCGGTTCGCGTGGCCCGCCTCGGCCGCGAGTTGCTCCGCGAACTGGGCAATCCCGGGGCGGAGTGGGTGAAGCTCGAGGTGCTTGGCGACTCGCGGACGCTCCTGCCCGACCCCGTGGGCACGCTCGAGGCGACGGAGCGGCTGGTGAGGGAGGGATTCACCGTGCTCGTCTACACCAGCGACGACCCCGTCGTGGCGAAACGCCTCAAGGAGCTTGGGGCCGCCAGCGTCATGCCGGCGGGCAGTCCGATCGGCTCCGGCCAGGGCATTCTCAATGCCAATAACCTGCGGATCTGCATGGAGTATCTGAAGGAAAGCGATCCCGACTATCCCGTGATCGTCGATGCGGGTGTGGGCACGGCCAGCGACGTGGCCGCCGCGATGGAACTGGGGGTCGACGGCGTGCTGCTCAACACCGCGATCGCCCATGCCGCCCACCCACTGCGAATGGCGCACGCGATGCGGGCGGCCTGCTTCGCCGGTCGGCAGGCGTGGCTGGCAGGACGGATCCCGAAGAAGCTCTATGCCACCGCGTCGAGCCCCGATGAAGGTCGCATCGTGCGGCCGGCAGCCGCCACCGCACGGCCGAACTGAGGCACGACACCCCGCCATGCTTGCCAAACGCATCATCCCCTGCCTCGACGTGGAGCGGGGCCGGGTTGTGAAGGGCACGCGGTTTCTCGACCTCGTCGATGCCGGCGACCCCGTGTCGGTGGCGGCCCGCTACGAGGCTGAGGGAGCCGACGAACTCGTCTTCCTCGACATCACCGCCAGCCACGAGGGCCGCGCGATCATGCTCGACGTGGTCCGCCGCGTCTCGGAGACCATATTCATGCCGTTCACGGTCGGCGGCGGCATCCGCACGCTCGACGATGCGGTGCGGCTCATCCACGCCGGCGCCGAAAAGGTGAGCATCAATTCCTCCGCCGTTCGGACACCGGAGCTGATCACGGCGGTGGCCGACCGCCTCGGCAGCTGCGCGACGGTCGTCAACATCGATCCGAAGCGGGTCGTGCGGGACGGCCGCGAGATCTGGGAGGTGTTCGTCAACGGCGGCCGGGTGCCGACGGGGCTGGAGGCGGTCGCCTGGGCCCAGCGGGTGGAGTCGCTCGGGGCGGGGGAGATCGTGCTGACCTGCATGGACCGAGATGGCACCCGAGACGGCTACGACCTGGAGATCACGGCCGCCGTCAGCCGGGCAGTGGGTATTCCCGTCGTGGCCAGCGGCGGGGCGGGCCGACCGGAGCACCTCGCCGACGCGATCGAGCGGGGCGGGGCGGATGCGGCGCTGGCCGCTGGCATCTTCCACTTCGGACAGTGTACGATCCGGGAAGTCAAGGAATTGTTTCAACGGCGGGGGATCCCCGTCCGACCCGTGGCAACGACGAACCATGGCGACACTCGACCCAACGACCGCTCGGTCTGAACCGGCATCATCCGGCCCTGCACCGGCCGCGGCTCCCGCACCCGCTCCCTCGACACCGGCCCCGACCGCCGCCCCGACGCCACCCGTGGCGATCGAGCCGGCCGGCCTGGAGATTGACCGGCTCTTCGAGGCCATGGTCAAGCTCAACGGCAGCGACCTGCACCTGAAGGTCGACAAGCCTCCCTACATGCGGGTGAAGGGTGCGCTGCAGCCGCTGAAGTATCCGCCGATCGGCGCCGAGCAGATGAAAAGGCTCTGCGCGCCCATCATGAACGAGCGGCAGCGGTCCATCTTCGACACGGACGGCGGTGCCGACTTCGCGCACACCTGCATGGTCGATGGCGTGCGGTGGCGGTTCCGGATCAACATGCTCACGCAGCAGGGAGCCTGGGGTCTGGTGGCCCGCCGCGTCAACAACACGATTCCCGATTTCGAGAAGCTCTTCCTGCCACCCTCGATCGAGCGGCTCTGCCAACTCGATCAGGGCATGGTGCTGCTCGCGGGCGTGACGGGCTCCGGCAAGAGCACGACGATCGGTTCAATGCTCAACTACATCAACCGCAACTACCGCAAGCACATCCTCACGCTCGAGGATCCGATCGAATTCGTCTTTACCGAGGACAAGTGCCTGATCAACCAGCGGGAGATCGGCAACGACGTGCGGAACTTCGAGGTCGGCATGAAGCATGCCGTCCGCGAGGATCCAGACATCATCCTCGTGGGCGAGCTTCGCGACGTGGAGACGTTCAAGACGGCGATCCATGCGGCCGAGACGGGACACCTCGTGTTCGGAACGATCCACGCCGCCAGCGCATCGAGTTGCATCGGCCGCATCCTCGACCTGTTTCCTCAGGAGGAGCATCCCTCCATCCGCAGTGCCATCGCCTTCAACATGAAGGGGATCGTGGCCCAGAAGCTGCTCAAGTCGATCAAGCCCGGCGTCAGCCGCGTGCCGGTCGTGGAGATCATGTTCATCGACGTGCTCATCCGGAAATACGTCTTGGAAGAGCAGGATCACCTGATCGCCGACCACATCAAGAAATCGACGAAAGACGGCATGCAGGATTTCACGCAGAGCCTCAAGGGACTCATCGACCTCGGGCTTATCGACCGACACGATGCCCTCGAAATCGCGCCGAATCGCGAGGCGCTGGTCATGGCTCTGAAGGGTATCAGCTGATGGTGCATCGGCGCTTCCCGATGGCTGGCGGAGCCGGCGTGCAGGCGTGGGGATCGAAAGGGATTGCCTTCGTCGTGTGTGCGTGGAGCGGCGTCATGGCGCGGGCCGACGACGCATGGCCCGCATCGAGCCCGGAGTGGCTGACGCGAGACGCGGTCGGCGGTCTTGCCATCCTGCCACTGATCTGTTGGTGGGCGTGGATCGCCGCCTGGGCTGCCACGAGCGACTGGATCTTCCGTGACAGCACCCGGTTCAAAATCCGGCCCGAATTCTGGACGGCGTGCGCCGTCTTTCCGTTCGCGGCGTGCAGCCTGCTGGCGTGGTGGATACCTTGGTCGGCCGCCGGGCAGGCCCTGATGGCACTTGCCTGGCTGCTGCCGCTCTTTCTCTACAGTCGCGTGCGCAACCCCAAGGCTCCCCCGGCGGAGAGCGTCTTCACGGCGGCCCACCTGCGGCGGGCGTTCACTGCCGTGCTGCAGCGGATGGGCGTCAAGGTGAAGCCGCCGGAAATAGCGGACAACGGACTGCCGTGGGTCACGCTCGTGGCGACGGCGGCGGAGACGCCTGAAGAGAACAAGAAATGGCAGGAGGAGGCTGCGGCGCTGCCGGGCTTCGAGGCGGCCAAGAAACTCCTGCAGGAGGCGGCCGCCGCTCGGGCATCGACCGTCGTCATCGAGGCCGCTGCCGATGGAATCAGGGTGGGACATGAAGTTGACGGGATTCCCGGCCCGGCCCGGAGCGTGAAGACCCCGGCCAAGGGCGTGGGCAAGTCGAAGCAGCCTGAAGCCTGGGGAGATGCGCCGCCGCTCGACGCCACGGTGGGCAACTCGGCCGTGGCGGTGCTGCGGACCATCGCCGGGACCGATGCCGCCCAACTCAGCGGTGAAAAGGATGCCGGCTTCACGATCGAAGTCGACGGCAAGAAGCGGCCGTGCCGGCTGTCAACGCGGGCCACGAAGACCGCCAAGCAGATCGTCGTCACGCTGGAAACGCCCCCATTCGCTCCCAAGAAGCTCGAGGATCTCGGCATGTCGGCCGCACTGGCCGGCCGGGTGCGTGAGCTCATCGCGTTGGAGAAGGGCCTGTTCGTGGTGTCGTCTCCGCCGGCCGCCGGCTGCTCGACGACATTCGACATGGTGTTGACGTCGGCCGACCGGCTGCTGCGGGATTTCGTGTCGATCGAGGACAGCGGCACTCCGCCCAAGGAGGTGCAAAACGTCAAGCCGGTGCGGTATTCCTCCGCGGCCGGGGAGACCCCCGCGTCGGCCCTCAAGGCTGCGATGCTTGAGTATCCCCGCGCGGTCGTCACCCGCGACCTGGACGACAAGGAATTGGCGGGCAAGCTGTTGGATCTGGCCGACGACCAGCAACTCGTCATCGTGAGCCTGCGGGCCGCCGACTCGCTCGATGCCATTCAAAAACTGCTCGCCCTGGGCATCGCCCATGACCAGCTCGCACGGTGCCTCCTGGGATCGCTCTCCCAGCGGCTGATCCGGAAGCTGTGCACGCAGTGCGGCGAGGCGATGCCCACGTCGCCGGAGCTCCTGCAACGGCTCAAGAAGACGAGCGAGGAACTGCCCGAGATCAAGCGGGCCTCACCGCACGGGGGCTGCCGTTTCTGCGCAGGCCGACAGTTCGTCGGCCGCACCGCCATCTTCGAACTCGCGGCCGGCCCCACGGTGAGGCAGGCCATCGCCAAGCAGGTGGATTCCAAGGTCCTGCGGCAGGCGGCCGTCAAGGACGGCATGCGACCATTGACCGAAGAGGGGCTGGCCGCCGTTGCGGCCGGACTGTCGTCGCTCGATGAAATGCAGAGGGTCTTCGCGGTGAAGAAGGAGGCCGGAACTGCCGCCGGCGTCCAGCCAGCAGCCAAGCCCGGCTCCCGGCCGGCAAGCAAGCCCGGCCCACAGCCAGGAACCCAGAAATGATCCTCGCGCTCATACTCCTCGCGATCCTCGCCGCCGTCACCGGCATGCTGGTGCGCGAGGGGCTCTGGCGATCGCTGCTGATGTTCTTCAACGTGCTGGCTGCGGCTGCCATCGCGACGGCGTGGTATGCCCCGTTGGCGACTTTCCTCGAAGGACATCTGGCCAGCTACACCTACCTGCTCGACTTCCTGTCGATCTGGCTGATTTTCTGCGTGGTGCTGGCTCTGGCCCGCGAGGCGACCGACCGCTTGTCGCCGAACACGGTGGAGTTTCCTCAGCTCGTGGAGCGGGTCGGTGTCGGGATTCCTGCGTTCTTCACTGGCTGGGTCATGATGGCGTTCACCGCGGCGACGCTCCACCTCGCGCCCCTGACCCGCGGCGACGTGCAGCCGACGCCCGAGGCCAAGATGTTTTTTCTGGGATTGGCTCCTGATCGCGCGTGGCTGGGCTGGGTTCGCGGCAGTTCTCGATCGGGCCCGTTCTCGAGGGGACAGGACCGTGACGGAAACGACCGCGTCTTCGACAAGGATGCGGACTTCATCCTGCGTTATGCCGACAGGCGACTGAAGCTGGAGAGGGAAGAGGGGCTTCGCGCAGCGGCGAAGTGATCTGCCATGGAAGCGTCTGCTGAAACGATCAGCTACCGCCCGGTGAGCACGTTGGCCGTGGCGGCGGCGGTAGTGGGATTGCTGTCGAGCCTCGCGCTCACGACTCCGCTGCTCTGGATTCTGCCGCTGGTGGGCGTGGCTCTGGCGATCGCGGGGCTGGCGGACGTCTCCCGGTCGGGCGCGGAGAAGGCGGGGCGGGCGGCTGCGCTCCTGGGCCTCGCCTTGTCCGTGGGGTTCGGTGTCCAGGCCGTGACCACGAGCGTCGCGTCGCGTTGGATCATGGAGCGTCGCACCCAGGCGGTGGTCCACGCATGGCTCGACGCCCTGGGGGAGGACCGTCTGTCCGACGCCCGTAGCATGATCGCTTCGCATCTGCTGCAGCGTGAGGCGTCGGATGGGCTTGGTGGGCCGGGGCATGGCGAACCGGGCCATTCCCACCACCCTGGCGAGGATACCGGCAACGATGGCTCGATCGAGGCGTTGCCCGCGGTGCGGGCGATTCGCCGCTGTGGCACCGCCGCGAGTCGTCACGTGCGGTCCGCGGGCCGTGACGAGGAGTCCGGGGAATTGTGGTGTGCGCGGGTGCGGCTGGCGCCCTGCGACGGCGGTGGTGCGGTGGAGGTACGGCTGGAACTGCAACCTGCCATCATGAACGAGCCGACGCGGCGGGTGGAACGCTGGACGATCACGAAGATCGACTTCGGGCCGTAGGGCCGATTGAGCACCAGTTGCCGTGCAAGTCGCTGCGAGACGCTATTCCCCGAAGGAGCGGACTGCGTCGATCGAATCGACTCCCGCAGCGAGCATCACCAGCCGATCGAAGCCCAATGCGACGCCGACGCCCTCCGGCATCGTCGGACCGTGGGCCGCCAGAAGACGCTGCGGTGACGGGAGCACGGCCCGTCTCTCCGCGGCGCGAATCCGGTTGGCGGCTTCGATCCGTGTCTCAAGCACCGTCCGGCTTGTCTCTTCCTCCCAGCCATTGGCCAGTTCCACGCCGGCGACGAAGAGCTCGAACCGCCGGGCAGCCCGAGGGTCTGCAGGATCGATCCGGGCGAAGGCCGCCTGCGAGACAGGCCACGCCTCGAGCATCGTGGGCCGCTCATGGCCCAGACGCGGCGTGATCACCTCGGCGAGCAGCCGTTCGAACCAGCGGTCCCACTGCTGGTCGGGAGGGGTTCGATCAGCTTCCGATAGCGGGTCGAGACCGGCCCGTCGGCCCGCTGCGGTGAGATCAGCGAGCGTGGCCGAGAGCGGGTCGACACCTGCCAGCTCGCCAAACGCCCGGGAACAGGTGATCCGCTCGATACCGTCGCTGCCAAGCGCCGTGTGGCAGAGGGTCTCCAGCAGCGTCGCGGCGTCGGCGAGCGTCGTGCCGGGCGCGTACCACTCGAGGAGCACGAACTCGACGCCATGCTGTTTGCCGCGTTCGCCGGCACGAAACGACCGCGCAAACTGGTAGATCGGCCCCGAGTCGGCCGCCAGCAATCGCTTCATCAGCGCCTCGGGGCTCGCCTGGAGATACTGCGGAGACCGATCCGGGCCGTCGACATGCACGGCGATCGGCTCGATGTGGGCCTCGGGCAGCACCTCGGGCGAGAGGACGGGCGTGTCGACCTCGACGAACCCCCGGCCGTCGAAGACGTCGCGCAGTCCGGAGCGGATGCGGCTGCGGAGTTCGAGGATCGGCCGTGTCGACATGCGTGAACAGCGTCAGAGGTGGAGGGCTTCGGCCTTCCGTCCCATCAGTTTCTCCGCCGCCGCCCGGTAGACAAGCACCGGGCACGGCGCCCGCCTGACGACGGCCTCCGCCACGCTGCCCATCAACATGCGGGTCATGCCGGACCGGCCGTGCGTGCCGAGCACGATCATCTCGGCCCCCTCCTCTGCGGCGATCCGAACGATCTCGCCGGCGGGATCGCCCATCGTGAGCCGGTGCGTGCACGGCACCGTCGGGTCGGAGGGCTTCACTTCCTCGAGCATCTTGAGAATCCGCTCCGAACTCGGCTCGGGCAGTCCGTAATAGAGTTCACCGGCACCATAGGCGAGCGGTGGCTCCTCCACGTGGAGGATCAACAGCGACGCCGACTTCTGCTTGGCCAACGCCTCCGCATGCGGCAAAGCCGCGTCGCTGGCGGTGGAGAAATCGGTGGGAACCAGAATGATGGGCTGCGCCATGGCGAGGAACTCCTCGGGGTGAAGACGTCCGCTGCCGGGAACGAAGGATCGCTGGAACTCGGCTGCATTCTACGCCTGGCCAAGTGTCGCGGTTCGGGGCTGCCCATGCCCCGTCGCCGGACGTTCGCTACGTCGAAACCAAGACGAGACCACAGTCACCCGCATTGGTTCGCCGGCTGCGGCATGCTCGTCGCCGGAGGCTTTCACCGCCCCCGGCGGGTTGGGCCTTCTCCGTGCTCAGCGTGAAGTCAATGCAGCCGCATGCCGGGAAGGGCGCCGGAGTCGGGGGAGAGAAGGTAGACGCCCGTGGCACCTGCGCCGCTGGCGGCCACCACCATCCCTTCGCTCAGCCCAAACTTCATCTGCCGCGGTGCGAGGTTTGCGACCACCACGACGAGCCGGCCAACGAGCGACTCTGGCGTGTGGAAACCCTTGATGCCGGCGAACACCGTGCGGGTCGTGTCGCCACCGAGACTGATCGTGAGCTTGAGCAGTTTCTTCGCCTCGGGGACCTCCTCGGCGGCGACCACCCGGGCCACGCGGAGATCGACCTTCGTGAAATCATCGATCGTGCATTCGGGGGCGAGCGGCTCGGCGGTGAGCGGTTCGCCCGAATCGACCAGGCTGGTGGACGGTTCCATGGACATCGTTCCTTTCGTGGCAGGCGGGGGGGTGGCGGTGCGGTGTGTGGGATCTTTGGCTTGCGACTCCCGTGCCAGCGCGAGCGAGTCGGCCAGCATGCCCTCGATCTGTGCGGGTTCGACGCGACGCATGAGCGGGCGGAAGCTGCCGACGGGGCGGCCCGCGAGCGGCCGCTGCGACTCCTCCCAGGCGAGGATGGGCCCGCCGATGAGTTCGCCGACCTGCGTCGCGAACGCCGGCAGCACGGGTGCCAGATAGACCGCGATCTGCCGAAACAGGTTCATCGCCACGCTCGCCACGTCTTGCAGCTTCGCTGCCGACTCCGGGCCGGCCTTGGCGAGCTTCCATGGCTGTTCGGCGTCGACATAGGCATTGGCCCGGTCGGCGGCCTGCATGATCATCCGCATCGCACGGGCGAAATCGCAGGCCTCGTAGGCCTCGGCGATCGCGGCCCCGTCGTCGGCGGCGGCGGCGAACAGGCCGCCATCCTCGGGATACTCGGGCGCCAGGCCGGTCTGCTCCAGCCACCGCGCGGTGCGGCTGGCGAGGTTGACCACCTTGCCGACCAGATCGGAGTTCACCTTCGCGGTGAACTCCTCGAGGTTCAGGTCGAGGTCGTCGATGCCACCGGAGAGTTTCGCGGCGTAGTAATACCGCAGCATGCCCGGATCGAGATGGGCGAGATAGGTCCGTGCCAGGAGGAACGTACCCCGGCTCTTCGACATCTTCTGACCGTTGACGGTGAGGAAGCCGTGGATGTGGACCTGCTTCGGCAGCGCGAGGCCGGCCGCCTCCAGCATCGCGGGCCAGAAGAGCGTGTGGAAATAGGTGATGTCCTTGCCGATGAAGTGGTGGATCTCGGCGGCCGGTTCCGATCCCCCTCGGTGCCACCACGACTCGAACGAACCGCCGTGCGCGGCACACCACTCGCTGGTGGCGGCCAGATAGCCGATCGGTGCGTCGAACCACACATACCAGTAGTGGCCCGGGGCGTCGGGGATCTCGAACCCGAAGTATGGGGCGGGCCGCGAGATGTCCCAGTCGCGGAGCGGGTCGCCGAGGAAGTGGCCGGCGAGATAGTTGGCGATCCGCGGGTCGAGGGCCCCGGAACGCTGCGTCCATTCGTCGAGAAAAGCATGCATCTGTTCGAGCGTCACGAACAGGTGCTCGGCCGAACGCACCTCCGGCCGCGTGCCGGAGAGCGTGCTCACGGGATCGACGAGGTCGGCCGGCGTGTAGGCCGCGCCGCACTGTTCGCACGAGTCGCCGTACTGGTCGGCCGCCTGGCACCGGGGGCACGTGCCGCGGACGAACCGATCAGCAAGGAAGACGCCGGCCTTGGTGTCGTAGAGCTGTTGTACGTCGCGCGTGGTGACCAGACCGCGGTCCCGCAGGCTTCGCCAGATCTCCCCGCACAAGCGGCGGTTGGCGTCGCTGTCGGTGGAGCCGTAATGGTCGAAGCTGATCTGGAAGCCGCCGAAATCGGCGAGGTGAGCGTCCCGCATGGCGGCGATCAGTTCGCGCTCGCTGCGACCCTCGGCCTGGGCGCGGATCATGATCGCGGTGCCGTGCGTGTCGTCGGCGCAGAGATAGACGGCCTCGTGGCCGCGCAGCTTCTGGAACCGCACGAAGATGTCGGTCTGGATGTACTCGACCAGGTGCCCGAGATGGATGTGCCCGTTGGCATAGGGCAGGGCGGAGGTGACGAGGATGCGGCGGACGCGGTCGGTCATGCGAAGTTTCTAGAGATGTCTCAAGACGAACGGAACGGCGATTGTATGAGCCTGCGCGGCAAACGGGGAAATCGCGCGAAAAACAGGTGGAATGGGAAAGCAATCGGCGGGTCGTGAACCGCAAAATGGTCTTGTCGCCGACGTGCGTGCCCGGCACCATCCCGCCCCGCGGTAGGCAGCCTTCCGCGCCACCGCCATTTCGACCAGCACGATCCGCACACCAGACTCGCCGGAGCCTACGGATGACAAGGTCCTCGCGACTCCTTCTGGGCATCACAGCCGCGCTCGGCCTGACGGCTGTGTGCGCGGTGTCGGCCCGCGCCAATCCGGCGGCCGTCGCCGCTGGCGATGTCGTGCTGCTCAATTTCTCCGCGTCGTGGTGCGGCCCGTGCCGTCAGATGGCGCCGCTGGTCGGTGAAATCACGGCGGCCGGCTGGGTCGTGCGGCATATCGACGTCGATCGCGAGGGAGACCTCGTTCGCCGGTTCAGCGTGACCGGCGTGCCCTGTTACGTGCTCCTGGTCAAGGGACAGGAAGCCGGCCGCATCAATGGCGCCACGACCCGCGGTGAACTCGAAAGTCTGCTGGCCAAGAGCCGGCAGCCGCTGGGATTGGCTGCGATGGCGGCACCGCCGGCCGCCGCCTCCATGGCCGGCATCCCGCTGCCCGTCACGCCTGCGGGGACGCCGCTGGCCACCGAGCCACCAGCCGCACCGCAGTCCACCGGCGCCGCGATCGTGACGGCCGGCCCGCCACCCGATGCCCTTCAGCCGGAGCGGCCTGCGGCACCGAGGCCACGGCAGCCGCTCGCATCATCGCTGGCCGACCCACGGGCGACCGCCGGCCGCCCGACGCTCGATCCCGCCCAGCGGGCCGCGCTCGAGCGGCGGCTCATGGCCTCCACCGCGAGGCTGCTCGTCGAGGATTCGCAGGGCGTGTCGCGGGGCACCGGCACCGTGATCGACTGCCGTCAGGGCGAGGCGCTGATTCTCACCTGCGGCCACATCTTCCGTGATTCGCAGGGGAAGGGCCGGGTCGAGGTCGACCTGTTCGGCCCGGACGGCCCGCGGGGCGTGGCGGGGCAGGTCGTCTCGTGGGATCTCAAGCGCGACCTCGCGCTGGTGAGCATCTTCACCGATCGGCAGATCGAACCAGTCCGTGTCGGCGGTGCCGACCGCAGCACGCAGGCCGGCGAGTCGGTCGTCACCGTCGGTTGCGATGGCGGCGACGATCCAACGATCCATCACAGCCGTGTGACCGCCGTCGACAAGTATCTCGGGCCGGCGAACGTGCAGGTCGCCGGCCAGCCCGTCCAGGGGCGCAGCGGTGGCGGGCTTTTCGCTGTCGACGGCACGCTCATCGGCGTTTGCAACGCGGCCGACCCCGCCGATAACGAGGGGCTGTTCGCCGCACTTCCCACGATCCACGAGCAGCTTGACGAGGCCGGTCTCGCCTTCGTCTATCGCAGCGTCTATCCCAGCGGGGGTGCGGGCGACGTGGCCGCCGTGTCGTCGGGCCCCGCGCTCCCGAGCATGCCGGCTGAGATGCCGCCGGTGTCGTTCGACCGCCGCGACCGCGCCGACGCCCTACCCACCGCCGCCACGGCCCACAACAACGGCCCGAACATGGCCGGCCCGAACGGCCCATCGCCGCAGAAACTCTCGCCCGGCGAACAGGCGTTGATCGATCACGTCTGGCGGCACGACGGCGAGGCGGAGGTGATCTGCATCGTGCGCCCCCGCGGCACCACGCAGTCTCCCAGCGATGTGTTCGTCCTGCAGGGAACCGGCCGCGAATTCGTCGAGCAGCTTTCCAAGTCGAAGACAGGCAATGCCGCATCCGTCTCCTCCCAGGGTGGGCATGCCGCTCCGCACCATGCCGCTCCGCACCATGCCGCTCCGCCCGCGACGCGGTCGGACGTGGCCACCCTGCCCACGGCCGAGCTGACGCGGTAGGCTGCGGCCATGCTGCAATATCTGGTGCGTCACGGTGAAAGCGTCTCAAACCTCGCGGGACGCGTGCAGGGACAGGAGGATGTCGAACTGTCGGACCTCGGCCGCGTCCAGGCGCGTCAGGTGGCCGTCTGGAGCCGTACGCTCCGTGAGACGGTGCCAGACGGTACGGTCACCATCGGTGAGGTCTGGTCGAGCCCACTGCGGCGGGCCCGCGACACGGCCGCCGAGATCGCCGCCGCCCTCGGCCTGCCGCTTATGGTGGAGGAAGGGCTCTGCGAACTGCATGCGGGCATCTTTCAGGGCCATCTCTGGGCCGATCTCGAGGCCGAGTTCCCGGACGAGGTTGCGCGATGGCGGTCGGGCGACGTGCACTACGTCATCCCTGGTGGAGAATCCCGCGCGCAGCTGGCGGCCCGCGGCAGTGCGGTGCTCGAGATGCTTGCCGGCCGCGACACGCCGGGCATGATCGTGGTGGCGCACGGCGGCGTGCTCACCGCGGCGCTCGGCAGCATGCTGGGCCGCGAGCACCCGCTCCTGGCGGCGGCGGCGGAGCGGCCGTTCACGAAACTGCCGGCGCTCGCCAACTGCTCCGTGACCCAGCTCGAATGGCCCGGGCCCCGGCTCGTGTCATTCAACGAGACGGCACATTTGGCGTGATGCCGGCTGGCCGCTTTGGGACTCCCACAGGGCATCCTGCCCGGCACCCGTCTCCGCCACCGTGTGCGGAGCCGGGGATCGGCGAAGGTGGAGGAGACGAGGAGGATGTCCGACTTGTTGTGCGTACCATGCCGTCACGCGTGGCAAGTCGGAATCTCCGAGCGACGGAACCTTTGCCGTCCCCGGCGGCGCGTCACCCAGAGACTCGCCCTATTTCTCCGTCACCTCGATCGTGACGGGAGCGGCGTTGACGCTGTTTGCCGCGCCTTGGCCGGAGCGGCCCGTCGCGCGGATCGTCACGCGGCCGCGGCCGAGGAGTTCGGCAGGTATCTCGATCGTCGTGTCGCCTCCGGCGGTTCGCCCCAGCACCCGCCCCATCGAAAACACCGCCACGCCGTCGAGGCCTTCGCCGGCAACACGCACCCGCACCGTGCCCACGATGCTCACACGGGACGGCTCCACCTCGAGCGCGAGCGTCTTGCCATGATTCGCGAACCGCACCGGGAGCACCCAGCGGCCCTGGGATTGGACGGACGACGACTCGGTGGCCACCACACGGAGTTCGTGATGTCCATCTGCCAACTGCGCCGTGTCGAGCGGCAGGCGTTCACCGGGGCGGCACTGCGCCAGTTGCATGCCGTCGACGAAGAGGGTGAAGTGGTCGACCGAACCGGTTGAAGCGTCCCCGTCACGCGGCGGTGTGCGGCTTGCCACCGTCGCCCGCGGCAGCAGTTCGATCGAGCCGGAGAGCGTGGTGTCGGCGGCGATCCCTTTGCCGTCGCCTGCCGTCACCACCTCAACCTGCGGGATCGTGGCCCAGGGACGACAGAGCGGGTCGCCTACCACCAGGAGCTGATACGGTGCCTGCACCGACTGATAGAAGGCCTCGGCGAGCGTGGCGCCGCGGGCATAGTGCACGTGGATCGCGGGGTGGGGAAACTTCGCCTGGAGTGCATAGGGCTCGATGACGGTGCCGCTGGAGCCGGCGGCCCCGGCGCGGATGAAGACGGAGAGCGGCGTCTGGCCGGCCGTCGGAGTGAAGATACCGCCCAAGCTGGTGAGGTTCTCACAGATGGCGCCGGGAACGATCGTGCTCTGGCTCGCCGGCCAGTCGAAATCGGCCGTACCCATCATCAGTCCCGCCACATCGCGCTTGGCCGACGGCAGCACGCCGGAGACGATCTCGGCTTTGACGCCGAGGGCTTCGAGTGCCCGCACGATCGGCGGAAAGGCCGGGCTCCGGGTCTTGGTCCGCACATCGTCGTTGGTCACGAAGTAGATCGTGCCGGGCGGCTTGGTGCCGTCGGCCGCCGCCGAGGACTCCAGTCCGCGGACGATCTCGTTCACCGAGTTGCCCCGTCCTGCCGTCACTCCCAGCATCACTGAAAGCAGATAGCGGTTGCCGGCGTCGTTCACCACTTCACCCTGAGCCCCATAGCGATGCCAGCCCCGGAAGCCATCGGTCGACCTCGGCACGCCCTCGGCATCGAGCGGCCGCCAGTAGCGGTTGCTCTGCGGATCGAGCCAGACCGGCCCCTTGCCACTCCGCACCGCTCCATACAGCATCGTCATGCCGGTGAGGGAGCCGGACGGAAACTTGTGAATCTGCTGCGAACTGAGTGCCTCGGGCATCTCTTCGGCGAAGTCGATCCGCCAGGGCAAGTCGCTCGAATACACGACGCAATTGATCTGTGGGGCGAGCCGCCGGCCATCGATCGCCTGGAGCACGGGATCGAGTAGCTCGCTGCGAAACGTGGCGATACTCACACTCTCGGTGCTTTCCTGCCACGGCAGCATGAGCACGTTGATGGGTGGGATGCCTCGCAGGGCGGCGTAGGCATTGGCCACCGCGACGCTGTCGGGGCTCGAGGCATTGACGACGAGGAACAGGTTCTCGGGACCTCCGCCGGCCCGTGCCCCGGCGGCCCATGTGAACGCCAGCAACAGGCAGGCCGCGGAAAAAAGACTCGGTTTCATGGTGGCGGCCGGGGCCGGGAGCGGGGATGGGACGAAACGTTTCCAAAACAACGGTCGGTCAGCGGGCCTCGATGCATTAGACTCATTAGACTGCGCATGGAAGGAGTCTGCATGAACGGTTGGCATCGGATGCACTCACACACGGCTGCCTGGGTTCTGCTGGCAGCGGTCGCGTTTCCTGCGGCAGGCCGGGCGGAGGAGCTGCCGGAATTCTCCGGTCCGAGGGCATTTGCGCACCTCGAGACGATCGCGGGCTTGGGGCCCCGGCCGAGTGGTTCGCCGGCGATGGTGAAGCAACGGGCCCTGTTGGCCGCCCATTTCCGTGCCGCGGGCGGCACCGTGAACGGGCAGGCGTTCCAGATCCGCGACCGGCGATCGGGCGCAGCGGTGCACATGGAGAACCTCGTCGTCGAGTGGCATCCCGACCGGCGCGACCGTGTGCTCATCGGTGCGCATTACGACACCCGCCCCTTTCCCGACCGCGATCCCGTCGATCCCAAGGGCACCTTCATCGGGGCCAACGACGGCGCCAGCGGCGTGGCGCTCCTGATGGAACTGGCCCGTGCGATGCCCACGCTGCCGGGGCCCGTGGGCGTCGATTTTATCCTCTTCGATGCCGAGGAATATGTCGTCGCCCCGCGCGATCCCTACTTTCTGGGATCGACGTTCTTCGCGCGGCAGTATGCGGCCGAGCAGCAGGCCGGCCGGCAGCAGCATGCCTACCGTTGCGGCGTGATCGTCGACATGGTGGCCGATCGTGATCTGGAGATTTGGCAGGAGCAGCAGAGTGTCACCTGGCCCGACACCAGTCCCGTGGTGGATGCGATCTGGGCCGTGGCGGCCCGCCGCAACGCGCGGCAGTTCGTGCCCCGTCCCAAATACTCCGTCGAAGACGACCATGTTCCGCTGCGGATGATCGGACGCATTCCCACCTGTGACATCATCGACTTCGATTATCCCCACTGGCACACCACGCAGGACACGCCTCGGCAGTGCGCGCCTGAGTCGCTGGAGGTCGTGGGGGGCGTGCTGTTGGAATGGCTGCGCGGGCTCCGGTAGACGCGTGCAGGGAACCGGGAATCCATCGTGGGATCCATCGGGGGATGCAGGGAAGGATGCAAAAAGACGCCCATCCTCGACGCGAACTGCTGGCGGTGCCGGAGTGCGGCATGATGGGCGTGCCGGTGCGTGTGTCGCTGTGGCTCGTGCGCGAGGGGGCCGATGTGCTGGAGGGTGATCGTGTCGTGGAACTGCTCGCCGGCGGCGTGACCATCGACCTGGAATCGCCCGTCACGGGCCGACTGGTGGCGCAGTGCGTGGATGAAGACGAGGTCGTCGCGCCAGGCACCGTGATCGCCGAATTCGAGGCCGCCCCATGACGCCCCGGCCGACCGAAGCGGCATGGCTGGGCCGGGGGCGTGGCGTCTGGAGGGCCACGGAAGGCTTGCTTCAGGGAGCGTTGGACGATCGCGGCATGCTGGGCCTCGCGCTGGCCGGCGCGGCCGCGATGTTTCTCGTGCAGCCGCCTGCCGATGCCTGGATGCTCGCGTGGCTCGCGCCGCTGCCGTGGCTGGCGATCGTCCAGGCCACCCGGATATCCGCCGCGCATCCCTGGCGGAGCCTGTGGGTGGGCGGCTTCTGCCACTGGCTGGCCGCGATTCATTGGCTGCGGCTGCCACACCCGGCGACGTCGATCGGCTGGGTGGCGCTCTCTGCCTACCTGGCCTGCTATCTGCCCCTCTTCGTCGCGATCGCCCGCCGCCTTGTGCATGGCTGGCGGTGGCCGCTGGTCGCTGCGGCGCCCGTGGCGTGGATGGCCTGCGAGCAGCTCCGCGGCTCGCTGCTGGGAGGCTTTACATTTGGCGGGCTTGGCCATACGCAGTGGCGTTGGACCACGCTCATCCAACTCGCCGATTGCCTGGGGGCGGTGGGCGTGGGGGGCGTGGTGATGGCAGTGGCCGCCGGGCTGGCCGAAGCCGTCGCGGCCGTGATGTCGCCTCAACGACGCCGCGCGGCGGTGGTGTCGATCCTGACGGCCGCTGCCGTGCTGGTCGCGGCCATCGGCTACGGACGCTGGCGGATCGACGGCGAGCCGCGGCCGGAAGGCGACGGCCTCGACGTGCTGCTCGTGCAAGGCTCGATCGACACCGAACTCAAGCACGATCCCGCCGCCGCCGGCGACGTGGCACGCCACTATGACGAACTCACGATGGCCGCGCTGGATGCCGATCTGGATGCCGATCTGGATGCCGATCTGGGATCGGGTGTGGGCGACCCCGGGACATCACGGCCGGACCTGATCGTCTGGCCGGAGACGATGTGGCGATGGGGCCTGCTCGAAATCGATCCCGACGAGGTGCTGCCGGAGAGCGTCGTCGATCAGACGCTTGCCGGCCGCGACGCGCCGGGGTCCGCGGCCGACCGGCAGGCCGCCTGTCGCCGTGTCCTCGAGCAGGAGCGGCTCACGCTGCTGGCCGCCTTCGCACGGCGGTATGGCACGCACTGGTTGGTTGGCCTCGACAGGCAGGAGGTCACGCCGCACGCGGCCTCGGGCGCGAGGAACTACAACTGCGGACTGTTTCTCGATGCCGAAGGCGTCGCCCTGGCGTGCTACGACAAGCAGTATCCCGTGATGTTCGGCGAATACATCCCGCTCGCCGAGCGGTTCCCCTGGCTCTACCGGCTCACGCCGCTCCCGGCAGGCCTGACAGCCGGCACGCAGCCGGTGGCGGTGACGATCGCCGGCACGCGGGCGGCGGTGAACATCTGCTACGAAACGGCCCTGCCGGAGGCGGTGCGGTCGCTGGTGCTCGACCTGGCCAGCCGGGGCGGCCGGCCCGACGTCATCGTCAACCTGACCAACGACGGTTGGTTTTGGGGTTCGAGCGAACTCGACATGCACCTGACCGCGGCCATTTTCCGGGCGGTCGAGGTGCGGACGCCGCTGATGATCGCGGCGAACACCGGTTTTTCCGCCTCGATCGACGGCACGGGGCGGTTGCTCGCCAGGGGGCCCAGGCGGGCCACCGGCACCCTCAGGGTCCGCGTCCGTCCCGATGGACGCTCGAGCCCGTGGCTCTGGTGGGGGAGTCTGCCGCTGGGGGTGTGCGTGGCGGTTGCAGCGGTCGCGCTGCTGTCGGGATGGTCCCGGGCAGGGAGGCTGCAGACTCGTTGACCCGCCTGCCGATCAACCCGTAGGCTGACTGAAGCGGGCGGGACGCGGTGCGACGCGGCCCGTCGAAATGGCGATCTCGCGAGTGCAGTGGTTCGACCATGAAAAACGTCCTCGGCAAGATTTTCGTGTTCGGTGTTTTCGTCATGAGCCTCATGCTCATGAGCTTCGCCGTCGCCATCTATTCGTCGCACATCAATTGGCAGGAAGTGGCCAAGAAGAAGCAGGAGGACCTGGACAAGCTCAAGGCCGAGGAGGCCGCACTCAACCAGGAAATCACGCGGCTAACGGCGAACGTCGCCACGTCGGAGGCGGCCCGCGACCAGGTGATCGCCAAGTTCCAGCAGGCGATCATCGAAAAAGACAAGGAGCTCAAGACGCTCAAGGACGTCCGCGACGACAAGCTGACGGAGATGCAGAAGAAGATCGCCGATTTGGCCACCGTCGAGGCGGACCTCACCAGGGCCCGCGAGGATGTCGCGAAGCTGCAGGGCGAGGTGCGAGAAAAACAGCAGAAGGTCGATGCGCAGGTGACCCGTGCCGCGGAGATCGCCGGGCAGTTGCACGAGAAGGAGTCGTTTCTCGAGATTGCCAACGAGCGGAAGACACAGCTGGAAAAGCAGGTCGCTCAGGCCCGCCTGTTGCTGAAGCAGAACGGCCTTTCACTCGACAGCCTGCCGAAGGACCGCGTGCCGACGATCAACGGTGTCGTGATGGCCGTGGCGGATGACTCCATCGAGGTGTCGCTGGGCTTCGATGACGGACTGCAGGCCGGACACCAGATCGAGGTGTATCGCAACGACGAGTATCTGGGCCGCGCGATCGTGAAGACCGTGAAACCCGACCGCGCCGTCGCCGTGCTCGTCAGGGAATACTCCCGGGGTATCGTCCAGCGGGGCGACAAGGTCACCACGCGACTGAAAGCTTGATTGTCCAGGGTTTGATTTTCCAGGGTTTGATCCCGGGCCCGAGCCTGCCATCAGGCTCCGAACCACTCTGAATGCCATGGCCGACGACTCGAAGCCCGATGCCCCGCGTCCACCGATGAACGTCTACACGGCGATGCTGCTGCTGTCGTTCATCGCGGTCTCGACCGGGTGCTTGATCCTGGCGTTGGATCTGTTTTTCCGGCGGATGCCGCTCCCCTTGAAGCCTTAGCATCGGACTCCAGGGCCGTGTGGGCGTTCGCTCAGGCGTATTCGTTCAGGGGTTGTCGCCATGTTCGGCTGGCTTCGGTCCCGACGTCGCCGCTCGATACGGGACCGGCCGTGGCCGCCGGTCTGGGACGACATCCTCAGGCGAAACGTGCGGCAACTGCAGTGGCTCGCGGATGAGGAGCGAAATCGGCTCCGGGCGTGGGTGGCGGTGTTCGTCGCCGAGAAGCGGTTCGAGGGCTGTCGCGGCATGGAGATCGACGACGAGGTCCGCGTTTCGATCGCCGGACAGGCCGGATTGATCGTGCTGGGGATGCCCGACGAGTTCCTCGACCACCTGCAGTCGGTGCTCGTCTACCCGGGCGACTACCTCGGATCGCGGTCGACGCCGCTGGACGGGGGCGGGGAATTGCAGTGGCAGGAGCCACGGTTGGGCGAGACCTGGAACGGTGGCAGCATGGCGCTCTCGTGGCCGCGGGTGGTCGAGGGAGGCCGACTCCGCGACGGTCCACGAAGCGTCGTGATCCACGAATGTGCCCACGCCATCGACCTGCTCGACGGCGAGATCGACGGCGTTCCACCGCTGGGTTCGTCGGCCGCCCGCGGGGAGTGGGTACGGCAGATGGCAGACTGCCAGGAACGCTTCGCGGAAGCGCTCGACGAGGGGAGGTTTGTCGCGTTCGACGACTACGCCGCCGAGGGGGCCGGGGAATTTTTCGCGGTGGCCAGCGAGTGCTTCTTCCAGGATCCGCACCGGCTCCACAGGTACGATCGCGACCTCTACACGCTCATGGCCGAGGCGTGGCGGCAGGATCCGAAGGCTCGCGTGCCGGTGCAGCGGGCGCGGTAGCGTCGGACGCCTCGGCCGGCGTGGGCGTGCCCGTAGCACGCGGCATCAGGCTCACGAGCATGCCCGAAGGAGAGGCCAGCACCAACCGGTCGGAGTGGATGTTGACCACCGGCAGGGTGAGCGGCCCGAGGCAGAGTCGCTCACGGGGTGTGCCGTCTGCCAGATCGAAGGCGGACAGTTTCCCCCGCTCATCGATGAGCCAGACCCGGCCGCCACCGATCGCGAGGATTTTTCCGGTCAGGCAGGTCTGCCAGAGTTCGTCCCCCGTCTCGGCGGAATAGGCGGCAATGCCCAATTCGCCGAGCGATACCACGACCGTGTCACCCGAGAGGAACGGTCCTGAGAAGGCGGGACCTGGCAGCACGGTGTGCCAGGCCAGTTGCATTTCCTTGTTGTTGACGGGAAGATCGATCCGCGCCAGGTCGCCCGCCGTCGTGGTGGCGAAAATACTGCGGTCGCGGACCACCGGCGTGCCCGCCGGCGGATTTTCGAGCGAGAATTCGAGCCGCCGCCAATCGAGTTCGGTCGGCTGAAGGGAGACGAGCAGCCCATCGGACGTGCACCACAGCACGCCGTCCGCCAGTGGGATCGGTGCGATGACGACGTCTTCGCTGCCGCCTGCACGGATGGCGACGGGCGCGAGGCTCTCCTTGCGATGCCGCTTGCTCTTGCCTTTCTTCGCGGATTTTTTGGTGGTCTTCGCGGTCTCGCTTTCCGTCGGGTGCCGAAGCGGATGCACGGCGAAGCGGTTGATGGTGCCGGCCGAACTCGGCGCGTAGACCCAGTTGCCGATCACGGTTGCGCCGCCCGACACGCTCTGGCTAAAGGGTTCGTGCCAGCGGGTATGGCCGGTCGACCGCTCCAGGCCGGTGAGGCCGCGTTCATGGGGTATGGCGACCAGGTCGGGGCCGATGCCGGCCCGCGTGATCGGGCCGCCGCTTGAGCCGCCCCGCTGCGACCAGAGCAACGAACCGGGCCGCGGCGTTCCGGCCGGCAATGCACGATCGTCCCACGGGGCGGCCTGCACGGCGTGAACGGTTCCGTCCGTCGTCTGGGCCACCACCAGACCGTCTCCCACGACCACCTGTCCCAGGCTGTAACCGTTGGCGACGTATGGCAGTTGGAGGATCCACTCCCGGGTCAGACCTGCGCTGTCGGCCGTAAATTCGTCGGCGACCGTGCCGGCAAGGCAGGCCTGCCCGAAGGCACGGGTGGGAGCCACCGTCGACGCGGCAGCCGCCAGCAGCAGGATCAGGCGGGCGGTGGCGTGAATCCTGGCGATCATGTCGGGGGCCTGGCAATCGAGGGCGGGGCTTTGGGGAGACGCGGGCCCGGACTCCCGCCGTGCAAGCTTAGCCCACGAAATCATGGCCGGCGAAACTGCTAAACTTCAGGTTGTCAGGCGCGTTCCCCGAGGCCCGTGCCGCCCCCGGCCGACCGTGAAACAGCGAGGCAGTGTGTCGATGCGGCAGGACCCTTCCACCGATTCCCGGAACCTTCCAGAGGCCGATCCGAAACGCAGCCGACCGAGCGATCCCGCGGCGGTCGTGTTGGGGTATCTGAATTTCTCGTCCGGGGCGTTCGATCCCGCCGTGTGGCGGGCGATGAATGGCCTGTTTGCGACGATCGAGCCAGCCGCTGGTGACGACACCGCAGCCGGCCCGATCGTGGAGCGGACCGATGCCGCAACCAGGGTGGCCGCCATCCTCGCCGAGCGGTTGGAGACGCTCTCGGCGACCGAGCCGGCATTCCGGGATGTTGTCCAGGTCAGGGCAGTGCTCGATCTTCTCTTCACCCGTCTGCTGCCTGCCTACCGCACGTTCCACGGCGATCTGCTCGAACATCAGCCGCCAGGCGGCCTGGAAAGGCCCTTCTTCCTGATGGCTGCGGCCCAGGCCATCCTGGCCAGCGATCCCATGGGAGACGATCCCGACCTGATCGTGCAGGAGGCGATCGGCCGACTCAACGATTACGTCGGCTGGCGGCCGGTGGCCGTGCTGGAAAATGGTCAGCTTTCCGAGCCCTATCCGCACGAGCGGGTCCGGCCGGTGCCGCTATTCATTCGCGGCGCAGGCGCCGCGCACGGCCGCTACCGCCGGCTCGTGGAGGATGCGGTGGCGATCCTCGAGCAGGCGCCGGAGCAACTCCTGCGACAGGCTGACTTCGACCTTGCCCTCCTGGAGGAACTGGCCTTCGATCCGCGGGCGTTCGATTTCCTGCATCCCGCGGCAAGCCGGCCCAACTATCTCTTCGGCCTGTGGGATCCCTCCCGCATCGACGGTCAGGGTTTCTATCGGCGGATGGTCGTGCAGCAGGCCACGCTCGATGGCATCCTGTCGTGGGCCGAGGCGGCGGTCGAGTCGCCCGCCGACCGTGAGCCCGCGCGGCAGTCGCAGCTGCGGCGCGAGTCGGCGGCAGTGCTGGCGGGCGTGATCCTGATGGCCTCGGGGCTCTCCGGTCACGGGCCGGGAGCGGTCTCCGCGAGCCTGCCACTGGCCGACCTGCTGCCGCGGATCGCCGGCTACCGTGACGAGTTTTACCGGTGGCTGATGACGCGACTCCCGCCCGATCATCGGCAGCTCTTGGACGACGAGACCCGCCGCCTGCGACAGCCCTTTGGCGGCGTGCGCCGGCACATCAACAGCCTGCTGGCCGGTCGGCGGGCGCGGCAGGTGGAGAGCGTGGCGTTGGCGGCCGTGCTCGCGCGACTCGGTCGGGCGGATGGTGCGGAGCGGATGGCCGGCATGGTGCCCGCCGCGTCGGCCCGCATGGCGGCGAGGATCACCAGCCGTGTCGTGGCGGCGCAACAGTCGCTTCGGCAGGCGGCAGCTGCCGACGAGCGCATCTGCGCGAGCGAAAGCACCGCTGCACTCGATCAGCTCGATGCGGCAACCGCGCTGCTTATGCGGGCGGTGGCCTGTGGTGCGGTGGTCGATCCGTGGAACATCCTCGGCCTGGGCGGGCAGTTTCCCCTGCACGAACCCGGTGGTGAGAGCCTGACCGATTCGCGTGTCGATGATCTCGTGGGCATCACGGAATCGATTCTCGACGGTTATGCCGCGGTGTGGCGGCAGGCCGCGCTCGATGGGCCGCCGACCGTGGCGGAACGGGCGGCGGCTGCGGTCGAGACACTCGGCGGCTGGTGGGATCGGTTCGCGACGACGACCGTGTCGGGCGTGCCGCATCTCTCCGGCCGCGAGATTCGCGACTCGGCCCGCGAGGTGATCGCGGCGCTTGCCCGCCGTCGCGAGACCGCGCCTCTGCCGCCGCCGCCCGGGTTCTGGCGGCAGGAGGTGGCCCTGTTCTCGTCGCCCGAGACGCATGCGCAGGCCACCGACTGCCTGCTGCTCGAGGGGGATCTCGATGGGGCGATGGGGCTGCTCGTCCACTGGGCGTCGTTGTTGGAGGGGCCGGCGATCGATCGCTCTGGCAGCGTTTGGTTGGGGGAAGCCACGCGGTGGATGACGCGGGCCTGCGGCGATCGCTCGGAGGCCGGCCGATCCAGGGTGCGCCGGTTCATCGAACTGATCGAGGCCAACACCAGCGGCGTGGCCGACGTGATCGAGGCCGCCGCGACTGGTCGCGAGCCGGGGGATGGCCGGCGGCCCACGCGGGAGGCTGACGGCCCTGATGCACTGCGCGACGACTTCGCCGACGAGGGGGCGGATGATGCCGAGAGCAGCGAGGAGAGCGTGGCATCGGCGTACGAGTCGATGGTCTGGCGTGATTCGACCGACGACGGCGTCGATGGCGGCATGCTCGACATGGAAGGCGGCGGCGGCTCCACGCTCGCGGGTGTGGCGGCCGTCGAGGCTGCTGCCGATTTTCTGACCGGCATGTTCAAGCTGCTCGCTGATGCAGCGGTGGCGTGGTGCACGATGGATGCCGCCGCGGGCACGACACCCTCGCAGGCCGAGATCGATTCCGTCTCCGGCTGGCGGCATTCCGTGCGGCGGCTGCGTCGCACGCTCGTCCGCGCAGCGGCCACGGTGGCCGGCCGTGATGCCACGCCGCCCCCGGGCATGTCGCCCGCCGAATTCGACAAGCTCCGATGGCACCGCGATGCAGCCGCTGAACAGATGATCGAGGCGGCGGTGCAGGCGAGTGAGACGCTCTGGATGCTGTCGGCGCGGCTGCACGGAGCCCGGCCGCGGCGCAGGCTGCAGCCGCCGGCCCAGCAACGGCACTTGGATCAGCCGCCGGCCCAGCGTCGGCACTTGGATCAGCCGCCGTCCCAGCGACGGCATATGGGCAAGGCATCCATCGGCAGGCTGTTTGCGGCGCTGCTCGCGGGCGAGGCCGAAGCGACGCGGGAGCAACTGGCCCTCGTGCGGAGCAGACTCGTTGGACAGATGGTGCTCTACGTGCCGCTCTCGCGCGGCGGTGATCCCCAGCGGATCGTGCTGGCGCGAAGCCGGGAGCGGCTCCTGACGCGGCTGGTGGCCTGCCTGCCGCGGTTGGGGCTCGTGGCGGAAGCGGCCGAGATGGTGCACCTCGCCAAATCACTCGAAAGCCGGCGGCCACGAGGCGCGGCCAGCGTGAGCGAGTTCGACCGGGTCTTCGAGGCCGCGACGAAGGCGCTCGTGGAGCGGATCGTCGAGACCGCGACGGCGGCAGAGCCGGGCGAGACGAAGCTGGAACCGGCAGCGGTCACGCAGCGGATTCTCGACGGTCTGTCGCTGCTCGTGCCCCGCCTGCTCGACACGTGGACGGCACACGCCCGGCAGCTGCGGCTCTCGGTGCTGGAACGGGTGCGGGACGACCAGTCGTTCGCCGTGATTCAGGAGTTCATCGAACGGTATGGGGCGGGCCTCTTCACGCAGCAACTGCTTTCGCCCCCGTCACTCCGCGGCATTCTGCGCGGCGGCGTGCGGAATTTTCTCGAGCATCTCTTGGACCGCGCTGCGGGAGAGCCGGAAGAGATCGAACTGCCCGACTCCCCCTCGCCGCAGCGGCGTCCCACGCGGCTGCTCGAGGATCTTGCGAGTGGCGCGCTGCCGATCAAGCAAGCCGCGTCCCGGCTGCGGCTGGTGCTTGAGAGCGTGGCGGAAAACCACGCCGAGTATCGCGATTGGAACTCCACGACCACGCAGTCGGACCGTGGCGAATGCCTGCACGTGCTGCTCGACATCCTGCGGACCAAGGCGGAGCATGACCGCATCGCGTGGACGCTGCGGCCGGTGAACATGGCGCACCGCGTGCTTGCGCGGCGGTCCGCGGTCGAGGCGGCCGAGGCATGGCGGGGACGCATGCGGGACGAGACGAGTGCGACAGCCGAGAGCCTTGCGGAGCGGCTCACGCGGCTGGAGGCGCACTGGGGAGTGCGGCTGGCGAGCGTATCGGATCGGGTGCGGCGGCCGTTTACCATGCCGCTGGAGCAGGACGAACTCGAGGCGCTGGTCGATCCGGCGGTGCAGGAACTGTTCACGGGAAGTCCCGCGGGGGCCAGCGGCGCGCTCGAGGCATGCGCCGAGAGGTTTCTGGGCGTGGCCAGCGGCTCGGGCGTGGAGGTGCCGGCATGGCTGGACCGGTTGACGACCGCCGTGGACCGGGCGATCGAGCGGGCCGCGGCCGGTCTCTCGGTGGGAGCCGAAGCCGGTTCGGCGCCGATCCGGCTGCCGGACGCCCTGCCGTGGGCAGCGTTGCCGTGGGACGTCCTGCACGCGACGTTGGCGAAGTGAGGCAGGCGCAATCATGAACGCACGTGGTGCACAGCGGCCGTCGCGGCCCGGCGTCGCCGTCTGGCTCGCCGGCACCATCGGCCTCGAGGCCTACGCCTCGATGGCCGAGCGGCTCGCGTGGGAGGTGTCCGAACCGGATGGCCGTCCGCCAACGCTCGTGCTGTACGATCTCGTGCCGTCGATCACGATCGGCAGGCTCGGCTCGCGTGCCGACATCGGCCTCTCTGATGACGAACTGCGGTCGCGCGGTCTGGAGGTGCGGTTTGTGGGCCGTGGTGGCGGTGCGGTGCTGCACGGCCCGGGCCAGATCGGCATCGGGTTGTTTGCGTCGCTCGCCGATCTGGGGCTCGGTCGCCACGCGGTCGGTCCCTATCTTGAACGGCTCGAGGCCGGGATCGAGGGGGCCGTCCGCAGCCTGCGGTGCGGCGCGGCCCGTGATTCCCGGATGCACGGCATTTTCGGCCGAACCGGACTGCTGGCGGCCATCGGTGTGGCTGTGAGGCGGGGGGTGGCCTGGCACGGCGGATTCCTCAACATCCAGCCCCCGCTCGAGTTCCACCGCCGAATAAAAAGCGTGCCTGTCGCCGCCGGTGCCGGAACGCATACGATGGGGTCCGTGGAAGCCGACGTGCAACGCCGGGTCCGGCTGCAGGATGCCCGGGCGGCGCTCGTGGAGCATCTGGTCGACGCCTTCGAGTTTCCGCGATCACATATCCAGTCCGGTTTTCCCGTCCCGATTCGGGAGTCCGCGGCCGAACTTACGGAGCGCAAGAGGAGTGTCGGATAACAGCATGTCTCCATCGCTCGGTTCCCTCCCGATCATCTCCGTCGATGACGCCGCCACCCCGAAGACCGGCTGCGGTTCTGCCGAGACCGCTGCGGCGACGCTGCAGCCATCCCGCCGTCTTCCTCCGTGGCTGCGGCGCAACCTCGAACCGGGTGGCGGCCACGGCGAGACGGCGCATCTGATCGCCGAACTCGGCCTCGAGACGGTCTGTTCGTCGGCGAAGTGCCCCAACCGGCTGGAATGCTGGTCGGCCCGAACGGCCACGTTCATGATCCTCGGAAATGTCTGCACCCGTCCCTGCGGCTTCTGTTCCGTGCCGAAGGGAAAGACAGAGTCGCTCGAACAGGACGAGCCCGAGCGGGTGGCGGAGGCGGCGAAGCGGCTGGGGCTGCGACATGTGGTGATCACGAGCGTGACCCGTGACGACCTTCCCGATGGTGGCGCCGAGCACTTTCGACTGACGGTGGAGGCGGTGCGTGCCGCCACTGGTGCCGTCGTCGAGGTGCTCGTGCCGGACTTCATCGGCAAGGAAGGCGCCCTGGAGCGGCTGATGCAATCGCGGCCCGAGGTCTTCAACCACAACACGGAGACCGTGCCTCGCCTCTATCGCACCGTGCGCGGCCGCAAGAGCCACTATCCGTGGACGCTGCAATTGCTGGCTGACGCAAAGCGGTGCATGCCGACGGTGAAGACCAAGAGCGGCCTTATGCTGGGGCTCGGCGAGACTCGCGACGAGCTGCTCGATGTCTTTGCCGACCTGCTCGACCACGGTGTCGATTTCCTCACGCTCGGGCAGTATTTGCAGCCGACGCTCGATTCGCTGCCGGTCGAGAGATACGTGCCGCCGGAGGAGTTCGACGAGCTGGGCGCACTCGCACGCGGCATGGGATTCAAGCAGGTGGCCTCTGGTCCGCTGGTGCGGTCGAGCTACCACGCCCGCGACATGGCCGAAGACGGCATGACCGTGGCGTAGGTTCGGGGCTGCCCATGCCCCGTCGCCGGACGTTCGCTACGGCCATCCTGGCCTTCGCTCTCTCGATGCTGACTGCGCTCCGGCATCCTGCCTGCGCTGGTCAGCAACGCCGGCTCTCGGGACATGGGCAGCCCCTCACGGATTCCGCAAAACGCATGAACCCATGGGCGCTAGGCACGGAGGGCCGTGCCCGGCGTGCACGCAGCCGGCCCGACATTATTCCGCCTCTTCGAGGCCGTGCTCCTGCAGTTTCTTGCGGAGCGTGTTGCGGTTGATGCCGAGGCGGGCGGCGGCCTTGAGCTGCACCCCTTTGCAGTCGGCGAGCATCTGGGCGATGAGTTCCCGTTCCACGCGGCTGACGATGCGGTCGAAGAGGTTTTCGTCGTCGGGGCCGGCCGTGGCCATGCCCTGCTCCACGAGGTCTCGCGCGAGGCTGTCGAGATCGCCGCCCCGGCCTGGCATCGAGACCGCCGGACGGTCGCCCCGCATCGCCGGCGGCAGGAGGTCGAGCGTCAGTTCGTCGCCGGTGGCCATCACCACGCACCGCTCGACCACGTTTTGCAGTTCACGGACGTTGCCCGGCCAGTGGTACTTCACCAGCGCCGCCGCGGCTTCCTTCTGGATGTGCACGACGTAGCGGTCGTTGGCCTCGTTGTAGTGTTCGAGGAAGTGGCTCACGAGCAGCGGAATATCCTCGCGGCGTGCCCGCAGCGGGGGCAGGTAGATCGGCACGACGTTGAGACGGTAGTAGAGGTCCTCGCGGAAGTTTTCCTTGGCGACCTCGTCGAGCAGTTCGCGGTTGCTCGCAGCGATCACTCGGGTGTCGACGCGGATCGTCTCGGTGTCGCCCACCCGTTCGAACTCCCGTTCCTGCAGGACCCGGAGCAGCTTGACCTGAAGCTTCGGCGTGGTGGAGTTGATCTCGTCGAGAAAAATCGTGCCGGTGTGGGCGGCTTCGAATCGGCCGGTGCGGTTGGCGATGGCACCTGTGAACGAGCCGCGGACGTGGCCGAAGAGTTCGCTCTCCAGAAGGCTCTCGGAGAGCGCGCCGCAGTTGACGCGGACGAAGGGGCCGCTGCCCCGCGGCGAAAGCTGGTGGATCGCCTTGGCGACCAGCTCCTTGCCAGTGCCGGTCTCACCCACCAGCAGCACCGACGCATTCGACACGGCCACCCGCCGCGTCATGGCGTAGACCTCCATCATCGCCGGCCCCGACCCGATCAGACCCTTGATCGGGGAGGTGGTCTCGTCACCGTGTTGGCCGGGGGTGCGCAGCATCGGCAGAGACGGGGCGGGCCTTCCTGGAGGGCGTTTCAATGACGTCGAGGACCGCGCCAGCCACGGCGCGGTCGGCCGACACGGAAGACTGATTGTACCTTGCGTAGGCGGCCCGCAGGGGATCGCATTCGAGGAGCACCCCGTAGCGTTCCACGCTCGCGGCAAAGCCCGCGAGAGCCGCTTTGCGCGACTCCGCAGGCAGTTCGGCCCGCTCGGTCTCCCCCAGAAGAGCCTGTTGGGCCCGGCTCGAACCGAGTGTTCCGAGCAGGGCCGCGGCCGGGGAGAAGAGATCGGTGGGGCGTCCCGGCTGCGGGCTTTGCATGAGCGCCAGCCGCGCCGTCGTCTCGGCCGCTGCCACGTCCCATTTCCGGCGGCCGAGGTCGGCAAGGAGGGCCAGTGCATCCGCGGCCCGCGTCCGCCGCTGGATCGCGCGGGCCTGCCGTGCCTCGGGAGCGACGGCCTGCGGACCGGCCACCTGTGCCAGGTGGTCGGGAAACCGCGGCGGACCGACCGGCTTGCCAGTGGCGGGATCGATCCGCGGCACGAAGAGGCTGTCGAGGCGATCCATGATGCCGACGCAGTCCATGTCGGAAAACTTCAGGAGCAAACTCGTGAGGAATTTTCCACGGGCATCGTCGTCGAGCGGATCGACCACCACGAGCACGGGCGGCACGTCGCCGACAGCCTGCCGCTGGATGAACTGCACCGTTTCCAGTGCCGTGGGGCGAATCGTTCGCGCCGAGATCACCACGAGCACGGTGTCGATGTTGGCCCGCGCGGCGAAGATCGCGTCGCGGCCCGAGGCGACCTTCTCCACGCGGTAGCCAAACCGGGAGAGACCGGTGGCGAGCTCCTCGCGGACGACCGCGTCGATGTGTGCCACGATGGCGATCTCCTCGCCGGTGCTGGTGGCGGCCTGCAGCAGAATCTCGACCACGCGGCTGGAGCCACGGTAGGGCGGATCGCCACCGGCTAAAGCGAGGGTTCGCGCCGCCTCGAACTGCAGCGTGGCGTCGGGCACGGCCAGCGCCCGCAGAAGGCTTGTTCGCACAGCTGGGGTGAGAGAAGCCGCCTCGTCGGCAGCCGCCTGCTCCTCGGCCGTGTCTCCGGTCGTTTTGGCGGCAGCGGCTGCGGAGGCGGCAGCAATCGTCCTCGCGGCACCGGCGGCTGCGGGGAACATGCCACGCGAGGCTGCCATCTCGAGCACGTCGGCCGCGGCCTCGTAATCAAAACCATCCGGCCCCGTGACTGCCGCCTGGAGCTGTTCGATGGGCACGCGGTCGATCGCCGTGATCGGATCGCCTGCGGTAGCCAGCAGGGCCTCCAGCCGCGCGAGGAGCACGAGGCGAACGGCATCGGGCTCGGTGGCGTTCAGCGCCGCCAGATCGCGGGCCAGATGGATGGCCTCCTGCGCCCGTGCCGCCTGGGGCGGCAGATTCACGCGTTCAAGCCGCCGCGCCTCCGGATCCCAGACAAACCGCTCCACCGTCTTGCCGCCGGCGGCGGATGCGGCGACCGGGTCGAGCACCGGCTCCATGAGCAGATGGTCAGGGGCAGGGAGGCCGTCGATCGTGAGCACATGATCGAGCCTGCGGGCGAGTAACGCGATGGCGGTGCCAGGGCCAGGCGGCACTGTATCGCCATCCATGGCCTCGCCCGGCAGTATCCTGCGGTTCGCGAGTTGCCGGAGCAGTCGCACCGCACGATCTCGTGCCGCCGGAGGCACGTCGGGCACGAGGGCAGGGGCGAGCAGATGCTCCGCGACGTCGGCAGCATCGTCGACGGTGACGCCTGCCCCGAGGGCTTCGATGACGCCGGGCCAGTGCTGCACGTCGTCGGACCCGAGCCATGCCAGCAACGGCTGCCTGGCTTCGGTGCCCATCTCGCGGACGAGTTCTCGGGCGAGTTGGCGGGCCTGTTCCTGGGCTGCGTCCTCGCTCTGCAGCAGGTCGACGAGCACCGGGAGGGCATCGACGCCCGTCCGCGCCAGTCGCTCGAAGGCCGCGGTCCGGGTGGCAGGCTTGTCACTGGCGAGATCCTCGGCGTCGCGCTTGAGCCGGGCGGGGTCGCGCCGCCGTGCCCTCGCGGCCTCACGCATCGCCTGCACGATGGGTCGCACCTCTTCGTCACGGCTGCCGAGCACCCGCTCGAGCCGGCGGAGGCTGGCGGGGTCGGCGGTGTCGCCCAGATCGGCCAGCAGATCGGGCCGCTTGTCGCCCGCCTTCTCCAGCGTGTCGGCGAGCCTGGAGAAATAGCGGCTGGCGAAGTCGTAGGCCTCGACGTCGGCGGCGCGGATCGCCGCGTCGAGCAGGGCCGGCGGGGTGGTCCGCGGCGGAAAGGCGAGCGAATCAAGCACCGACTGTGCCAGTGGATCGGGGCGCGGGGCCTGGTCGGCAGCAGTGGCCGTAGCCATGCCGATCGTCGTCAGCACGACCACGCACCACACCGAAGCCGCCCTTGGAACGCTCGTCGCCACTCGCCAGCCCCCGCGTCAGGCGTGGGCGGCGGCTCCAAGCTCTTTTGCCAGCCGGCGCTGCCACGCTGCTATCTGGTCGGCAACCTGCGCCGGCGCGGTCGAGCCGAAACTCACCATCCGTTCAACCGCCCTGGATGCCCCAAGTGCGCTGCGGAGCGAGGCGTTCCAGCCGGCGTAATCCTGCAAAAACTCCTGATCGGCAAGCTCTGCCAGCGACACGCCCCGCGTCATGGCCCGGCGGACGAACGTGCCCACCAGTTCGTGGGCGGAACGCTGCGGAACGCCGGCCCCGATCAGCGCCTCCATCAGGCTGGTCGCGTCGAGGTGGCCGCGGTCGATCGTCGCGGCCACCCGTTCCCGGTCGAACGAACTGCCCGCCACCAGCGGCGCGGCCACGCCAAGTACCGCTTCGATCGTGTCGATCGAGTCGAAGATCGCCTCCTTGTCCTCCTGCAGGTCGCGGTTGTAAGCCGTCGGCAGACCCTTGAGCAGCACGAGCAGGGACTGCAGGTTGCCGATCGATCGGGCCGACTTTCCTCGCACCAGTTCCAGCACGTCTGGATTGATCTTCTGCGGCATGATCGAACTGCCGGTGCAGAATCCTTCCGGGAGGCGGAGAAACCCGAACTCCTGCGTGCTGTAGATCACCCACTCCTCGGCCCACTGGGAGAGGTGCACGCCGGCCAGTGCGATCACGAAGGCCAGCTCACAGACGAAGTCGCGGTCGCTCGCGCCGTCGAGGCTGTTGGCCGCCACGGTCGCGAAGCCGAGCGCGTCCTTCACGTGGTCGCGGTCGATAGGCAGGGTCGTGCCCGCGAGCGCCCCCGATCCCAGCGGCAGCACGTTGGTGCGCTTGCGGCAGTCGGCGAGCCGCTCGCGGTCGCGTTCGAACTTCTCGCACCAGCCGAGCAACTGGTGGGCTGCCAGCACCGGCTGCGCCCGCCTCATGTGGGTGTAGCCGGGGATGATCAGCCCCTGTTCGCGGACGGCGAGCCCGAGGAACGCCCGCTGGAGTTCCAGAAGCCCATGGTCGATCCGGTCGATGGCCCGCCGGCAGTAGAGCCGCAGGTCGGTGGCCACCTGGTCGTTGCGGCTCCGCGCCGTGTGCAGCTTGCGGCCGGCATCGCCCAAGCGGGCGGTGAGGGCCGCCTCGATGTGGAGGTGGATATCTTCCTTCGCGGCGGTGAACTCGAAGTGGCCGTCGGCGATCTGCCGGCGGATCTCCTCGAGCGTCTGCGAGATCGCGTCGGCTTCGGCCACCGTCATCAGGCCGCAGGCGGCCAGCATCCGGGCGTGGGCGATGGAGCCGTCGATGTCGTCGTCGGCCAGGCGACGGTCGAACGAGACGCTCTCGGAGAACGCCTCGACCCGCTTGTCGGTCGGCTCCCGAAACACGCCCCCCCATGCCTTGTGCGGACCTTGCGATGCTGCCACGGAAAATCCTCTCGTAAGAAATGGGGCGGTCGGGCTCCTCGCGGGAGCATCCAAT
>CAZOMJ010000120.1:0-26323 GCA_964581055.1 uncultured Candidatus Kuenenia sp.
GCTCGCGCTTCGGGCTTGCATGGGAACCTCTCTTCATCCAAGCCCGAAGCGCAAGCAAGGGAATACGGGCCGCCTGCACATAACGTGCGGAACAGGCGGGCTCCGCGCCCCCTACTCGTTGACGTAGGTCTCGAGGAAGCGGGCCAGGCGGTGGAAGTCGCTGCCGCGTTCGACGTAGCGGACGACCGTGACGAGCGTGTTCGGATCGACCAGCTCCTCGAACGGAACGTAGTTGAGGTCGAGCTGCCCCGACACGCTCACCATCACGCCGTTGAGCCCCCGCTCGGCGAGGGCCCGGTAGGCGCCGACGCCCAGCTGGCTGCCGAGCATCACGTCGAAGGCGTGCGGCTTGGCGCAGCGGGCCTCATAGCCCAACTGCAGGCCGACGACCTTCCGTGAGCGGCCCGTCTGCCGCTTGAACTCGTCGGCGACCAGCTTGGAGAACATCCGGCCCAGTTGCACCTGGGCGATCGAGATGTGTCCGTGCTCGTCGCGGGGAATGCCTTCCAACTGCTTGCTTGGCAGGTATTCGGCCAGCCCCTCGGCCAGCACGACCACGCCATACTGTTTGCCTTCTTCCTCCTCGCGAACCCGCATCGTCTTCACGATCCGGCCCACGACCTCCTCGATGTTCATCACCGGCTTGATCTTCGTCTGGCCCGCGGAGTCGGTGACCGTCTCCTCGCTGCGATACCTGCCGTGGATGTCCTCGACGCTGATGACAAGGCTCGCCTCGCCTGAGATCGCAGCACCATACGAGAGCCAGCCGGCGCTGCGGCCCATCGTCTCGCAGAGGTAGTAGCAGCGGCCCGCGTCCGCGTCGTACAGCAGGTTGCGGATTTCGCCGCCAAGCGTGTCGACCGCCGTGAAGTAGCCGAACGTGAAATCGATCCCCATGTAGTCGTTGTCGATCGTCTTGGGCAGGTGCACGACCGGGATCCGCTTGCTGCCCGCAGGCAGGCGGTCCTGATACATCTTGAACTTGTTGGCCGTCTTGAGCGTGTCGTCGCCGCCGATCGAAATCAGGGCCTCGACGCCCAGCGACAGGAGGCCTTCGTAGACGTTCTTCAGGGGCGCCACCCGCTGGGCATCGTCGAAATGGGCGGGGGCCGACACGTGCTTTCCCGGATTCGTCCGCGCGGTGCCCAGCATGATGCCCTGGCCGGAACGGGTCCGCTTGAGGAACTCAGGCGTGATCACCACGTAGTCGCTGCCCGGCACGAGCGGTTTGTCGGCTGAGTATTCGGCGAGCGACGAGTAGCCGTGCTTCATGCCGACGACCTCTGTGCCGTTGCGCATGAACGACGTGGCTGCCGTCGAGATGACTGCATTGGCGCCCGGCGCCGGACCCCCTGCAAACAGGATGGCCACTCGGCGAAACTGATGATCTCCCTTGGGCGGGCGCGACAACGACTCACTCATGGCTCTCTCCTGATGGCAAACGGTCCGAATGCGTGGCGGAAAACGGTCATGTTCGACTGCAAGGGCATCACGTTCCTGGAACTGAAGAGGTCGCATCCGCAACGGGCCGCGATGGATCGCACCCACGCGTTGCCGAAAGCGGACATCATCCGGCCAGCATCCGCTCCACGAATGTCGTGTCGATCTGGGCGTCGTGGAACGCGGCGTTGGCCAGCACCTCGAGGTGCAATGGCACCGTGGTCTTGATCCCCTCGACCCGCAACTCCTTGAGCGCGCGGATCATCGTCCGGATCGCCTCCTGCCGCGTCGGCTGGTGCACGATCAGTTTTCCAACCAACGAGTCGTAGTGCGGGGGCACCGTGTAGCCGGCGGTGGCATGGGAGTCGAACCGCACGCCGAAACCGCCGGGAGCGATGATCCGCTCGATCCGCCCCGGGCAGGGACGAAAGTTGTGTGCGGGATCCTCGGCGTTGATGCGGCACTCGATCGCATGGCCACGGGGCACGATGTCCTTCTGCGTGAGGCCGAGTTTCTCGCCGGCCGCGACGCGGATCTGCGCCTTCACGAGGTCGATGCCGGTCACCATTTCGCTCACCGGGTGCTCGACCTGAATCCGCGCGTTGACCTCGATGAAATAAAAGTTGTCCTGCTGGTCGACGATGAATTCGACCGTGCCGGCCGAGTAGTAGCCGGCAGCCTTCGCCAGGCGGACAGCAGCCTCGCACATCTTCTTGCGGGTTTCCTGAGGCAGGCGAGGGGACGGGCTCTCCTCGATCAGTTTCTGGTGCCGTCGCTGCGTCGAGCAGTCGCGTTCCCAGAGGTGCACGATGTTGCCGTGCTGGTCGCCCAGGATCTGGATCTCCACGTGACGCGGCCGTTCGACATAGCGCTCGATATAGATGCCGGCATTGCCGAATGCCGCCTGCGCCTCGGCCGAAGCCTGCTGCCAGGCGTTCGCCAGCGCCAGTTCATTGGCCGCCACCCGCATGCCTTTGCCACCTCCGCCGGCGGTCGCCTTGAGCAGGACGGGATAGCCGACTTCCCGGGCCACCCGCACCGCCTCCTGTTCGTTCGATACCAGTCCGTCGCTGCCGGGCACCGTAGGCACTCCTGCCTCGCGGGCCAATGCCCGTGCGGAATTCTTGTCACCCACCCGCTCCATCGCCTCAGGCGTCGGCCCGATGAAGCCGATGTCGCACGAGCGGCAGACCTCCGCGAAGTGTGAGTTCTCCGAGAGGAATCCGTAGCCGGGGTGAATGGCCTGCACGTTGCCGATCTCGGCTGCGCTGATCACCCGGTCGATCCGCAGGTAGCTGTCGGCCGCCCGGGCCGGGCCCACGCAGATCGCCTCGTCGGCCAGTTCGAGGTAGGGTGCCCCGCGGTCGGCCTCGCTGAAAATGGCCACGGTCTCGACGCCCAGTTCGCGGCAGGCGCGGATCACACGCAGGGCGATCTCGCCCCTGTTGGCTATCAGAATCCGTTTGAACATAGGCTCCCGCCAGAAGCTCGGGCCAGCAACGAAAGGAACAAATCACGAGGCGGGCAACGCATCGCGATCACGATACTCCGGGGCAGGCTCACGCCCCCGGATCCACCTTGATGAGCGGCTGGCCAAATTCGACCGGCGCTCCGTTTTCCACGAGGATTGCCACGACCTGGCCGGAGACGCCGGCGGGAATCTCGTTGAAGACCTTCATGGCCTCGACGATGCACACCGTCTTCTCGGGCCCAATCCGATCGCCGACCTTGACGAACGGTGCGGAATCGGGGCCGGAGGCCTTGTAGAACGTGCCCACCATCGGGCTCTTGATCACGAGCATGCCGGCATCGGCGGTCGGCTGCGGGGCAGTGGCACCGGCCCCAGAGGCGGGACGGGCTGCCGTCTGCATCACGGGCGCCGAGGTGGTGGCGATGACTTCGCCGCCCCGCTTGATCCGCACGCGATGATCAGCCTGCTTCAGGTCGATCTCGGCCAAATCGTGCTCCTTCATGAGCTCGATCAGCCGGCGGACCTTCTTCACGTTGAACAGATCACCCGGTTTTTCAGCGTCACTCATGAGGGGGCACCCATCTCCTTGGCGATCAAGCTATCCTGTCGAGTGCTGGCGAAGGTAGCCCCTTGCAGTCGTTTCAGTCAAGGTAATCAGCCTGCCACCAGAGAATTCGCCCCGACGATCCCGATCAAGGGGGGGCCGTTCGCCGTCCGCGGCGGCCGCCACGCGGAATCCCGAGGAATGGAATAGCGATGCTTCCAGCCCACCTGCCAAGGCTGTCCAACCGAAACCGCGACACGAGCAAACGCGACTATGGACGCGTGGTGGTGGTGGGCGGTGCCGCCGGCATGGCCGGGGCGCCCGCGCTCGCCGCCATGGCGGCGCTCAAGAGCGGCGCGGGCCTGGTCGAGGCCTTGGTGCCGGAGCACGTCGCCGCGATCGCCGCCTGCTTCGACCCTTGCGTGATGACCCGCGGGCTGCCGGGACGGATCGATGGCACGTTCGCCACGGCCGCCCTCGAGGAGATCGAGGCCTCGACGCGAAGGGCGGACTCCGTGGCCGTCGGCCCCGGGCTCGGCCGCTCCGATGCGGTCGTCCAGATCGTGTCGCACCTCTGGCGTCACCTGCCGCAGCCGGCCGTCTTCGACGCCGACGCACTGTGGGTGCTCGCCCATATCGACCGCGGATCTCTTGCCGACCACGCGGGCCCGCGGATTCTCACGCCGCATGCAGGCGAGATGCTCAGGCTGCTCGGCGACGATCCGTCATCCGCCCAGGCCGGTGACCGGGGCATGCTCGAACGCGAGGCTGCCGCGTTGGCCGGAGCGATCGATGCCGTGATCGTCCTGAAGGGACCGGCGACGCTGATCGTCGACCGCGCGCGGCAATCGCACAACGACACCGGCAATCCCGGCATGGCCACGGCCGGCACCGGAGACGTGCTCACCGGGGTTGCTGCCGCGCTGCTGGCCCAACGGCTGTCACCGTTCGATGCGGCCCGACTGGCGGCGTGGGTGCATGGTCGCGCGGGAGACCTCGCCGCGGAGTCCGTCGGCGAGATTTCGATGACGGCCCGCGACCTGCTCGACCGGCTGCACGTGGCGTTTCGCGAAGTGACCGGCTAGCACGGAATGTCCCTCCCCCTTGTGGCGGCAAGTTTTTAACTTGTCCGTGTCCCGAATTCCGCAAGTTGAAAACTTGCGGCCACGGATCTCTGTTTCCGGCCACGGGTTTTCGTCTCCGGCCACGTCGTCAAGCCTGGCTCCCCGAGCATCCAATCGCGATCCGGGGCTTTCACCGTCTCTTGAAGCTGCCAGCCACGAGTCGGGTCACGTCGACCACGCCGTCGTCCCGGGCGATCCAGAGCCGCATTGCTTCCGTGGGCTCGATCCGGTGGCCGCCCGTGAAGGATCCGAAGGCTGGCAGCACCAGGAGGTCTGGCTCCGCCACGAAGCAGCGGTCGGCCAGCCGGTCGCCGCTGGGGCTGCGGATCGCAACCGTGGGATGCAGGTGGCCTGCCACCGTGAAGAGATCCCGGTCGGAGACGGTGACGCCCGTGGCGGGCTCGTGCACGAAGTGAAACGGCGGCTCGTCGAGGCTGGGTAGGCAGGCGTCGAATCCCAGCGACTCGGGCAGCCTGCCCACTGCGCGATCGTGGTTGCCGAGCACGAGCACCACCGACGTGTCGGGAATCTGAAGACGCAGCGAGGCGAACTCCGCGAACACCTGCGGTGTGCAACCGCTTCTGGCGTGAAAGAGATCACCAAGCACGACGAGACGCCGCACGTCGTGGCTCCGCACCAACTGCCCGAGCCGTTCGAGGTCGCGCTGTGCCGATCCCTCCGGCACCGGGATGCCCGCGCGGCGAAACGTCGCCGCCTTGCCAAGGTGAAGATCGGCCACGAGCAGCGTCCGCGAGGCAGGCAGGAGCGCCGCGCGGCCGGGCAGCAGAACAATGTCGGGGGCGGTCGAGCCAACGCCCGGTTCACATGCGATTCGCACCCCGCTCATTCTGGCGTCGCCTCCGCGGCCTGCTCGAGCTCGTGGGCCATCGCCGTGATGCGTTCGAGCCAGCCCTGCGTGGTGAGCCGTGCCTGCACCTGCTCGGCCCAGATCGGAAAGGCCAGCGGTGAGAGCCGGGCCGTGTCGACGACCCGGATGTCCTTCGCGGCGATTGCCTCGACGGTATCGCGGAGGCGCCCAAACTCGAACTGCTGCTCGACCACCTCCCGACGTGTCTGCGAGAGCAGCATGCTTCCCGAGTCGTGCTCCATGAGCACGTCGAAGATCAATCCGGCCGACGACTGGGTCTGCCGGTTGGTCCGGCGGCCACCCGCCACGAGCCCCGCCACGCGGGCGATTTCACGGAAATGCCGTCGCGCCATCTCCGTGCCGTTCAAGCAGGCCATCAGATCCTCGAGCAGGTTGGCCGGCGAGAGCGCCTGCCGCCACTCCCGCTCGTGGGAGAACAGCGGTTCGCGGCTCGCCAGTTCGAAGCCCCAGTCGGTCGCGGCCATCGTGAACGTGCTCGGCTTATGCTGCGCGATCCGCCAGGCGACCAGGGCCGCCAGGCCGTCGTGCACCAGCCGGCCCGCGAAGGGAAACAGGAACGCATGGTGGCCGTCGCGGGACTGCACACGTTCGATGAGCAGGAAATCGTCGCCTGGCAGACGGCTCCACCGCGACTGTGTCTGCAGAAGCGGCAAGACGGCCTGCACCTCCGGCAGCCGCCCCCGCGTCGACGTCGCAGGCGGTGCCTCCGTGCCGCCCGCCGCAGACTGCACGAGCTCGAGTACCGCCGCCGAGAGCAGCGTGGAGAGCGGCATCCGCCCGCCGTTCCACCGCGGCACCTGCAGGGCCGAAGCCCCACGCGCGCGTTTCACCCAGGCGGTCAGACCGTCGAACTGGAAGAGCGTGAGGGGCCGGCCGGCGAACAGAAACCGATCTCCGGGGTTGAGCCGCGACACGAATGATTCCTCGACGGTGCCGAGTCGCCCTCCCCGCAGCCACTTCACTTCGACGCTGGCATCGCCAGCGATCGTGCCGATCGACATCCGGTGGAGTCTGGCGATCGTCTTGCTGGCAACGTACCAGCGGCCGAAGCGTTCCGTGATCCTCGCGAAGTTCGGATAGGCGGAGAGCGCCGGCCCTCCCCGGGCGGCGAAGTCGATCGCCCATCGCCAGGAGGCGTCGTCGATCGCCGCGAAGGCTCGCGTACCGGCGACCTCCGCCCGCAACTCCTGTTCGCGGAAGCCGCCGCTACAGGCGACGGTGACCAGGTGCTGCGCCAGACAGTCGAGGGCGTTGGTGAGCGGACGACGGGCCTCGACCACTCCCGCGGCCACCGACTGCCGGGCCGCCGCGCATTCGATCAGTTCGAGCGCATGCGTGGGCACGCAGACCAGCCGGCCCGTGGCACCTGGCGCATGGCCGCTGCGTCCGGCCCGCTGCAGCAGCCGCGCGATCCCCTTCGGACTGCCGATCTGAAACACTTGTTCCACCGGGCCGAAGTCGACACCGAGGTCGAGGCTCGACGTCGCCACGACACACTTGAACCGGCCCGAACGCAGCCCGTCCTCCGCCGCGGACCGCAGTTCGCGATCGACCGAGCCGTGGTGCAGCGCGATGAGGGGCTTCCAGTCGGGCCGCGCGGTGCCGATCGCATCGAACCAGCGTTCCGCCTGCGACCGCGTGTTGGTGAACACGAGCGACGTGGCGGCGGTCTCGATCCGCTCGATCACCTGCGGCAGGAGCCGCATGCCCATGTGCCCGGCCCACGGAAACCGTTCCATCGGCCGCGGGATGAGGGTTTCGATTTCCAGACGGCGGGGCACGCGGGCCCGCACGAGACGGGCCGCGGCCGCCCGTGCCGGACCGGTGAGGGCCGCCACCGCCTCGTCGAGATTTGCGAGCGTGGCCGAGAGCCCCCAGGTGATGGCATCGGGCGAGTGGGCCCGCAGGCGGGCCAACGCCAGTTCCGTCTGCACGCCACGCTTGGTGGAAAGCAGTTCGTGCCACTCGTCGACGATGATCGTCTCGAGCCCCGCGAAGACCTCGTGCGCATCCTCGAGCGACAGCATGATCGAGAGGGTCTCGGGCGTCGTCACGAGCGCCGCCGGAGGGCTTGCCCGCAGGCGGCGACGGTCGGCGGCCGAGGTGTCGCCGGTGCGGAGGCCCACGCTCCAGCGGCCGGGCAGCCAGCCCTTGGAAAGATCCGCAAGCGGCGATTCGAGCGACCGCACCGTATCGGCGGCCAGGGCCTTGAGTGGCGTCAGCCAGACGACCCGCAACCGATCGGACGGACCGAGCGAGCGTGCCCGGGCAAGCGCCCCGAGCCACGCGGCGAGCGTCTTGCCCGTGCCGCTGGGCGCATGCACGAGTCCGCTCGTGCCACGGGCCATCTCCCGCCAGACTTCGCGCTGAAAGGGAAACGGCTTCCAGCCGCGGGCTGCGAACCACGCGGCCGGCCCGTCGGTGTCGCGCGGCACGCCAACGCCGGTTCGTGGCGGACGACGGCCGCGGACCTGCGGTGTTTTCATGGCACGGCCTCCGGAGCGGAGACGCCGCCGACCGTGCCCGCGTCGATAAGCCGCATGAGGTCGGCGAGCGTGCCCGCCTCGGGGGGCGTCTTGTCCCGTCGCCACCGCACGATCCGCGGAAACCTGACCGCCACGCCCGCCTTGTGCCGCGTCGAACGCGAGATGCCTTCGAACGCCATTTGGAAGACCTGCGTCGGCTGCACCACGCGCACCGGCCCGTGGCGCTCGAGCGTGGTGGCCCGCACGATCCGGTCGAGTTCCACGATCTCCGCATCGGCCAGGCCTGAATAGGCCTTGGCCACCGGCACGAGCCGCCCGTCATGCCAGACACCGAGCGTGTAGTCGCTGTGCAGCCCGGCCCGTCTGCCGTGTCCGGCCTGTGCATAGAGCAGCACCGCGTCGATCTCCAGCGGCTCGATCTTCCACTTCCACCAGTCGCCGCGGACGCGGCCCACGCCGTACGAACTGCTCCGCCGCTTGAGCATGAGCCCTTCCACACCACGGTCACGCGACACGCTCCGCGCGGCTGCGAGCGACTCCCAGGAGTCGCCTACGACACGGGGCGAGTGGAGGATCCGCGGGGGTGCGGCGGCGGTCTCAATGACGGCGGCACCATCGGTCGCGGCCGCCACGGCGCCGGGAGTGAAGGGCAGGGGCACGACCGACTCGAGGTGCTGGCGTCGTTCGGCCAGCGGCAGGCCGCGGATGTCGATGCCGTCGACTTCGAGCAAATCGTAGGCCACGAACACGCAGGGCACATCCTCGAGCAGCTTCTTGGGCACGCGCCGGCGGCCGCTCCGCCTTGAGACCGCGGCGAAGCCGAGCAGGGTGTCGTCGCGCACGGCCAGGAGTTCGCCGTCGAGCACCGTGCCGGCGGGCAGCGAGGCTGCGGCCGCGATGATCTCTGGAAAAGACTCGTTGACGAGTTCTTCGCCGCGGCTCCAGAGCGTGGCGTCGGCGCCGCGGCGCACAAGCTGCGCCCGCATGCCGTCCCACTTCCATTCCGCCACCCAGTCGGCGACTGGACCCAGGTCGCTCGGCTCGCACTCGACCGCCGACGCCAGAAAAAATGGATAGGGCCTCCGCGCGTCAGCCGCGGTCGGCTCGCTCGTCATGAGACGCCGATACGCATCGGCATCGGTGACACCATCTCCCATCAGCCGGTGGGCCATCACGGCCGGATCGACGCCCGCCACCTCCGCCAGTGCCCTGGCCACGAGCGTCCGCGACACGCCCACGCGGCAGCCGCCGGTGAGCAACTTGTGCCAGACGATTCGCTCCCGCGGGGCGAGCCGCCGCCAGACATGCTCCACCGTCGCCCGCTTCCGCTCGTCGTCCGCTCCCCGCAGTTCCACGATCGTGGTCTGCATGCACTCGGCCAGCCCCATGCCGACGCCCTCCGTCGCGTCGGTGCCGGAGTGCGGCAGCACCAAGGCCAGCGTCTCGGCCAGGTCGCCGACGTGGGCATAACATTCCTCCACGAGCCAGAGCGGAATGCCGGCGGCCTCCGCGGCCCACTCGCGGAGCATCGCGGTCGAGACGGCCCGCAGCTGTCTGCCGCCTGAGAGCACCTTGATCGCGCAGGCCGCATCCTCGGGAGGTGCCGCCGCGAAATACTCGCGGAGCGCATCCACCTTTTCGTTCGTGCTCGTGGTGGCGTCGAGCCGCCAATAAAGGTCGGTAAACGGTTTCACTCCCGTTCCTCCTCGAGCTCGTCCGGCTCGGGCGGTTCGCGGGGAACGTCCTGTTCGCCGTCGCCGTCGCCGTCGCCGTCTGGCGCCGCCGCATCGGGCACACCCTCTCCGGCGAACCGCGTGGGCAGGACCGCGGCATCGACGCCGCGTTCCTGCAGCAGCCGCGTGAGGGTGTCGGTGAAACCGTGGGTGACGAGCACGCGGCGAGCCCGCGAGGCTGCGATGGCGGTGAGCAGTCCCGGAAAGTCGGCGTGGTCGGAGACGACGAAGCCCTTGTCGAATCCCCGCCGCCGCCGCACACCGCGGAGCGTCATCCATCCGGATGCCATCGCCACGCTCGTCTCGCCGAAGATTCCCAGCCAGCGGCTTCCGGCCACGCTCGGCGGCGCGATCACCAGCGCCCGACCGCCTCCCATCCGCCGCGTGCGGGGCGGCACCCGGTCGATCGGCGGCAGCCGCACACCGCTGGCCCGATAGGCCTCGACCATTTTCATCACGGCTCCGTGCCCGATGATCGGGCCGATGGAGGGATCGACCGCCGCCGCCAGCCGTTGCGCCTTGCCGAGCGCATAGGCGAGCAGCACGCTCGTGCGACCGGCATCGCGGTTGGCTCGCCACCAGGCGTTGATCTGCGCAGCGATCGTCGCCGGCTCCTGCCACCGGTATACAGGCAGGCCGAAGGTCGACTCGGTGACGAACACATCGCACTCCACCGGCTCGAACGGGGCGCAGGTCGGGTCGGCCTCGAGCTTGTAGTCGCCCGTCACCACCCAGGTCGTGCCACCGTGCGAAACGCGGACTTGCGCCGAGCCGAGCACGTGGCCCGCCGGATGGAGCGACACCTGCACGCCATTGATCGAGAGCGTCTCTCCGTGCCGCAGGCTGTCGATCGGCGAGGCGTTGCCAACGCGGCTGCGAAGCACGAGAACGCCAGGAGCCGCGCAGAGATAGCGGCCGCAGCCCGAGCGAGCGTGGTCGGCATGGGCGTGCGTGATGATCGCGCGGGGCACCCGTCGCCAGGGGTCGATGTAAAAGTCGCCCTGGGCGCAGTAGAGGCCCGCGTCAGTCACAGTGAGCAGATCGGCCACGCGCGACGGCTCCCGGAGACGGGGGTCGAGGTCGCGCCGGACGGTCAGCGATACGCCTGCGAACCGACGGCGGGAAAACGATACCCACCGAATCCAAGTGGAGCGTAGCTGGGCCAGTCGCCCGGGACGACCCCCGGGGGCGTGCCGTACATCTTCCAGGTGGGGGTCCGCGGATTGGTCGGAGGCACGAAATACTTCGGCCGCTGCTTGATTCCGGTCACATACGGTGACGCACCGGGCTGGTAGGGGGCCTGATTTTGTGGCGTGCCGGTCGAGGCGGCGGACCTCGGGCCGGAGAACCAGCGGGGGCCGGCGGCCGGCGCCGTCTGGGCGGCGATGCCGACCACAGCCAGACACGCGACCCGCAGGCCGTGGCCAAGCCAACCGGGGGAACTGCCGAACAGTCGCATGAAACACTCCGTGAATCGCTCACTCGCTCGTCAGGAAGGATCGGCACCGGACGGCCCAGCGGTTGCGGAAACCGTCAGAGAGGCGACCTGTGCCGGTTCCACCGGTTGCATGGTCAGCGGTTGGCGACGCGTCGCCGGGACGGCAGATGTCTCGTCGCGTGGCTTTTTCTCCGCGAACTTCTGCGAAGCTGCATGTCCCGGGCGGGGAGAAAAATCCAAATGCTCCTCGAGCTTCCGCCGATCCCGGCTCCCCAAACACCAGATCCGCGGAGTCCGCCGGCGAACCCATGCGTGTGGCGATCGTTCAGCTCTCGCCAACGTCCGCGTCGTTGCCGCGGCGTTTGCGCCGCGGCCTGGCCGGCTTGCCGTTGTCGCTCGCGACCGCATCGTGTCCGCCGGCCCACTGGATCGTGATCGGCAGGGTGAACACCTTTTCAAAGAGGTCGGTTCTTCGCTCGGCCCCCCAGATGTCGACCAGCGGGTCCTGATCGGCGACCACGTCGACGAACACGCGTGAATTCTCCAGTCGCACCCGCACGTCGCGGACCTGCTGCGAGCGGCTGCGGTCGAGGCCGCCGGCAAGCCGGAGGATCGCCGCCAGCCGCTGCACCCGCGATTGATCCTCCGGCGAGAGCCTGGCGAGGTTTTCGTGCTTCCGCTTTGGGTGCGCGCCACGGTGATACCGCGCGACGTTCGCGATCAGCTCGAGGTCGTGGGCCCGGATGCCGGGCAGACGGCTGTTGCGGATCAGGTGGTAGCTGTGCTTGTGATGCTGGTCGTAGTTGATCACGTAGCCCACGTCCTGCAGCCGGGCGGCGCATTCCAGGAGCAGCCTGTCGCCCGTGACCAATTCCAGAGGGCCGGCAAGCTGGTCGAAGATGCGGCCGGCGAGCAGCGCCACCGTCCGGCCATGCTCCAGTTCGCCCGAGCAGGCGGCGGCCAGCCGTTCGATGGCCGCGTCGCGGTGGGCGGGATCGTCGACCGTCGTGCCCACCGCGTCGTCGATCATTTCCCGCACGAGTCCGTCACGAACGCCCCGCGTGTGGATCACGAGCGTGTTGACGCGGAACCGCTTCATGAGGGAGTCGATGATCGACAGGCCCGCCAGGATGATGTCGGCCCGGTCGGGTGTCATGCCCGCCATGCCCCGCCGCGACCGCAACGGCATCTTGAGCAGGCGGTCGAGCAGGTGCCGCACCTCGGCATGCGACACCTTGTAGCCGGCGACCGGGATGTCGACCTCCTTCTTCGACGCCATCACCAGCTCGGCGAGCGTGGTGAACGTGCCGCCGCAGCCGACGAGGAAGTGCGGTGCGAAGAGTGGCCGCGTGGTCCGCTTCTTGAGGCACAGCGCGATCTCCTCCTCCATGCGAGCGATGTCGCGTTGAAACGTCTCCGGCACCGCCCCCTCGCCGAGGGCGAACTGCTCGGTGAGTCGCACGGCGCCCAGCGGCGTCGAGAAAATCGATTCGATGAGGTTGCCGGTGGCGAAAACGATCTCTGTGCTGCCGCCGCCGATATCGGCGACAATCACGTTCTTGCCGGAGAGATCGAATGCATTCTGCACGCTCGAGAAGGCGAGACGGGCCTCCCGATCCCCCGAGATCACCTCCACCTCGAGTCCCACCTGTTCACGGACACGACGGCAGAATTCGGGGCCGTTGCGGGCCTCGCGGACGGCGCAGGTGGCGATCGTCCGCAGGCTCGTGGCCTGGTAGCCGGCGGCGATCTGCTTGAAGGTCCGCAGGGCGGTGATCGTCCGCTCCATCGACTCGTCGTCGAGCTGTCCCTTCTCCGACACGCTGCGCCCGAGCCTTGTCGGCTCCCGTTCCTCGTCGAGGATCCGGTAGGTGCCGCCCCGCAGGGCCTCGGCCACGAGCAGCCGCACGCTGTTGGAACCGATGTCGATGGCTGCCAGACGGCAGGCCAATTCGGCCGACAGGAAAATCTGCTTGTCTTCGCTCGTTGCGGCGGCCATGAGGATTCCTCTGGTGGGTTGCACCCCAATCATACCGTGGGCCGTGCCGCTGCTGCACCGAGGACCGCTCGCATACGCTACACTTCCGGGCCTCCCTCCCGGCCCTCCGCGTCGTCCGACAGTGCCCGACATCCCGCCACCCCTCATCGCCGCCGCCAGCGGTCGCTGGACCCCCCGGTCGCCGGCCTGCGCCGTCACCGTGGGCAACTTCGATGGCGTGCATCTGGGGCATGCGGCGATCGTCCGCCATCTGTGCGATGCCGCACGGCGGCTCGACGTGCCCGCCGTCGCCTTCACGTTCGATCCCCACCCGGCGGTGGTGGTCAGGCCCGACGCGGCGCCCGCCCCACTCACCACGCCCGCCCGGCGAGCGGCCTTGCTGCGGTCGCTCGGCGTCGATGCCGTGGTCGTGCAGCCCACGGATCGGGCGCTCGTGTCGCTGCCCGCGGAAAGCTTTTACGCCGACATTCTCCAGGGCCGGCTTCGCGCGCGGGTCATCGTGGAGGGGACGGATTTCCGCTTCGGTGCCAACCGCACCGGCGACATCCACCTGCTCGAGACACTCTGCGGCCGCGATGGCGTGACGTTGGAGACGGTGCCGGCGGTGGTGGCCGACGGGCTGCCGGTGTCGAGTTCGCGGCTGCGCGGCTTGATTTCGGCGGGGGCGGTCCGCGAGGCGTCGCTCCTGCTGACGTCGCCCTACCGCCTCACCGGCACGGTCGTGGAAGGGGCTCGACGTGGGGCCACCATCGGCTTTCCCACCGCCAACCTCTCGGGAATCGCCACGCTGCTGCCCGCAGCCGGCGTCTATGCCGCCCGCGTCACGCTCCCGGATCACACCACCCACCCTGCGGCGGTCCACATCGGCCCCAACATCTCTTTCGGCGAAACCCGCATCAGCGTGGAGGCGCACCTGATCGGCTTCTCGGGCACGCTCTACGGCAGTTCGCTCGACGTTGACTTCCTCGATCGGCTGCGCGACACTCAGCGGTTCGATTCAATCGATGCACTCAAGATGCAGCTGACCGCCGACGTGGCCAGGGCCTTGGAGGTCGTCGGCTCGGTGCCGGACGAGTCGCGTATCATCGTCTGACCACGATTGTTCGCTCGATGTGCCGGTTTGGACGGAATCGCCACGAAGACGACTTATTTTCCGAGAGGAATGGAGACCACATGCGACTCGACTGGGCCAGTCTGCTTGAGATTCTCAGGCAATCCCAACGCGTGGTGCTCACCAGCCACGTTCGCCCCGACTGCGACGCGCTGGGCAGCGAACTGGGCATGGCCGGCATCCTCGAGGCGCTCGGCAAGCATGTCAGGATCGTCAACGCGCAGGCCACTCCGGCGAGTCTGCAGTGGATCGATCCCGACCGGAAGATCGAGTCGCTGGCCGAGCAGGTGAAGCCGGCCGACCTCGCCGACCGCGATCTTCTCATCGTGCTCGACACGAGCGCCTGGGCCCAGCTGGGCGCGATGGGCGAGGTGCTCAAGGCGATGCGCGACCGGGTGCTCGTGATCGACCATCACGTCAGCGAGGACGATCTCGGCGACCGCTGGTTCAAGGACACGTCGGCCGAGGCCACGGCGCGGATCGTCTCCGAGATCGGACTGCGGCTGAAGGTGCCTCTCACCGAGCGGATCGCCACACCGCTCTATGCCGGCTTGTCGACCGACACCGGCGGCTTCCGGTTTCCCTCGACATCGGGAGAGTCGTTTCGGATCGCGGCACGCATGGTCGATGCGGGCGCCAGCCCCCCGACGATCTACCGGGAACTCTTCGAGCAAGACACGCTCGCCCGGCTGCATCTTGTGGGGCGGACGCTCTCGAGCGCCCGCACCTCTCACGACGGCCGGGTGATCACGTCGATCGTGCGGCTGGCCGACATCAAGGAGACGGCCGCGACTCCGCATGACACCGAGGATCTGATCAACCTGACGCTGGCCGTGAAGGGCACGCAGGTCGCGGCGATCCTCATCGAACAGCCCGACGGCCGGATCAAGTTGAGCTTCCGAAGCCGCTCGAGCGTCGACTGCAGCGCCCTGGCCGGTCGTTTCGGCGGCGGCGGCCACAAGGCGGCTGCCGGCGCGATCCTGCCCGGCCCCTTCGAGGCGGCCCACGAACGCGTCACTGCGGCCGTGGACGAGGCGGTGCGGGCGGCGGACAAGCCCGCCGTGTGACTCGCGCTCGTGAACGTTCGTTTCTTAGATGCATCAGGAGTTACACCATGTCACGACATGACACGCCGGGCGAATCTGAAGCGAACCGGCGCGGATTTCTGACCAAGTTCTTCGCCGTCGCGTGCGGTGGCCTGGCGACGCTCCCGCCACTGGTGGCCGGCGTCTGGATGTTTCTCGATCCACTCCGCCGCCGTGGGGCGGCCGCCACGTTTCTCCCGGTGACGGAACTGGCCAGCGTGCCGGATGACGGCATCCCGAGGCAGTTTGCGGTGGTGTCAGATCGGGTCGACGCCTGGACCGGGTTCGCAGCGGAACCGATCGGCGCGGTCTACCTTCGCCGCGAGAAAGGCTCCGATACGGTGCAGGCCCTCTCCGCGACCTGCCCGCACGCCGGCTGTTTCGTGGAGATCGAGTCGCAGGAACGCTGCTTCCGCTGCCCGTGCCACAACAGCAAGTTCATGCTCGACGGCGGCATCGTCGCCCCCAGTCCCAGCCCGCGGGCAATGGACGGCCTCGAGTGCCAGGTTGCGAAGAATGGTGAGATCACCGTGAAGTGGCAGAACTTCTACACCGGCATTGCCGAAAAGGTGGCACGCCCATGAAACCGCAGCATCGGCACGATCAGAAGCGGACGCCGCCCGCGGCCAGCGGGGGACTGCTCGGCCAATTGGCCGACTTCCTCGACGACCGCACCGGCTACCGAGCGGTCATGCAGGAGGCCCTCTACGAGCGGGTTCCGGGGGGCGCCCGGTGGCGTTATGTCTGGGGCAGCACGCTCGTCTTCGCGTTCATGACACAGGTCATCACCGGCCTCGTGCTCTGGTCGAGCTATTCCGCCAGCGCCCAGACGGCCTGGGAGAGCGTCTACTACATCCAGCACGAAATGACCGGCGGCTGGCTGCTCCGCGGCATCCATCACGTGATGGCCCAGGCGATGGTCGTCTTGCTCGCGCTGCACCTCATGCAGGTGGTGATCGACGGCGCGTATCGGGCACCGCGGGAGGTGAATTTCTGGCTGGGGCTCGTGCTCATGATGCTCGTCCTCGGCATGGCGCTCACCGGTTACCTGTTGCCGTGGGACCAGAAGGGCTACTGGGCCACCCGCGTGGCCACCAATCTGGCCGGGCTCGTGCCTCTGATCGGCCCTTCGCTCCAGCAGGTGGTCGTGGGCGGCCCCGACTACGGCCATCACACGCTCACGCGGTTCTTCGCGATCCACGCCGGCTTCCTGCCGGCCACGCTCGTGCTCATGCTGGTCGTGCATCTTTCGCTTTTCCGCAAGCACGGGCTCTGCGCAAAACAGCCGATCACCCGCCCTGACGCGATGTTTTGGCCCGATCAGGTGCTCAAGGACGCCGTGGCGATGCTGGCGGTGATGGCCGTCGTGCTGGGCGTGATCCTGATGCCGGCCCTGCGTGCCATGCTAGAAGGCCGGCCGATCGTGCCTGGAGAACTCGGGGCCGAACTCGGGGCCCCGGCCGATCCCTCGCAGCCCTATGCGGCGGCCCGGCCCGAGTGGTATTTCCTGTTTCTGTTTCAGTTTCTGAAGGTCTTCGAGGGCTGGGGCGCCAGCGGGGAATTCTTCGGCGCAATCGTGGTGCCGGGGCTGGTCATGGGCGTCATGTTCCTGATGCCAATCCTCGGCCGTTGGCAGCTTGGCCACCGGTTCAACGTCGCCTTCACGTTCGCGTTGCTGGCGGGCGTCGGGCTGCTCACCGCCATGGCCACCAACGAAGACTACGCGGCCCTCTGGGCAGACCGCAGCGCCTTTGCCGACGTCGAGAAACTGATCGAGGAGACCGAAAACGACAAGGCGAGGATCGCCGCGCATTTCGGCAACGACGCGGCGAAGATCGCCGCCTTCGAGTCCCGCGTGAAGAAACTCGAAAGGATCCGCCACTCGCAGTCCTTCCTCGACGCGGTGGCGCAGGCCAAGGCCGACGCCGCGCGGTCGATCGAACTGGCGGGCCGACCGGAGCGGATTCCGCCCGCCGGCATGTTGGAGCTGGTCCGCAACGACGCCCTCAGCCAGGGCCCGAAGCTCTTTGCGCAGCACTGCGCGAGCTGCCATGCCCATGTCGATCCGGCAGCACCGGAGGCGCAGGCGGTGCTGGCGAAGGCGTCGGCTGCGAACCTGCACGGTTTCGGTACCGCCGCCTGGATGCGGGGCCTGCTCGACCCCAAGCAGGTCGCCGGCCCGGCCTACTTTGGCAACACGGCGCACAAGGAGGGCGATATGGTGAACTTCGTTCAGAACGACCTCACCGACGCGGCCACCTGGAAGCCCGACGACATCGAGGCGGTGATCGCCGCCATGACGGCGGAGGCCGGTCTGGCAGCGGCCGGCACGGCTCCGTCGGTAGTGGAGAAGGGCAGGGGGCTCGTCGCCGATGGCGATCGCTGCGGCTCGTGCCATACGTTCCGCGACAATGGCGTGGCGGCGGGCAGCGCTCCCGATATCACCGGCTGGGGTTCCCGCGAGTGGCTGGTCGGCATCATCAACGATCCGACGCACGAGCGGTTCTACGGTGACTCAAACGATCGCATGCCGAGCTTCGGCATCGCGAAAGAGGGGGCCGCGCCGATGCTGACTCGGCGGCAGGTTGAAATGATCGCCAACTGGCTCCGCGGCGACTGGTATCGGCCCACGGGGCACGCCCACTGACGGATCCCACCGTGGCGGCACGTTTTTAACTTGCGTGTGTCCCAGTCCCCCGTGGCGGCAAGTTTTTAACTTGCCTGTGTACCAGTCCCCCGTGGCGGCAAGTTTTTAACTTGCCGTGAGTTGGTTGATACCGGGCGGGCTCCCCGAACACGCTCCGCTCGCACGGCGGCTCGGCGGTCGCGCGAGAGATGAGGGTGCGCCTGATGCGCCGAGGCGCCTGACGCTCGCTCCGGTGTTCGGGGAACCCGCCCTCGTCGATCGCATGGCAAGATGCCGGCTTGGCGTGTCGCAGGTGGGGCGGTGTCAGGCCGCCGGCTTGCCCATGGCGATCAATCCGACGGCGGCGGTCATTCGATTCCTCCAAGAATGGTGGCCCGGCCCACGCGGCCGACGCCCAGCATGTAGGCCGCCGTCCGCAGGGGCACCTTCCGTGACGATGCCAGTTGCCAGACGTGTTCGAACGCTTCGCCGAGGATGCGGTCGAGTTCCTGCCGCACGCGGTTGATGCCCCATTGGTAGTGCTGACGGTTCTGGACCCACTCGAACCAGCTGGCCGTCACGCCGCCGGCGTTCGCGAGGATGTCGGGCACCACCGTGATCTGGCGGCGGTCGAAAATCTCGTCGGCCTCGGGCTCCGTCGGGGCGTTGGCCGCCTCGATGATGATCGGTGCCCGTACCGCTTCCGCATTTCCCGCGTGGAGCACGCCGCCAAGCGCTGCCGGGATGAGCACGTCGCAGTCGAGGGCCAAAAGCTCGGCGTTGGTGAGCGCATCGGCGCCTTGATATCCCTCCAGCCGACCAGAGTGCGACTGGGCATACCGAAGCAGTTCGAGCACGTCGAGACCGTCGGCGCGATGAAAGCCCGCGGTGGCGTCGCTCACCGCCACGATGCGGCATTCCGCATCGTGGAGGAAACGGGCCGTGTGCGAGCCCACGTTGCCGAATCCCTGGATGGCGACCCGCGTGCCGGGAATCCGCCGGCCCAAACGGCTCAAGATCTTGAGCGTGAGACCGCCGACACCGCGGCCGGTGGCCTCGTCGCGGCCCGGAAGGCCGTGATACTCGACGGGCTTCCCCGTGACGCAAGCGGGGGAGAAACCGTGGTATTTGTCGTATTGGTTCATGATCCACGCCATCACCTCGGGGCTCGTCCCCATGTCGGGCGCGGGGATGTCGACGTCGGGTCCGAAGAGGTCGTGGATGGCATCGACGAACCGCCGTGTGACGCGTTCCAGTTCGCGGGCTGAGAGCCGGGACGGATCGACCGCGATGCCGCCCTTGGCGCCGCCGTAGGGGATGTCGACGACAGCCGTCTTCCAGGTCATGAGTGACGCCAGCGCCCGCACCTCGTCTAGGTCGACCTGCGGGTGGTAGCGAAGGCCGCCCTTCATCGGACCGCGGGCGTTGTTGTGCTGCACGCGATAGCCGATGAAGGTCGCCACCTCGCCCGAGTCGAGTTCGACCGGAATCTGCACCTGCACCTCGCGCTTCGCTGTGAGCAGCAGGCGGCGGATATTGTCGGAGAGGTCGAGCTGGTCGGCAGCCCGGTTGAAGTAGGTGCCGATGGCTTCACTGGATCGCATGATGCGTTGGTTCTCCTGATGCCCGGTCCTCGGGGGCGAGTGCCGTGGTGGTTGGGAGTTTACTCGCCCCCGGTAAATTCATGACCGGTGAAATTCCCGCCGGACTCTCTCCCGTGAAGATGTCCCCAGCGGTTATGCTCAACGCAAACCTTTCGGCGAAACAGCCCACCATGCCCACCCCCGCTCCCGAGGATTTCTGGAAGCTCGTGGCCGCCAGCCAGCTGGTAGCGGGCGACATGCTCGCCACGCTGCGGCGGGAGCATGCCCGAGAGACGGCGAGCCGGCCACCGGCGGCGAGCGTCGATGCCGCCGCGGCTGCGATCGCCAAGTGGCTCGTCCAACGCGGCACCCTGACGAAGTGGCAGGGACGCCGGCTGCTGCATGGCGACTCCGGCCCGTTCTTCGTCGGCGACTACCGGCTCATGGAGCGGCTGGAGAACGACGGCCCGGGGCGGCTGTTCCGCGGGCGGCACGAGCCCTCTGGCCGGACTGTGTGCCTGATGGTGCTCGATCGGAAACTCTGCCAGCGGGTGGATGTCTGGACGCAGGTGGTACGGCGGACAACGATCGCCCACGACGCCGTCGATCCGATCCTCAGCCGGACCTGGGCGCTGGAACAGTCGCACGGCAATAGGTTCATCGTCTGCGAGGACGTCAACGGACTGTCGCTGGCCGACGAACTGGCCCGTCTGGGGCCGCTGCCGCCGGCGGAGGCATGCCGGCTCATGCTGCCGATCTTCATGGCCGTGGCCGAACTGCATCGGCGCGGCGCCGTGCATGGAGGCCTGTCGCTCGATGCACTGCGTCGCGAGCCGGCGAGCCCTGGAGCGGGTGAACGCACCGGTCGGGTGCGTCTCCTGCAGGTTCCGTTGGCGGGCGACCCGCACGCCGTGCCCGCACAGACGCCGGTCGACGCCACCGAGCGTGTCTCCGGCCTCGGACGGCGGGCGTCATTCGTGGCTCCAGAACTGATGCTGCCGGGCCGCTTCAGCGACGAACGCAGCGACATCTATGCGCTGGGCTGCATGCTGCATGCGCTGCTCACGGGCGTGCCGCCATGCTGGCAGGGAGACGCTCAACGCACACTGTCGCAGGCGGCATTCGTGGGGCCGCCCCCACTGGGCCCGCCACAGGTGCCCGTCGAAGTGGCCACGTTGGTCTCGTATCTCGTCGCCCGGGATCCGGCGAGCCGGTATCCCGACGCCGCCGAAGCGGCAGACGCCTTGGCCGGCTGCATGGGCCTGCCTCCGGTCTCCGGTTCCCTGCCGCCGCCGCAGAAGCCCGCCATCGGTGCCGCCGGGCCGGCAGTGCAACCAGCGGCCCTCGCATCCCCGCTCGCTGTCCCGCCCATCGGGGCCGCACCGTCGCACCCGGCGGCTGTGCTCCCGGCTGGGGCGGCGGGCTCATCAGCCGGCAAACGGTCGACCCGCGTTGCGGAAAAGCGGGCCGCCCGGCTCGGCATGATCGGCCTGGGCGTTGCCGGCGGCCTCGTGGCGCTGGTGCTGGCGATCGCCCTGTCGCGACGTGATTCGACACCGGCTCCGAATGATGCACGGAAAAAGAGCGACCATGAAGCTCCTGTCGTCGTTGCCGAGAATGATTCTTCGCAGCGAGCGTCGAGTGACGAGCAGCCGGAAGAGCCGGCAACCAGCCGGCCTGCCCCCAAACAGTCCAGTCCAGAGCCACAGTTGAAGATCGTCGATTCCGCCGATCTGCCCTGGGCATCGCCCACCTCGGGCAAGCCTCCGTCGCTCGCCTATCTGCCACCCGGATCACAGTTGATGCTGCTCGCACGTCCCTCGGAGATCGTGGCCGACGAGGAGGGCCGGCAGTTCGTCCAGTCGCTTGGCCCCCGCGTGGCGGAAGGGATTGCCATGCTCGGCACACTCTGCGGCTGCAGACTCGAGGATATCGCGGAGGTGCAGGCGGGCTGGCAGGCGGGAGCCGGCGGTGCGGGAGATATCGTCGCCGGGTGGACGGTGCGGCTTCTCGAGCCGTCGCCGCTCCGGGACGATGCCGATGCCCGGGTGAAGGCATGGGGTGAGACGGCCGAGAAAATCGCTGAAGGCGAGACGGTTCACACGGGCAAATCGCTGTCGTTCTGGCTGCCCGCGGCCGAGGAGGGCCGGGTGCTCGTGATGGCACCGGAAGAGATTGTCGATGCGATGGTGGCCGCGGCCCAGAACGACGGCACGAAGAAAGACGTCGATGCGATCGTGGCGAGTCTGCCGCAGGATCTGGAGCAGTTGGTGGGCATGCTCGACCGTACCCGGCATCTCACGCTGTTCGGTTCACCACACTACCTGCTGACCGACGGCAGACCCCTGATGGCCGGCCCGCTGGCCGGGCTTGTCGACCCCCTGGGCAGTTTCTTCGGCGACGGTGTGAAGGCTGCGGCCCTGTCGCTGCATTGTGGCGACAACTTCTACGCCGAGCTCGACACGATCGCCACCCGTGCCGAGCCGGCGAAGCCGCTGGCCGGCCGGCTCGCGCAGCAGATCGACACCGTCGCCGACACGGTCGAGGACTACTGCGCCGCGATCAACCCGCATCCCTACGGCAGAAAGCTTGTCATGCGGCTGCCCGCGATGATCCGCGTGGTGGCCGCCAACGCCCGCTGCGGCGCGGAGGGGAAGGGGGTCGTGCTCAACGCCTATCTTCCCCGGCATGCGGGCCACAATCTCGTGCTGGCGTCGGAACTGGCGCTCGAGCAGACGCCGGGCCCTGGTGCGGCGGTGGCGGGAAAGACGCCGGCAGCAGTCTCCGTTGGCCCGGCGGGCGGGCTGCAGAAGAAGATCTCCCTCGTGTTCGCCAAAGACACGCTCGAGAAGTCGATCCAGATGGTGGCGGATGAGATTGGCATGCCGATCGAGATTCTGGGCGGCGACCTGCAGTTGGAAGGCATCACGAAAAATCAGTCCTTCGGGCTGGATGAGCGGGACAAGCCAGCCGGGACGGTGCTCCGCACGATCCTCGCCCGGAGCGACTCCGGGGGCAGGCTCGTCTACGTCATCCGCAAGCGGGACGGCGTCGAATCGATCGAGATCACGACGAAGGCCGCTGCCGCCAAACGAGGCGATACGATTCCGCCCGAGTTTTGAGTTCACGAAAAATACGACAACGTGCAATCCTGTTCGGCACGACATGTGCCATGCCCCGTGGCGGCAAGTTTTTAACTTGTCCGTGTCCCAGTCCCCCGTGGCGGCAAGTTTTCAACTTGTCCGTGAGTTGACGAAGCGTGTCCGGGGAGCCCGCCCGGCGGCGCGGTGTCAATCCAGCACGACGACAGCGATCAGCATGTAGAGCACGATCCCCACGATGTCGACGATCGCCGACACAAACGGGTTGCTCATCAGGGCGGGGTCGAGGCCGATCGAACGGAAGACGAGCGGCAGCACCGACCCCACCATCGTGCCCATCATCACCACGCCGAGGATCGTCAGCGGAATCACGAGCGCCGCGGCAGCGGTCGGCGCATAGGCGAGCGCCAGGCAGTAGCCTGGAATCGCCAGCAGTCCGCCGAGCAGCAGTCCCAGCACGAACTCCCGCCGGAGGATTCGGGGCCAATCGGAGAGTTTGCAGTCGCCGGTGGAGAGGGCGGTGATCACGAGGGTGGCCGACTGGTTGCCGGAGTTCCCTCCGCTGGCGATCACCAATGGGATGAAGGCCACGAGCCAGACGTGCGGCGACTCCCACTTCGCGAGCACCATCGCCGTGAGCGCGGCCGTGGCAAAGAGAATGGCCAGCCACACCCCCCGCTTCCAGGTCATCGAGACGAGTGCCGCCTCGAGATAGCTCTCGCCGAGCGGCGAAATGGCGGCGATCCTTTGCGCGTCGTCGGTGGCGTCTTGGCGGACGGCGTCGAGTACGTCGTCGTGTGTGACGATTCCGACCAGGCGGTTGTTTTCGTCCACCACCGGGATGGCGAGGAAGTCGAAGCGGGCCAGTTTCTCAACCACCCGGTCGCTCGGCTCCTCCAGGCGGACGCTGATCGGATCCCGCTGCATGAGGTCCGAAACGAGCGCGGTCGGTCGGGCGAGGATCAGGTCGCGGAGCGACACAAAGCCGACCAGCTTTCGATCGGCGTCGAGGACGTAAATGTAGTAGATCGACTCGCTGTTGGGGGCCTGCGACCGCAGTCGGGCCACCGCCTCCCCGGCCGTGATGTCGGCCGGCAGCGAGGCGTATTCGGTCGTCATCAGGGCCCCGGCCGAACCCTCCTGGCAGGAGAGCAGCATCCGGATGTCGTGCCGCTCGGCCTTCGCCACCAGCGGCAGAATCTCCTCGACGAGTTCCGGGTCGAGTTCGCGGAGCAGGTCGTCGCGATTGTCCGGGGCCATCCATTCGATCAATGGCCCCAGGCGGGCCTGATCGGCCGCCTTCACCAGTTCCACCTGTCGGGGCATGGAGAAGTAGGGGAAGATTTCCGCCTGTCGTTCGACCGGTAGGAAGTCGAGGAGCCGCCAGAGTTCCCCGTCGTCGAGTCCTTCCGAAAAATCGGCCACCGTCGCGGGATGGAGTTCCCGGGCCACCTCCCGCAGGCCGTCGGCATCCCCCTCGCCGAGCATGACGCGGAGTTCCGGGATCAGAATGGGGTTGGCGGTGGGCATGGCTGGGGCGTGGGGGGCGTGGGGGGCGTGCAAGGCGGGGGTCGGAAACGGCCGGGTGAGGGAACTGCAGCCGTGGCGGGCGGCACGTCTATACTGACGCGACGCCGTGCCGACAGGTCCAGTATGCCATGAACGCTTCCCGAGTCGAACGCCGATTGCCGATGGTGTCGGTCCCGCGCAGATGGGCCGCCATTTTCCTCTGCGTTGGAATGCTGCCGTCGGTGGGCTCGTTGACAGCTGCGGAGCGGACCGTCCCGATGGCCGACGCCCGGGGCTTGAGCCTGCTGCTCACTCAGGCGTACCTGCCGCCCGACTTTGACCAGCAGGTGTTCGACGACCTCTGGACGACATGGGAGGAGCCCAGTCGTTCGAAGGCCGAGCAGGCTGCCCTGCCGGAGCGGCGGCGGATGACAATGGAGCGGTATGGCCTCACCCCCCATCCAGACGACCCATCCCGGTCGATGCAGTACGTGGTCGATCCGTCATCGGGCTCGTGGACGATGAGCTGCCTCGCCTGCCACCAGGGCCAGGTCGGTGGTCACGCGATCCCTGGGCTGCCCAATTCCAACTATGCGCTCGAGACGCTGACCGAGGAGGTGCGGCTGGTCAAGGTGAAGCAGCGGAAGCCTTTTGGCCATATGGACATGGGATCGCTGTTTCTGCCGCTGGGCACGACCAACGGCACGACCAACGCCGTCATGTTCGGCGTGGCACTGATGCGGCACCGCGCTCCCGACCTGTCGATCATCCAGCGGCCGCCGCGGTTCGATCTCGTCCATCACGACATGGATGCGCCTGCCTGGTGGCACTACAAGAAGCGGCGAAGCCTCTACGCCGACGGCTTCGCGCCCAAGGGGCATCGGATCCTGATGCAGTTTCTCTTGGTGAAGGAGAACGGTCCGGAGAAGTTTCATGCCTGGGAGGACGAGTTTCGCGATATTCAGCGGTGGATCGAGACCCTTGAGGCTCCACGGTGGCCGTGGGCCATCAACATCCCCTTGGCTGATCAGGGCAGGGTGATCTTCCAGCAGCACTGCGCCGACTGCCACGGCACCTACCGTGCTGCCGGAGCACCCGACGGGGTCGAGAAAGAGACATACCCCGATCGTATCGTGGACATCGCAGAAGTGGGCACCGACCGCGTGCGGCTCGACTCGCTCACCGCGAAGGAACGCGGCGACCTCAGCAAGAGCTGGTTTGGCCATCTTGGTGAAGATGCCGCCTCGATGAAAGATCGTGAGTCTCCCGCCGGCTACGTGGCGCCGCCGCTCGACGGCGTCTGGGCAAGTGCGCCCTACCTGCACAACGGCTCGGTGCCGACGCTCTGGCATGTGCTGCATCCCGCAAGGCGGCCGCCAGTCTGGAAGCGGACGCCGACGGGCTACGATCAGGCCCGTGTCGGCTTGGAGGTGGAGGAGATGGAGAAAATGCCCGCCGGGACGGGGCAGGAAAAGCTCTCCTCCGCCGAACGCCGCCGTCATTTCGACACGTCGAAGCCGGGCAAGAGTGCCAAGGGCCACGACTTCCCCGACGTACTCGACGAAGAGGAAAAGACCGCCGTGCTCGAATACCTGAAGACGCTGTAATGGCAACGGTTCGGGGCTGCCCACGCCCCGTCGCCGGACGTTCACTAAGGGCATCCTGCCCTTCGCTCACTCGATGCTGACTACGCTCCGGCATCCTGCCTGCGCTTGTCAGCAACGCCGGCTTTCGGGGCATGGGCAGCCCCTCACGGATTTCTCACCCCCCCACTACGCCCCGAACTTTTGCTACCTTATTGTTCGAGAAGCAGCCTGCCTAAATCAGCCCAGAGGGAGCCGATAAAGTGACCCAGTTCGAACGTGCCAAGAGCGGTGAGATCACCCCCGAGATGAAGTTCGTCGCCCAGCGCGAGGACCTGCCCGAGGAACTAATCCGCGCGGAGGTGGCCCGGGGTCGCATGGTGATCCCGGCCAACAAGGTGCACCTCACGAAGAAGCTCGAGCCGATGGCCATCGGCATCGCCGCGCTCACCAAGATCAACGCCAATATCGGCAACTCGGCCGTGACCAGTGACGAGCAGACGGAACTGGAAAAGCTCCACATGGCCGTCCACCACGGTGCCGACACAGTGATGGATCTCTCCACGGGAAAAGACATCGACACGATCCGGCAGGCGATCAT
>CAZOMJ010000121.1:0-13837 GCA_964581055.1 uncultured Candidatus Kuenenia sp.
TCTGCGCGGCCTTCGATTTCGGCGTGTTCCCGGAAGAGACCGACTGGGTGACGTTTGCCGGATGGCGGGATGTCTTCGATCGCTTCCCGCTCCCGGATTCACCCGGCTACCATGCCTTTCGCCATTGGTATGGCTGGGATCGCGTGCCTGTCGAGCGGCGGCTGGGCATCCCCGCGTGGAAAGTCGCCGACCTTCACGAAGGCCGATCGGATCCGTGCGAGGAGATGGTGTAGGGCATCGCTCAGGTGGGAGTTGGGCGCGGCGTCAGAGGGCAAAACCCTCACGTAGAAACTGGCGTCATTCATGGGGGTAGGTCACTGCGGCCCACCAGCGTTGCGTCAACAGTTGGCGTGCCGCAGCAACGACCTGACCGCTTGGTCGGCCCCGAAGGTAACTGCCGATTGACGTTTCGACGTAAAGAGTCGGCATTCCCTCACCGGATCATCGGCAGGTCCAACACGGCCACCGTTCGCATCTTCGTCCCGCCAGGTGGCGGTGGCAAGTGTTGCTGATCAAGTGAGCCGGTGGCTGTATCTCGGTTCATACGGCAGGGGCGGCACCTTCGGGTGCCGCACCTGCCTGAATAGTGTGCGGGCGAGCACATGCCTTGGATGGTCCAACCCTGCCCTGGTATGCAGAGCAGATCATCAAGAGGGCAGGGGGTGAGCAGTGGCCCAAACTGTTTGTGAATTGCAGGGCGAGTTGTGAGAAGGACCTCATGGAAGTCCATCGTCCAGATGCCGTACTGGCGTGGATCGGTCACAGTGCGAGGGTAGCTCTCCAGCACTATGCTCCCGGACCGACAGAATCCGACGACCAAAAAGCGGTCCAGAATCCGGTGCAGTCCAGAGCCGTCTTGGCCATGCAGGAGCCATCAACCCTGCATGACTCCCGCGAAAAACGCCTTTACTCCCTTGAAGACGTTGAAAACCAGCTAGACGCTGAAAACCAGTACCCTCGACAGGGATCGAACCTGTAACCTTCAACTTCGGAGGCTGACGCTCTATCCAATTGAGCTACGAGGGCGCAACGAACTCCCACGATTCTACCAGCCCCAGCCCCGCGACAACAGGATCGCACTGGCGGCCGGTGAAAACGCCACCCTTCGCGGCCCTCCCGCGCCCATCCGGGTTCAGGCCGACTTCCGCAGGGGAGCCGACTCAGGCTCCGGCCGCTGCCGCGGACGCCCGAGGCCCGCGTGCGCATCGTCGATCCGGATCGTCGGCCGCTCCTCGGCGTCCGTCTGCCCACGGCCCTGACCGGCCGCCTGTCGGATGACATTCCGCAACTGTATATAGCGGGACACATACGCCCCAAACTGCAGCAACGCCACCGCCCGGCCCAGCAGCATGGGAAGTGTGCCCAGCGGCGCCCTGGCAGCCGCATGCCTCACGATCTCCACCGCATGCAAGATCAGCGCCGGCAGGATCGACGACCCCGCCACGCTCCGCCAGAAAAGCCGCTCCGCATGCAGCCCCGCCGCGAACGACCGCGCGCGGGCCCTGCCTGCCGCTGCCGGCGCAATCACCTGCGAGTGCGCTTCCACCACCACGCGACGGCCGCTCCGCGACAGCGTGATCGCCATGTCGGCGTCGGCCGACGCATCACCACAGACCGTCGTGAAGCCACGGCCTGCAAGTTCCAGCACATCCGACCGCCAGAAGCCCGTCTCCAGCACCGGCCCCTGCGGCACCGACGCTCCGGACGGCGGACACTCCGCAGCCTTCGCCTGCCGCCACCTGGTGTCGGCGGCCACGTCGATGCGCCGCCCCCCGACGGCACATCGCACGCCCGCCGACACCACGTGATCACGGTCGTCGGCCGCCACCCCCAGCGGCACGACAGCCCCCACATCGTCATCCTCAAACCGCTCCAGCGGCAGATCGGTCCAGCCTTCGGTGGCCCGCCAGCCGGCGGCCAGAATGTGCACCACATCGCCCGCACTGGCCGCCACGCCCAGGTTCACGCAGCCCACCAGGCTCGAACCGGCAGGCGCCTGCACGAACCGCACCTCCTCGCGGATGTTCCATGGGTCGGCATAGTCGCAGCCGAGCGCGACCACGATCTCGCAGTCGTCTGGACGGTGTTCCAAAACGCTGACGAGCGTTTCCTCCATGGCCGCGGTGTCGGCCGGAGTGGGAATGACGATCGATAGTCGCGGCGATCGCCCCAGATCAAATGTGTCAGACATCGCCACTCCCCGGTCTTCAGTCCACGGCCATCCATCCGCGCAGCGGTGGCTCAGCCCCCGCGCGCACGATCCCCCCAGACACCGCACCGTCATGAGTCAGACCCATCTCGGATCATCAGCCAGACGCGCCAACGCAGCACGCGTCTCGAACCATATCCGAGGCCTTCGCAAGCACGCCGCGATCAGGCGGCAGCCCGCTGCGGCTGCAGTTCCGTGAACAGGTTCACGGTGTGCAGCATCTCGCCGTCGGCGTCGTAGAACTGCAGCACGCCGACATCGATCATCCACATCGCAAACATCTCCGCGACGCGGTAGCAGCGGGCCACGCAGCGGCCGCGGTCGATCCGGATGTTTTCCTGAACGTCATCGACGTCGACGCTGTCCACGCCGAGATCGAGGAAGTAATGCGTGACCAATCGCCGCACGTCCGCGGCATTCATGTGCAAACGCATAGTAGGCAACCTCCTGTTGCGGGCTGTCGCTGGTGCGAACTGTCGAACGACTTCTTGTCGATCGGGTCGGGAACCCTACTCAGGAGCGGTTGCTGGCGAAAGACTGTTTTCTTTCGACCACCAACCACGGTCCCGACACCGAATCCCATCCGCCGTGAGAAGGATCGGCGGATCAGGGCGAACGCGATTACCTTGCAATCGGCAGACCCCCCATCCCTCACTTCCGGTCGCCCTTGCCTAGATTGCCAGGCCGGCGTGCGCGGGGCGGATTGAGCAAGTTAAAAACTTGCTGCCACGTTGGGGCGAGCGGATTGAGCACGTTGAAAATTTGCTGCCGGGGCCCGTTATAGCCGGCGAGTCCAGTCGCTGGCGGAGTAGCGTTCGGTGACAAGCCGGGCGACACGGTCGCGGGGCCAGTCGTCATGGGTTCGTGCGGCGTTGAATGCTGCACGGACGATCTGCTCGAGCGTCTTCCGGCCGAGGCCAAGGTTGGCGAGAAAGTCGCCGTGCGAGCGTCGCGAACGGTAGTCGGGCTCGCGGGGCGGATGCCTGAGCACCCGTCCCACGAGTCCAAGATCGAAGTCATCGAGCAGCGTGCCGTGGTAGAGCACCCCATGCCGCCGCACCCGTAAGGCGTTGCCCGACACCTTTCGTTCGGTCACGTCGCGATCGGTGACGATCGCCAGATCACTCGTGCCGCGGCGTGCCACCCGCTGACTGTCCGGCAGGGGCAACGCCTCGTTGAGCGCGGCCGCCAAAGGTTCGAGCATCGCCGCATGGATCGCCTCGATCGGCGGCGCACCCTCGGCATGGGGCGTGATCACCGACCACATCAGGCAGCCCGGCCCGAGCACCACCGTCGCCCCGCCACTGGGCCTCCGCACGACCCGCACCCCTGCTGCCTCACAGGCCTGCAGATCGATCTCCTCATCAACTCGGCTCGACGAGCCGAGCACGACGGCGGGCTCCGCCGCCATCCAGGTGCGGACGCAGGCGGCCGTCGCCAGCCCCTCATGCGCCAACTCCAAAAGGGCCTCGTCGAGAGCGAGATTCTCCTCCACCGCCGGCAACGACAGATTCAGCCAGAACGCGGGCAGGGACGGAGCAGGGGGGGGGACTGCGGAAAGGTCGTGACGTTGACGCACGGGGGTGACCACCTAGACTTCTGTTGTGGGCGCCGCAGCGAATGCCGGCCCACCGCTGATTCTCGCCGATCTTTCCCCTTCCACCACCCCTCGCGTCGCAAACAGCGTGCGGCACGTCATCCGGCTGAGTCACACTCCATGGCCGATTCCCCCCGCCGGACCGTCTCCCAAGACGACTCGCTGCCACCCGTCGAACCGCCCAACGCTGCGTTTCTCGTGCAGCTTTTTCTCGTGCCCGGCGTGATCGTCGCCATTATCGTCTGCGTGTGGCTGGCCTTCCACTGGCTCGCCCATCTCGGCAGCGACCCGCAGGCTTACGTGAAGACGCTGCGTCGCGACAACGAAGGACGTTGGCAGGCCGCCCTGAATCTGGCCAACGACCTCCGCGGTCCGGGCGGCGCCGCGCTCAAGTCCGACGAGTCGCTCGCCACGGAACTCGGCCGCATCCTCGGTGACGAGGCGACGAGCGGCCGCAGCGGCGAACAGTCGCAGACCTTGCGACTCTACCTCTGTCGGGCCTTGGGCGAATTCGCCATCCCGGCCGCGGCCGGGCCGCTGATCGCACGAGCCCGTGAAGCCTCCGATCCGCAGACGGCCCGCGCGGCCGTCGAGGCGTTGGCGGTGTTGGCGACGAACCTCGTGGCGGCCGGCCGATCGTTCGATGATGCCGCAGGAGTGACCGCGGCGGTGGTTGCCGCCTCGCAGAGCGACGACGCGCAACTGCGGTCTGCCTCCGCCTTCACGCTGGGCGTGCTGGGTGGGGCTTCGGCCATGGAGAGGCTTGGGCAGTTGGCCGGCGACACGGCCGACGACGTGCGATTCAACGCGGCGCTCGCGTTGGCCCGGCAGGGCAGCGTGGAATCCTTCGACACGCTCGCGGAAATGCTCTCCCTGCCCGACGTGGCGGTGGGATCCGATGCGTCGGCCGATCCGGCCGCCCAGTCGCGGCGCTACAAGCGGGCGCTCGTGGTCATCAACGCATTGCGGGGGCTGGCCCTGCTCGTCGATGCTACCCACGAGCCGCCGCCCCGGCAGTTGCTCGACCGCGTGGAGCAACTCGTGCAGGATCCAGTGGGCGACGTGCGGACGAGCGCGACGGCACTCCTCAAGAAGATCGAGCGGCTCGCCAAGCCGGCTGCCTGACTTGGTCAGGCGCTGAAGAATTCGTCGAGGGCGTCGCGGATCATTTCCGTGTCGGCCTCCAGTCCCGTCAGCGACTGGAAGTCGATCGCAGTCCGCTCACAATGGATTTCGAGTCCATCGATCACACAGGCTCCGGCGTTGCGTGCCGCGGTCACCACGGGGGCAGGCTGGCTGACGAGCGCGAGATCAGCCACCACCAGATCCGGACGCAGGCCAGCGAGCGTCGCGACCGGCTTCTGGCCATCGGCCGGCACTGCCGTCACGACGATGCCAACTCGTTCGGGGATCGCGATCGTCGCCTCCCACGGGAGGGCGGTGGCCGGTGCGGCAGCCAAGCCGGTGAGCGCATCGACGAGCGACGCCGCTCGGTCCGGCGTGCGATCGCAGACCAGGATCTCAGCAACGCGGGCCAGCGACAGTTCGAGGGCCGCGGCCCGCGCCGCCGCCCCGGCGCCGACGATGAGCACGTGCGCGTCTTTCGGATCGATGTGCGACCGGAGCGCCTCCAGCACGCCGCGGCCGTCGGTGATGTGGCCCACGGGGCCGGCGGGCTGGCGTTCGACCAGGCCGACCGCTCCGGAGAACGTGGCCGCCGGGCTGGCTGAGGCGACCGTCGAGAGCGCCGCGGCCCGCAGCGGACCGGCAAGCAGACAGCCTCGAAATCCCATGGCCGATACGCCTGCAATCGCCTCGGCGATCCGATCGGGCTGCACGTCGAGCGAGACGAACTTCCAGTCGAGACCGGCCGCGGCGATCATCCGCTCGAAGAGATACTGCGCGGGATTGCCCGCCGCGGGACAGCCCAGCAGGGCAACGACTTCCTGGAGGGCTGGGCTCGTCATAGTGGATTATCGCGATCAAACCGTAACGTGCGTGACTGCAACAAACCGTGGGTCTTCCCGGATCGGATCGAAGTCGGGCTCGGCTCCGGTGAGATCCCGGTAACGATCGTCAAGCGAGATGGCCTTTGTCAGGTGCTCGATGGCCGCCTGCACGCGGCCAGCGAGCGAATGATAGCAGGCGAGGTTGTAGAGCAGGATCGGCTCCCGGGGCGAGGCACCAAGCCCCTGCTCGAGTGCGAGAATCGCGTCGTCGAGCCGTCCCAATCGCTTGAGACACCAGCCCATCCCCAGCCATGCTTCCAGCCGCTTGGGCTCCTGCTCGGCCACCAAGCGAAGCGCGGTGAGCCCATCGTCGAAGCGGCCCAGTGCACGCAGAGCCTCTCCCTCGAGCAGTTTCGCGATCGCCGAGGACCGTGTCGGCTCCGAGAGCAAGGCCAGGAGATCGAGCGCGCGATACAGGAGTTTCTGGCCGCTCGGCGGCAGGGGGTGGTCCTGCTGCACGAGCAGTTCACCCAATTCGATGTAGCCGGAGGCCTCCCGGAGGATGGCCTGGCGACGGTGTCGGGGCATGGCGGTCATGGATATGTGCTTTCTCCAGGTGCCCTCCGCGGAACAAAGGAAGTGTAGTCCGCCGGATTGGAACGTCTGCGCTCCCCTTTCTACGCAGGTCCAGGCTAGAGGGGTCGCCGCGGGCCGCTTTCGCTGTTTCGCTGGTTTTTTCGGCCGTCTGCACGAAAATTCCGTCAGGTCGCCACTGTTCTAGAAGAAGCCCCTTCTTCCGGGACGGTTTCCGGCGGTCGAGACTTCTTCCCAACACCCCCCTCACATCCGCGACGGCGGCCCGGAGCAAGACCATGCGTCTCACCCTCAGAACCCTGCTGGCCTGGCTGGACGGTGTGCTTCCCGACGGCGAACAGCAGGAACTCGGCGCGAAGGTTTCGTCCAGCGTGGTCGCGACGCATCTCGTGGAGCGGATCCGCGCTGCGGTCGGCCGGACGGCGATCGGTGCTCCCAGAACGGAGGGTCGCGGACTCACGAAAGACCCCAACTCCGTGGCCGAATATCTCGACAACACGCTCTCCTCCGACCAGTTGGAGGCCTTCGAACGGATCTGCATCGAATCGGAGGTGCATCTGGCGGAGGTGGCGGCCTGCCACGGACTGCTGGCGGCACTGGCCCGGGATCCAACGGTGCAGCATGAGTTGCATGGTGACGAGCGGCAGCGAATCCAGCAGCGTTTGCGGGGCCTGCTGGCAGGCCTGCAGGATCGGGCCGCGACGGAACAGGCGGCGACGAAGCCCGCCGGCGATGACCATCGCGAGTCGCTGGAGACTGTGCGTGCCATCCGCGACGCGGTGGCAGCGTCGACGGGCGTGTGGGACGCGACTGCGGCTGGTGGGAATGGTGTCATCGATCCACAGCGGCGGCCGGCTGCGGGGCGTTCTTCGCTGGCCGCATGGTCGGCCGCAGGGGTCGCGGTTGCTCTGCTGCTGACGTTGGCCGGCGTGCTGGCCTGGTCGCTGCTCGGTGGGAATCTCACGGGGCGAGGTGGTCGTCGGCCACCGGTGGTGGCAAACGTGGAGGAGCAGCAGCCAGTGGTTGCGCCGGCTCCGCCGGCACCCGCCGTCGACGACGGAGGCCCGGCGGCTGCGGTCGCAGCCGCCGAGGCGGTGGCGGTCGTGGGTCCGCCGGCCCAGGAAACGGAGCCCATCAAGGAGGCAGTGAAGGAGGTGCCGCCGCCGCCTCAACCCATGGCGGCAGGCGATGGGGTTGCGGCCGTGAACGAGCCAGGGCTAACGCCGCCGGCCGCGCCGCCAGCCGCGCCGCCGGCCGCGATGGCAGCCGTGCCAGCCCCGGCACAGGCTGACACGCCTGCCGTCGCGCCTGTTTCGGAACCGGTCGACGCCGCCGCTGAGTCGCAGGATGCCGTGGGCTTTGTGGGCGGCGAGGGTGTGCTCCTCCATCTGGCTGAGACGTCGGGGACGACGGAGTGGACGTTCTTTCCAGTGGGTTCCCAGTTGGAGAAACGCGAAGATCTGCTCGTGCCGCCGGCGTTTCAGCCCGAACTCCATGTGCGTGGCGTGACGATTCGCCTGCTCCCCACGACCCGTGCGGTGCTTTCGCTCGACGCCGATGGCGTGCCGCGGATCGAGGTGGTGTTTGGCCGTGCCGTAGCCCGGGCCAGTCGGGCCGACGCACGGCTGGGCGTCACCGCGGGGGGCCTGCTCGGCACGGTCGATGCCGGGCTGTTGAGTCCGGTAGCGATCGAGGTGCAACTCGATCGGTTTCCCGGTGCCGATCCCGCCAACACGCCGCCGCTGGTGCGCTCGCGGATCTACGCGGCCTCGCGCGGCCTCGCGTGGCGGCAGACGGCCGCGGGCGGACTTCCCGCCGAACGGCCGCTGGAGGGCATCGACGCGCAGGGGATGCTCGATGCGGGCATGTCGCTGGAATGGGGCAGCAATGCCCCCGACCGTGTGGCCGTGGTCCGCAATCGCGTGCTGCCTGCCTGGATTGAATCGGGGGCAAGGCCCGACAGGCTCGAGAAGTCGGCCGGCGAGACGCTGGCCGCCAAGGTTGCGGCCACGGCCCCGCTCACGCGAGCCCTGCGCGAGCTGGCCACCGACAGGCGCGTCGAAAACAGGCTGCTGGCTGCTTCGACCCAGGCACTGCTCGGGGAATTCGACGATCTCGTAGAACAACTCTCAGGGGAATCCGCCGGACGAAAACTGGAGCAACGGCAGTGGTCTCAGTGTGAGAATGCGACCGTCCCGCTGGCGTTGGCCCGGGGTGGCAATGCCGCCGTCCGGCTCTATCAGTCGTTCGTCAACCGGGGGCCGCACGGCAAGGCGGACGTGCTCTGGGCGATGGCCCGTGGCTTCACCGACGAGGAGTTGGCCGCAGGCGGCGATCGTGCGATCGTCGATGCCCTCGAAGACCCCAGCCTGATCGTGCGACGGTATGCGAGCAAGTCGCTGGTTGATATCACGCAGCCGTCGGCGGTGGACCGGGCCAGGTATCGCCCCGACGGTCAGCCAGACATGCGGCGGGAGGGCGTGCTCTGGTGGCGGAACCAACTCGAGAAGGGGCTCATTCGCCGCGGGGCCCTCCTGGCGGCCGGCAATGCCGCACGGACCACCGGCGAACCGGCCGCCGCGCCGGCCGAGGAATCCCCGGAAGGACCGCCGGAGGAGCCAGCAGAGGAATGAATTTTCCGTGGTTTTTGCAGCCTATGGCCGCGGCGTGCAGATGGTTTGTGTCGGCGGCGAGAGGGGTGCTATGATCGTCGTTTGGAGAGTCTAAATCGTCTCTCGAGACGGCTACGCCATGGTGTTTGATGCGGCGTAGCCGACGGCCGAGCGTATCGAGGCCGAGGTTTCGCGGTTTTTGCCAGAGAAGGGAATGTCCGAGTGCAGATCAACGTTTCAGCAAGGCACGGTCAGCTCAGCGGCGCCACGCAGTCGAAAATTGCGTCGAAGGTCTCGCGACTCAAGCGGTATTTCAACCGCCTTACAGCCTTGAACGTGACTGTCGACCTTGAAAACGAGGCCTTGCCGGCGGTGGAGATCGTCGCCTCGGCGGAGCATTTCCATGACATGGTGAGCCGTGAGCATTCCGGCCAGCTCTGGAGGAGCGTCGACGGGGCCGTGCAAAAGCTCGAGCAGCAGCTCAGAAAACACAAGGAGAAGGTTCTGGATCACAAGCACGTGCACAACACGCGCGAATCCTGAACTCGCAGACGCATGAAGTTTTCCGATTTCGTGGCCACCGATGCGATCCGTTCGCACGTCGATGCCCACACCAAGGAGGGTGTCATCCGGGAGATGGCCCAGTCGCTGGTCGACGCTGGCAGTATTGCCGCGGGCGACTTGGAGAGCATCGTCAAGGCCATCATGAAGCGGGAGGATCTTGGCAGCACCGGCATCGGCCGGGGCGTGGCCGTTCCCCACACGAAGCACCCCAGCGTGAGTCGCCTTGTCGGCACGGTGGCGGTGAGCCACGACGGAGTTGATTTCGAGAGCCTCGATGGCGAGCCGGTGCAGTTGTTTTTCCTGCTCGTATCGCCGCCTGACAGGCCTGGCGATCACCTGCGGGCGTTGGAAAACATCTCCCGCCAACTCCGCGACGAAACGTTCTGCCGGCACCTCAAGTCTGCCAAGGGGCCGATGGACATTCAGCACCTTTTGGAGGAGGCCGACAGCCACGGTGTGGCGTCGTGATGGCCGCCACGGTGCGGGAAGGTGAAGCCCCGTTGGCAGAAATTCGGGACAGCATGAGTGAGCAGGTGGTTTCGCGCGAGGTCGTGGTCGGGATGCCGCAGGGCTTGCATGCCCGGCCGGCCGACCAGCTCGCGCGCGAGGCCAGGAAATGGCAGTCGCGGATTGAACTGCTCAGTGATTCGCAGCGGGTCGACGGAAAAAGCATCCTCGACGTGCTGACGCTCGCCGCGGAGGCGGGCACGCGATTGGTCGTGGAGGCGACGGGGCCCGATGCCCGCGAGGCGCTCGAGGCCATCGGCAGCCTCTTCGACCGCAATTTCAACGAACAGGAAAGCAACGAAGGCCGGTAACGACGGCCACGATTCAAGGCTCGTGCTGATCGGCGGCCAGGGCCAGCCAGATTTTTGTACGCAGTTCATAACCCAGTCCACACGCAGTCCATACAACGAAGGAGCCGCAACGAACCGCGAGGCGCGAGTGCCGCCGGGATCTTGATCGCAGCCCCCATGCTCAGCATGGCACGAGCGCGATCTCCCTGGCCGACACGCCGCAGCCTGCGGGCGAAATGCGCCCCCCATGCTGAAACTCCAGGGAATCGCCGTCTCGCCCGGCGTCACGATCGGCGAAGCGCTCGTCCTCGACAGCGAGGGCTTCCGGATTCCGCGCCGCTTCGTCGAGCGGAGCGCGGTCGATACGGAACTGGCCCGGCTCCAGCACGCCGTGGCCGACACGGCCCGCGAGATCGAGCGCAACAGGGACGCGATCCGGGCCGAACTCGGCGAGCAGTATGCCGCCATTTTCGACGCCCATCTGGCGATGCTGCACGACGCCAAGCTCCAGGAAGAATTGGCGACGGCCGTCCGCGACCGCAACTGGTGGCCGGAATATGCCGTCAGCCGCACGCTCCGGCGCTACGCGAAGGTGTTTCAGAATCTAGACAACCACATCTCGCAGCGCGCGCACGACATCTACGACATCGAGAAGAGCCTGCTCCGCAACCTGCTGGGGCAACGGCGCGAGACGCTCGCCGCGATCTCGCAACCGGTGATCGTCTTGGCGCACAACCTCACGCCCAGCGAAACGGCCAACCTCGACCGCCGATTCGTGCAGGGTTTCGCCACGGAGTTGGGCGGTCCGGGCAGCCATACGGCGATCGTGGCTGAGGGGCTCGAGATTCCGGCGGTGGTGGGCATCGGCCCCTTCCTCGCCGACGTGTCGGGCGGCGAACCGGTCATCCTCGATGGCAATCAGGGGATCGTGATCCTCCAGCCCGACGAGGAGACGATCGCCCGCTATCGGCTCGAGGTCGAGACGGCCCGCACCGTCGCAAAGAAGCTCGACCGGCTGCGGGATCTGCCCGCCGTGACGACCGACGGCGTACGCATCCAGATCACAGGCAACATCGAGTTTCCCAGCGAGGCCGAGCAGTGCCTGAGCCGGGGCTGCGACGGCATCGGCCTTTATCGCACTGAATTCCTCTATCTGACGAGCCGGCGCGAGCCGACCGAAGAGGATCACTTCGCCGCCTACAGGGACGTCGTGCAGGCGATGCCAGGCATGCCGGTCGTGATCCGCACGCTCGACCTCGGCTCCGACAAGATGCTCACGGAGGTCAAGTCGGAGGAGGAGCGGAATCCCTGTCTCGGCCTGCGCAGCATCAGGCTTTCGCTGCGGCAGTTGCCGATGTTTCGCACGCAATTGCGGGCGATCCTCCGGGCCAGCGCCCTGGGTGACGTGCGGGTGCTCTTCCCGCTCGTCTCCACGATCGTCGAACTGCGCCAGGCCCGCATGGTCCTGGCGGACGTGATGGAAGATCTGGCCGAGCACGGCATCGCGTTCAACGCGAAGATGCCGGTCGGCATGATGGTGGAGACGCCGGCCGCCGTGATGATGCTCGACGCATTCATCAAGGAGGTCGATTTCGTCTCGATCGGCACCAACGACCTGATCCAGTACACGCTGGCGGTCGACCGGGGCAACAAGGAAGTCGCAGAACTCTACAACGCCTGCGATCCGGCGGTACTGCGGCTGTTGCGCCGCTCGCTGGACGTGGCGACCGAGGCCGGCGTGCCGGCCACTGTATGTGGTCAGATGAGCGGCAGCGTGATGTACACGCAGCTGCTTCTGGGATTGGGCTTGCGGCAGCTGAGTGTGCCGGCGAGCGCCATCCCCGAAGTGAAGCAGGTGTGCCGAAGTGTTTCGGCCGCTGAATGCCGCGCGATTGCGGAAAAAGCGCTGACGATGGACGCCGCGCGGGAGGTGAAGGCCTACCTGCGCGACCAACTGCGTCGGCTACTCGCAGAAACGGTCGCGTAGCGGCGAGGCTGCCAACGCGACACCGCCCCCTGGGGCGGGTGAAGTCATCAAAAGGAAAACAGACATGAAACAGGAAATGCTCATCAATGTGTCGCAGCCGGAAGAGTGCCGGATCGCGATCATGGAGGACGGCGTGCTGGAGGAGCTCTACGTCGAGCGGACCAGCCAGGACAACCTCGTCGGCAACATCTACAAGGGCCGCATCGTCAACATCGAGCCGAGCATCCAGGCGGCGTTCGTCGACTTCGGCGTGGGCCGCAACGGCTTCCTTCACATCAGCGACGTCGAGCCGCAGTATTACCGCCAGGGCGGACTCGATCCTGACAAGGCGTTCGAGGCTGGCGAGGCCGGTGGCCGTGGCGGCGACGCCGAGGAAAGCGATGCGGACGGACGACAGAAAACGGCCATGCGGCGGAAGCCCCGCCTCGGCGACCGTCCCCGCGTGAAGCCACCCATCCAAGACGTCCTGCGGCGGGGCGACGAAGTGCTCGTGCAGGTGATCAAGGAGGGCTTCGGCACCAAGGGGCCCACGCTGTCCACCTACATCTCGATCCCAGGCCGCTACCTCGTGCTCATGCCGCCGCTGGGCCGGGTCGGCGTCTCGAAGAAGATCGACGACGAGCACGAGCGGCGGGTGCTCCGCGACATCATGCTCGAACTGCGGCCGCCGAAGGGGGTCGGGTTCGTCGTCCGCACCGCCGGGACGGAGCGGACCAAGTCGGAGATGGCCCGCGACATGGCCTATCTCCTGCGGCTCTGGAAGTCGATCGTGCGGCGGATGCGGAAGTATTCCGCGCCAATCGACATCTACCAGGAGTCGGACATGATCATCCGCACGATCCGTGACATGTTCACGGAGGACGTGGGGCGGATCCTGATCGACGAGCCGGCCGCCTACGAGCGGGCCCGCGAGTTCCTCGAACTGGTGATGCCGAAGTATGTATCGCGGCTGCAGCTCTACGAAGGCAAGGAGCCGCTCTTCCACCGCTACGGACTCGAGGAGGAGATCAGCCGGATCCACCAAAGGAAGGTGCCGCTCAAGGGCGGCGGTTCGATCGTGATCGACACGACCGAGGCCCTCGTGGCGATCGACGTCAATTCTGGCAGCTTCCGCACCGAGAAGTCGGCGGAGGAAAACGCCTACCAGATGAACCTGATCGCGGCCAAGGAGATCGCCCGTCAATTGCGGCTTCGCGACTTGGGCGGCGTGATCGTCAACGACTTCATCGACATGCGGCGGGAGAAATACCGGCGCGGCGTCGAGAAGGCGCTGCACGACGCCATGAAGCGGGACCGCGCCCGGACGAAGATCCTGCGGACGAGCCCGTTCGGCCTGATCGAGATGACCCGGCAGCGGATTCGGCCGTCGCTGCGGAAGAGCATCTTCCGCGACTGCCCCACCTGCTCCGGCACCGGCATCGTGAAGACCGCCGAGAGCATGGCGATCGAGGTCATGCGGACGCTGCAGCTCTCCGCCACCCGCGACGACATCGCCCGCCTCAACGTGACGGTACACGACGAGGTGGCA
>CAZOMJ010000122.1:0-46776 GCA_964581055.1 uncultured Candidatus Kuenenia sp.
GGATGCTCGGGAGGAATCGCCGCCGTCAGCCGCTCGATGTCGATCGACCACGGTGCGGCCGAGGTCGCCGCCCAAATGCTCTCGTCGTTGGGTGCTTCGAGCCTGGGCCGCGGCTCGATCCGCGGGCCCTCGACCGCCACGATGCCGGGCAGGCAGATCCTCGGATTGCGAAAGCCGTCGGGAAGCAAGATGCCGGCCGCGAGTTCGCGGGGCAGTGTGCGGACGGCCGGACCGCGGGCCGCGACCACGAGCTTCGATCCGGCGTTGAAACCGCTGCCTGAGTAATCAAGGGTGTCGATCGTGGTTTCGGTGTGGAAGTGACAGTCGCGTCGCCAATCGACCCGCTCGAGAAGGTGGGCGAGAAAGGGGGCCACGTCGTGGGCATCGAGGCCCGGGGCATCACCGCCGTTGACGATGAAGAGATACTTGGCCAGCGACAGTTGCCCCTGTCCGAGGATCGCGGAGGCCTGCGTGAGCAGTTCGGCGGGCCGGCCCGACCGCTTCCAGGGCATGTAGCGCTCGCTGCCCACGGCCAGGAGCAACGGGTGCACCCCCGACGCATCGACCGCGTGCACGCTCGACACGCCGGGCAGCACCGTGGGGATCACGGGGCCGGTGAGTTCGTGCACGAGCCAGCCGAAGAGGGTGTCTTCCTGCGGCGGCCGCCCGACGACGGTCATCGGCCAGATCGCTCCCTCGCGATGCCAGACGTGTTCGACCCGCATCACGGGAAACTCATGCCGGCGGGCGTAGTAGCCCAGATGGTCGCCGAACGGTCCCTCCGGCTTGGTGGCTCCGGGCGAGATCGTGCCCTCGATCACGAAATCGGCATCGGCATAGATCGCGGGGCGATTTCCGCGGCCGATCATCGGCAGGCGATGACCGGCCAGCACGCCGGCGAAGGTCAGTTCGGAAAGACCCTCCGGCAGCGGCATCACGGCCGAGACGGCCATCGCCGGCGAGCCGCCGACGAAGATCGCCACCCGGAGCGGTTCGTTCCGCTCGAGTGCCGCGGCATGATGCAGGCCGATGCCGCGGTGCAGCTGATAGTGGAGGCCGACCTCACGGTCTTTCTCGTAGTCGTTGCCTCCGAGCTGCACACGGTACATGCCGAGGTTCGACTTCTGCAGTGCCCGTCTCGTGCCCGCGTGGCGGGGGTCTTCTGTGTAGACGGCCGGCAGGGTGATGAACGGTCCTCCGTCTCCGGGCCAGCTCGTCACCTGCGGGAGGCTCGAGAGCGGAATCTCATGCGCGAGCACAGGCCCCGACCGCACGCGACGGGGCAGCATCGACAGGGCATCGATCGGGCTTCGCCAGTAACGCCACGGCTTGGCCAGAGCCTGCGTGGGATCGATCTTGAGTTCCACCAGCCGCTTCACGCGGTCGAGTGAGTCGGCGAAGATCCGTTCGATCCGCCGCTTCGTGCCGTAGAGATTGATGAGGATCGGGAAGGCCGAGCCCCGCGGATTCGTGAAGAGAACGGCCGGGCCACCGGCGCGGAACAGCCGTCGCTGAATCTCGGCGATCTCGAGATACGGATCGACCGGGTGCGCAATTTCGACGAGCTCCCGCTCGCGGCGGAGGGCGGCGGCACAGGCCTGAAGTGAGTGGAATCCCATCGGTTTCTCCTCAGCATGGTAGTCCGTCCCCAGAAAAAGGTGACAGCCACCAAATCAGGGTACTATCCGTGTTCCTTGGCGAATGGAGATGATGCCTGGCAAGGCTGCCCCGATGAGCGTTGATACTCGAAATCTGCTCCTGTGCGTACTCGTCACCCTCGGGGCGATCCTTGTCGCCTGGCCCTTTGCCGAAGGGGGCTGCATCGATGACTTCTCCTACATCCACATGGCCAAAACGCTCGCGGAGACGGGCCGCTTTGCCTACAACGGCTGGCCGACGGCGATGCTCGGGATCCAGGTCTGGTGGGGGGCGGCCTTCGTCTGGCTCTTCGGCTTCTCCTTCACGCTCGTCCCGGCTGAGCCTGCTGCCGCTGGCGCTCGGGGCGGTGGCACTTGTGTATCTCCTGGCCCGCCGCGCCAGCCTCTCCCCCTCCGACAGCCTGTTTGCCGCGCTCCTCACGGGTTTGAGCCCGCGGTTCATCCTGTTGGCGCCCACCTTCATGACGGACGTGTCATCCCTCTTTTTCCTGATGGCGAGCCTGTATGGATTCGTGCGGGCCGTGGAAGCGGCTCGTCAGGTTTCAGCACGCACCCGAGACCCCCTGGCGTGGCTTGCCGTCGGCATGCTCTGTGGTGTGCTGGGTGGCACGATTCGACAGACGGTCTGGTTTGCGCCGCTGGCGGGTGCGGCCGTGCTGTTCGTGTGGCCCGGCGTCAGCCTGAGGATGCGGCTGGCAGCGATCCTCTGCGGCGTGGTGGGGCTGGCCTGCATCGTGGTCGGCGTACGTTGGTTTAATAGCCAGCCTTATGTGATCCCCACCCGTTCGCTATCGCGCATGGCTTTGGGTGTCACGGAGTTCGGCACCATGGTTCGCACGATGGCCTGGTTGATTGTGGGCAGCATGAGTGCGATGCTGCCGGTGTTTTTCTACCGACTTGCCGCCCTCAGTCAGTGGCGTCGTGACCACATGGCCTGGTTGGGCAACTCGCTCGCCACGGATGTCATCATGGTGGCGGCACTGGCTCTGGTGTTCTTTCCCGCGACCGTCGTCGGGGCCCTGGAAGTGGCCGCGATCCCAGCAGAAGTGACGCCGATAATGGAACGCGGCGTGTGGGTCCTCAGGGGGCTACGAATCGGACTGATGCTGCTGCTCGCATTGGCAACGGTGGCGATGGTGCTCAAGTGGCGTGGTGCCATCATGTCTGTCGCCCGGCACACACCGGCGGCGATCGCGGTCTCGCTCGTCTATCTGTTGCCATACTCGGTGGCTGTCATGCAGGCATCGCAGACCACCGGTGGTCTCTTTGACCGCTACTACTTGCCGTCTATGCCCCTGCTGGCCTGTGCGCTGCTGTACGGCGGCGGGGCAACGGCGCCATCGGCCGCTGGTCGGAGGAGTGCGGTCTGGGGCTGGGTGTTGCTCGCAATCGTCGCCCTCCCTGCGGTAAGCAACTTGCACCATGTGTACGCCGACTGTCGTGCCCGCCTCGCCGCGGTCGCCCACCTGGAGGGCCAGGGAGTGAGTCGCGATCGGATCATGGCCGGGTGGCAGATCGACGGCTGGGAGCAGATCGAGCGTGCGGGACACATGAACGACAAACGAATTCGCGTGCCCCCAGACGCCCATCAACCGCTCCAGCCTGACGGCTACCCAGGCCAACTGAACCTTCGCGACAGACTTTCGGCGCTGACGCCCGAATACATCGTCACGGACGATCCTACGCGGTACCCCGGTGACGGCACGAAGTTCCCCACGTTCCCCTACACATCGTGGTGGCCCCCCTTTCACCGCGAGATCGTCATCTGTCATCAAACGCCAACGCAGATGAGCACGAAGCCTTGAGGGTCATTCAACCGGTTAGACTGGTGTGTTTCCGGGCGTTTTCCGCCATTCTATGAACACACGGCTTTTGTCATGGACATCGACCGTCGCAATCTCAGTCTCTGCGTGCTCGTCACCCTCGCGGTGATCCTCGTCGCCTGGCCCTTTGCGGAAGGCGGCTATATCGATGACTTCGCCTTCATCCATATGGCCAAGACGCTCGCTGAGACGGGCCGCTTTGCCTACAACGGCTGGCCGACCACGATGCTCGGCATCCAGGTCTGGTGGGGGGCGGCGTGGGTCTGGCTCTTCGGTTTTTCGTTCGCGATCGTCCGGCTGAGCGTGTGGCCACTGGCGCTCGGGGCGGTGGCCATGGTCTACCTGCTCGCCCGGCGTGCCAGGCTCACACCCACCGACAGCCTGTTCGCCGCACTGCTGACAGGGATGAGTCCGCATTTCATTTTGAATGCCCCCTCATTCATGACGGACGCTCCGGCGCTCTTTTTCCTGTTCGCGTGCTGCTACGCATTCGCGCGGGCTGTGGAAGACGCCGAACAGGTTCCAGCACACGGCAGCCGCACCCTGGCGTGGCTGGTCGTCGGCATGCTCTGTGGCGTGTTGGGTGGCACGATCCGACAGACGGTCTGGTTTGCGCCGCTGGCTGGCGCGGCGGTGCTGTTCCTCTGGCCCGGAGTCAGCAAGAGGATGCGGTTGGCAGCGTTCGTCTGTGGAGCCCTGGGGCTGGCCTGCATCGTGGTCGGTATCCGCTGGTTCAATAGTCAACCGTACGCAATCCCCACTCGCTTGCCGGCCCGCACGGCGTTCGGCATTGCCGAACTCATTCTCGTGACTCGCACGATGGCCGTGGGAGTGCTCAGCGCGATGGTGCCGATGTTTTTCTACCGACTTGCTGCCCTCAGACGGTGGCGTCGTGAGCAACTGCCCTGGCTGGGCAACTCGCCCGCCGTGGACATCATTGTCCTGCTGGCCGTGGCGTGGGTGCTTTTTCCCGCGACCGTCGTCGGATGGTTTGCGGTGTTGTCACAGGCGATACCGGCGTTCGAACCAGCCGCGTGGATGCTGCGGGGGCTGCGGACAGTCCTGATGCTGCTCCTGGCATTGCTGGTGATCGCGACGGTGCTACGGCAGCGTGGTGTCATCCTGTCTGCCGTCCGACGCGTGCCGCCGGTGATCGTGATCCCGCTCGTCTATCTGCTGCCCTACTCGGCGGCAGTCATGCAGGCATCGCGGATAACAGGCGGGCTCTACCCCCGCTATTACCTGCCGTATGTGCCGCTCTTGGCCTGTGCGGTGCTGTGGGGTGTTCGGGCCACGTTCACAACGGCCGTTGATCGGCGGATCGCGATCGTGGGCTGGGTGTGGCTCGCAGTCGTTGCCCTCCCCGAAGTAAGGAACTTGCACCATATGTTCGCTGACTGCCGTGCCCGCGTCGCTGCGATTTCCTACCTGGAGAGCAACGGAGTGGCTCGCGATCGGATTATGGCTGGCTGGCAGATCGACGGCTGGGAGCAGATCGAGCGGGCGGGATACCTGAACGATTTTCGGATCCGCGTGCCGCGAGGTGCCTTCAAACCGCTGAAGCCCGACGGGTATCCGAAGCAATTGATGCTCCGTGACAGAATGTCGGCCCTTACGCCCGAGTACATCGTCACCGACGACCCCAACCGGTTTCCCGGCGACGGCACACCATTTCCCCGGTTCCCCTATACGTCGTGGTGGCCGCCCTATCGTCGTGAGATTGTCATCTGTCATCAGGTCCAGCGGACAATACCGAAAAACCGCGGTGTTCCTGCAACGAACGTTCCTGCAACAAAATAGACTGGCACGTTCATTGGACGTGGCGTCATTCTGTATACGAACGCTGGAACCGAACGACTTTTGTCATGGGCATCGATCGTCGCAATCTCATCCTGTGCGTACTGGTCACCCTCGGGGCGATGCTCGTCGCTTGGCCGTTCGCCGAGGGCGGATATATCGATGACTTCTCCTACATCCACATGGCCAAGACGCTCGCGGAGACGGGCCGCTTTGCCTACAACGGCTGGCCGACGGCGATGCTCGGGATCCAGGTCTGGTGGGGGGCGGCGTGGGTCTGGCTCTTTGGCTTCTCCTTCACGATTGTCCGGCTGAGCGTGCTGCCGCTGGCACTCGGGGCGGTGGCCCTGGTCTATCTTCAGGCCCGCCGCAGCAGCCTCTCCCCCTCCGACAGCCTGTTTGCCGCGCTCCTCACGGGCCTGAGCACGCTGTTTCTGCCGCTGGCGCCGACGTTCATGAGCGACATCCCGGCGTTCTTCCTCCTGCTGGCCTGCTTCTATGGTTTCACGCGGGCGGCCGATGCCGCCGATGAGGTTTCAGCACGCCGCACTCAGGCCGTGGCATGGCTCGCATTGACGTGGCTGGCGATCGGCACGCTCTGCGGCGTGCTCGGAGGCACGATCCGGCAGCCGGTCTGGTTTGCGCCGATCGCCTGCGCGGCAGTGCTCTGCCTGTGGCGGTCCGGCGGCCTGAGTCGTTCCGATCGCCGAGCGTTCCGGCTGGCCGCGCTGCTCTGCGGCGTGATCGGCATGGTGGCACTTGTTGTCGGCACCCGATGGTTCAGGCAGCAGCCGTATGCGATTCCCACCAGACTCCCCTCGCTCGAAGCCGTCGCCCAGTTCAAGGTCGCGTCGATCGCCCGGGAAGCGGTGACTGTGGTGACCGAGTGTGCCCTCAAAGTGCTACCGGCCATGCTCTTCTGCCTGCCCTGGGGCGTGGAGCATCTGTCTGCCAGCCTGCGAACGCGGTGGGGCCGTATCACGGCGGTCGTGACCGCCATCGCGATGGTGGGGGTGCTGGCGGGAACCATGAGCCGATCGTTCGAATCGCCGCTGGGGCTGCTCAGTGGCAGCTGGAGGCCGACCGGCCGTGCTCTGCATGATACGGGCGTGGGGCTGATCCGCTGCGGCGTGTTGGGGTTGGTCGTTTCGTTGGCCGTGGCCGGGACGGTCGCGTTGGCGCGTGCCCGTTCCCTGCCTACGGCTGCGCGGCGGCTGCCACCGGCCGTCATCATGCCGCTGGCCTACCTCGTGCCCTACGGTGCTTCCCTGTTGCTTGTCTCGCAGACCACCGACGGCATTTTCCCCCGCTATTATCTCCCGTTCTTGCCGGCGCTGACCTGCGGGCTCCTCTACTGCACCCGCTCGTTGCCAGCCGCGCACTCGGGTGCCGCCGCGCTCTCTGCCGCCGCCGACCGCCGCTCAGTGCTCGGCTGGCTGCTGGTCGGCTTTTTTGCGCTGCGCGGCATCGCGATCCTACATGACGAATTCGCCGACACGCGGACAAGGCTGGAAGCGATCTCGCTGCTACAGCGGCAGGGAGTGTCCCGAGAGCGGATCACGTCAAAGTGGGTGATCGACGGCTGGGAGCAGATCGAGCGGGAGGGATATGTGAACGACCCACGGATCCGGGTTCCCGCCGATGCCTATCGGGCGGACGTGCCGTATGACTATCCGGACCCCAAGTTTCGCGACCAGTTTCCCGTTCTCAGACCCGACTTCATGGTGGTCGACGAGCGGGAGATCACGCCGGGCGACAGCCGGCAATTTCCGCGATTTCCCTTTACGGCCTGGTGGCGACCGCCCTACCGCCGGACGATCGTCATCCGCAGCCAGCGGCTGCCAGATGGCCCAGCCGCCGCGGCGGGCGAAGCGTCCTCACCTCCGGACGATACACTTCAACGTCATTCCCTTCCCTAAGGAGCAGCAATCCCATGGTCACACTGATCAGCACCTACGAAGGCGGCCTGCGGTGCCGCGCCACGCACGGTCCCAGCGGCACCACGCTCATCACCGACGCACCCGTCGACAACCATGGCAAGGGGGAGAGCTTCTCGCCGACCGACCTGGTGGCCACGGCCCTGGGTGCGTGCATGATGACGATCATGGGAATCGTGGCGGAGCGTCATGGTCTCGATCTCGTCGGCATGAAGGCTGAGACCGTGAAGGAGATGAGCACGGACATGCCGCGACGGATCGCCAGCCTGCGGACCCGGCTCACGATCCCCCTGCCAGCCGACCATCCGCAGCGGGCCATGCTCGAGCAAGCAGCCCACACGTGTCCGGTGCACAAAAGCCTGTCTCCCGAGATCGATGCCGCGATCGAGTTCGTCTGGACAGATGGGTGACGCGTAGAATGACGCTGTCAGGGGCGCGATGGACCACGCGGGAACAATTGGTGCTTCGGGCCTGAGCCTGGAGCCCGGGTTACCCGCCCACGGAGCCCCTCCCATGAGACGGACCTTTCCTGCCGGGAAACTGGCGGCGCCAGAGACCTTGGAATCGAGGCTGGCGTGTGCGGCGCAGAATCTGCTGCCGTCGTTTGACGCCAGTCCGCCCGCCGGGGCTCCCGCGTTCAACCAGATCTGGGTCGACCCCGCCGCCGGGAGCGACAGCAATAGCGGCGCATCGCGAGCCGTGGCCGTCCGCACGCTCTCCGAGGCATGGCGTCGGGTGCCCGCGAACGTCGACCTCTCGACCGGCGTTCAGATCAACCTGACGGCCGGCAGCTATCCGGAATCGGTGGTGCCCATCTACTGGGAGAGCAGGCACGGCACGCAGTCGGCCCCCGTCCTGCTCAAGGCTATCGACGGCGATGGCACGGCACGGCTGCCGAACATGAATGTCTACGACTGCCGCCACCTCTATCTGCTCGGCCTCGATCTTTCAGCAGGCGGCGGCGACGTGCTGCACCTCGACAGCTGTTCCCACGTGCTCCTCCGTGGCACGACGATCCGGGGCGTCGGCGACATCCCGTCCTACGCCGTGCCCCAGGAGACGCTCAAGGTCAACCAAAGCCAGTACATCTACGTGGAGAACTGCGACATCTCCGGCGCCTGGGACAACGCCGTCGATTTCGTGGGTGTGCAGTACGGCCACGTCGTCGGCAGCCGGATTCATCGCGCCGGCGACTGGGCGATGTATGCGAAGGGTGGCTCGGCATCGCTGATCGTGGCGGGCAACGAATTTTACGATGCCGGCACGGGAGGCTTCACGGCAGGGCAGGGGACCGGCTTCGAATTCATGGTCTCGCCCTGGCTGCACTATGAGGCGTATGACATCAAGTTCATCAACAACGTGGTCCACGACACCGAGGGGGCCGGGTTTGGCGTGAACGGCGGCTACAATATCGTGATGGCCCACAACACGCTCTACCGCGTGGGCAGCCGGAGCCACGTGATCGAGGTGGGGTTCGGGTCGCGGTCCTGTGACGGTGACCAGGCGGCCTGCCGCAGTTTCCTTGCGCAGGGCGGCTGGGGCACCGCGGTCGTGGGGGGCGAGGAGCCGATCCCCAATCAGAACGTCTTCATCTACGACAACGTGGTCTACAACCCCGACGGGTATGTGAGCCGCTGGCAGCAGTTCGCGGTGGCCGATCCACGGACGGCTTCAGTGGGCTCCAACATCCCGTCGCCGGCCCGCGCCGATACGAATCTCCAGATCCGGGGGAACGTCATTTGGAACGGCCCTGTCGACCACTCGCTCGGCATTGGACAGCCCACGCTGGCCGCCGATGTGCTGGCCGGCAATGTGATCAACACCGTACGGCCGGTGCTCGCCGATCCCGCCCACGGCAACTTTGCGTTGGCGGCGGGCGTGTCGTTGCCGGCGGCACTCGCCATTCCTGATTTCAGCTGGGTCGATGCGCCGACGCGGCCGGCCCCGCCCATGGGCCGGCTTTCCAACGCGGTGGCCTATGCGTTTTCGGGGGCACCGCGAACGACGCCGACCGCTGTGGGGGCGTTTGGGGCGACGCTGACCGACGTGCCGCCGGTCGTGCCGCCCGTGCTGCCGCCGCCCGCGCCGCTGCCGCGTCTCACAGCCACGTTCCGTGCGGTTGCCGCGACCACGGCCCGGGCGGTCACGTCGATCGCGGTCACATTCAACCGCGCTGTGCGGGGCGTGACGCTCGACGACTTCGTGCTCCTCCGCGGTCGTTCGGTCGCGGCGCTGGCGGGAGCGAGGATCACGACCTCTGACCAGATCACCTATACGATCACGAACATCCGCAGCACACATCTCGCCGGCGGCTACACGCTGCGATTGAAGTCCGCCGGGACGGGAATCTTCGATGCCGCCAACGAGGCCTTCGGCGGCCCGGCGACGGTGTCGTGGCGGATGACCCGGACCGTGCGGCCCGTCCTCATGTTCGTGCCCTCGGTCCGCCGCTGACGCGGAAAGCCGTGTGACTGGTTGCGTGGGTTTCCCGAAATCGCTGCAGCGGCGACAATCGGAGGCCGTGATCCACCGTCTCCGTCACCGGCGGGCCGAGGTATTCCATGGCCGATCTCTTCTCTGCCTCTCGGGCCGCCAACGTCGCCCGGGCCGCGCCGCTGGCGGCCCGGATGCGGCCCCGGCGGCTGGCCGACTATGTCGGACAGGCGAAAGTGGTGGGGCCAGGCACGCTCCTGCGACGGCTCATCGAGGCCGACCGCTTGGGCTCGGTGATCCTCTACGGGCCGCCCGGTGTCGGCAAGACGACGCTCGCCGAGATCATCGCCCGCGAGACGAAGCGGCGGTTCGTGGAACTCTCCGCCACGGCTTCCGGCGTGAAGGATGTGCGGGATGTGCTTGAAGCCGCCCGCCGCCGCCTCGAGGACGACGGCCAGAAGACCTGCCTGTTCGTCGACGAGATCCACCGCTACTCGAAGGCCCAGCAGGACGTCCTCCTGCCCGACGTGGAAAACGGCGTGATCGCGCTCATTGGGGCCACCACGCAAAATCCCTTCTTCGCGCTGACGAGCGCTCTGGTCAGCCGCAGCCGCATCTTCGAATTGGAAGCCTTGTCTCGGGACGACATTACGGAGGTTCTCAGACGGGCGGTCGCCGACCGCGAGCATGGCCTGGGCAGCGAGCGGATCGATCTCACGCCGGAAGCGGTCGCCCTGCTCGCGGAGACCTCCGACGGCGACGCCCGGCGGGCACTCGGGGCCCTCGAGATCGGCGTGCTCTCGAGCCCAGAGCGGCCGCTCGTCTTCACGGCGGAGTTGGCCCGCGAGAGCGTGCAGCGGAAGGCCGTCGTCTACGACTCGGGCGACACCCACTACGACTGCGCGAGCGCCTTGATCAAGAGCATCCGGGGCAGCGATGCCGACGCGGGCCTCTATTGGCTGGCGCGGATGCTGGAGGGTGGCGAGGACGTGCGGTTTCTCGCGAGGCGGCTCGTCATCCTGGCCAGCGAGGACGTTGGCAACGCCGATCCGCGGGCTCTGATGATCGCGGTGGCGGCGATGCAGGCGACGGAGTTCGTCGGACTTCCCGAATGCCAGTTGTCGCTGTCGCAGGCGGTCACCTACCTGGCACTCGCCCCCAAGAGCAACGCCTGCACGACCGCCATCGGCGCCGCCCGCCGCGATGTTCGAGAGCAGGCGGTGATCCCGGTGCCGCGGCACCTGCAGGACAAGCACTATGCCGGTGCCAAGAAGCTCGGCCACGGCCAGGGCTACGCGTATTCGCAGGACGCGCCGGATGGGATTGCCGCGCAGGATTACCTTGGCGTCGAAAAGCGTTACTACGAGCCGACCGACCGGGGGTTCGAGCGGGATCTCGCCGAGCGTCTCGCCGAGATCAGGCGGCGGCTGGCGGGCGAGCCGCCGTCGGGCTGACGGCCGAGAGCCCCCGAAGCTCTGCGAGCATCTCGTGGCAGAGCACCTCTTCCAGCCGTGCGAGCGCCCGGGCCACCACGGCGCCGTCGAGCACGCGGTGGTCTGCGATGAGCGTCACCAGGCAGTTGCCGTCGGCATCGAGCGGCGCGTAGGAGAGGCTGGTCGTGCAGATCGTGGGGTGGAAGCGGTTGGTCGCGCCCATGCCGGCGAGCGTGGAGAGACTGAAGGTGCCGATCCGCGCGGCCCGCTTCCGTGAGAAGGAGTTCATGTTCCACCGCAGGATCGTCCGCCGCAGGAACCCCGGCACCATCTCCAGTTCCAGCTGCCGCTTGAACATTTCTTCCGCCGGTTTTTTCGCGCAGTCGATGATGAACTGTTGAATCTCGGGAAGCGGTCGGGCATCGGGAGCTGCGAGCCGCGCCCAGAAGAGCCGGTCCTCTCCATCTTCGATCCGGTTCACAGCGAGCGTCGCCACGCTTTCTGCGGCAGTGGCCAGGCGGGAACCGGCAACGCCGCGGACCAGCCAGGTGCGGAGCACGGGCATCTCGCGGGCGACCAGTGCATAGGCCTTGAGAAAGACTGCCGCCCAGCCGATCCGCGAGGCTCCAGCGGCGACCGTGTTTCCAACGGCGGCACGGGCCGCCGCGAGCGGGCCGAGCGGCATGATCCGTTCGACCGGGAACAGCGGAATTTCCTGGGCGAGCCGGGCCACATCGCTGACGCAGCCCCGGGCCGCGGAGAACCGGCTCCTGGTGACGATCGGGGCATGGCTTGGCATGATGGAGGTCTCTATTCCGGCGATTGAGGGGCCAGCATTGAATCGAATTGGCCGCAAATACGGAATGTCAATTCGGGGTGGCTGGGCCGGGGTCGGGGGCCCAAGTCGGGGCTCCAGCGGGCCGCCCCGGCCGTGCCGCGGGCAGGCGTGGACGGCGGCAAAAGTGTGTTAAACTATGCCGAGCCGGTTTGATGGTGGTGGCTATAGCTCAGTTGGTTAGAGCACTAGATTGTGATTCTAGGGGTCGCGGGTTCGAGTCCCGTTAGCCACCCTTTCTTCTCTCCCGGTTGCTCTTCCGCTTTCGTCGCGGAGCACGCGGCGTGCAAAGCCGTGGCATCGACGACGCCATGTGAGGATGAGCGCAGGTCAGCCCACCGGTCGCCCGAACTGCTTGCGGTACTTTGCGGGCGGCATGCCGGTGAGTTCGCCAAACAGCCGCGTGAAGTGGCTCTGCGACGAGAACCCGAGGTCGAGCGCTACTTGCGACAGTGGCGTCGCGTCGTTCCGCAGCACGACCAACGCCTTCGCCAACCGTCGGCGATTGACGAACCGACAGAGGCTCAGTCCCTCCGTGTTCGGGAACTTTGTGCCGCAGTGGCTGGGCGAGAGCCTGACAAGCGTGGATAGCTCCTCCAGGCAGAACTGGTGGGACAGGCGTGACTCGATGGAGTCAACGATCTGTTGCATGACCGCATGTCGATAGGTCGTCTCACGTCCGCCACGAATCCAGCGAACAACTGCGGCCCCAGCATGCCCGAGCACGAGCGTGTGATTCGTCGCCCGCTGCTCGATGACAGCGGTCGCGGCTGGTGCAATGGCGAATGAGAAGCAGAACCAGGGTCGAAAGGCTCCCTAGGTCACCGCGAAGGAGAAGCGGTCTCACCCTCTTGCAGCCGCGGCACGGATTCTCTGGCCCGTGCGTGGGGCGTGTCTGGAAGCGGGGCGTTATCAAAGCCCGCAGCGCACGCAAAGGAAATGCGAACGCCGGCTCATCCCGTGCCTGGCAGGATCGCGCGCCGCCTCACTTGCCGGCGCTGCCCAGATCGAGCTTGGCCCATTTTTTTGCGGTGAGCTTGGCCGCATTCCCCGCCGAGAGCGGACCGTTGTTCTTGAACGTGAGCGACTGCAGCTTCGGCATGGCGGCAATTTTCTCGACCGAGGCCTCCGTGACACCGGTTTCCCGGATGGAGAGCTCCTTTAGGTTGGGCAGACCGGCGATCACGTCGATCGACGCGTCGGTCATCCGCGGCAGGCTCCAGATGTCGAGCACCTCCAGTTCTTTCGCCTCGGCGAGCTGTCGCAGGCCCTCGTCGCCGACGCTCGCGAGCTCATGGAGATAGAGACGCTTGAGCTGCGGCAGTTTCCCCAGCACGGCCAGAGCCGGATCGCCGATGTCGGGCAGGTCGCGGAGGGTCAGTCGCGTGAGCGGCAGCTCCGCGAGCGCCAGGACCCCCTCGGTGCCGAATCCCTGGCAGCGGAAGACTTCGAGCGACGAGAGCTTCGACAGCTTCGCGAGATGCGGCCCGGACTCGTTCGTGATCACGAAGTCCTGCATGAGCAGCGATTCGAGCGTCTTGCTCTCGGCCAGCGCAGCCATGCCCGTGTCGGTGACGGCCGTGCTCCGGTGCTTCAGGGCAGTGAGCTGTGGCAGCTTGCTGACCGCCTCCAGCGTCATGTCTCCGGCTTCCATGTTGCCCCGCAGGTCGAGGGATCGCAGTTCGGGCAGCTTCGACAGGCGGCGGGTGTTGAGGTCGTTAAACCGGTTTTGCAGCAGCGTGAGCCGCTGGAGTTTTCCGAGACTGGCGATCTGCTTCATCGCCGCCCCGGTCATGTTGGTGTTCGAAGAGAGGTCGAGTTCGACCAGATTCGGAAAGGACTGCACGATTTTCTCGACGCCCGCATCGGTGATCGAGCTGTTGGTTAGCGCCAGCGTGTCGAGGTTCTCGAGGCCGGCGAGTTGCTCCACCATCTCGTCGTTGAGAACGCGGCAATTGAGGATCCGCAGTGCCCGAAGGTCGCTGAGCCTGCCGAAGAGTGCCGCGTCGTCGGCGGTGATCTCCGCACCGTCCTCGATCGAGATTTCCGTCAACCGCCCCTCGGCGTCGAGCTTGTATTTTGCATCTTTGCCGAGGGATTCGAGACGGGTTTTCGCCGCCGTCACGTCGGCCGCGGCGGGCTGCGCCACCGCGGGCCGGCTGGCCACGGCATGCATGGCGCACGCGGCGATAAGCAGGATCATGAGCCGAGCAAGTCGGCCAAGTCGCACGGAATTCTTCATCACAACCTCTTTTCGCGTTCGAGAAGGCTGCCGCGTCAGCGCGAAGCCGGTCGGGTGTCCGTCCGTAGTACCCTTGCTTGCGCTGCGGGGTTCTAGGGTGGCCGTTGATGCGTGTCGGTCTACGAAAGGGAGGGGCAGCATTCGCTAGTCGAGCCGGTATCCCTGCGGATAGGTCGGTTTGATCAGGTCCGCCACGCGGGGCGTCTTGAGGTCGGCGAGATTGGTGACCTTCAGATCCTTGGCGTCCCACTCGACCTTCTCGCCCCACTCGCCCATCTCGCCGTTGGCGCCCCCCTTGGCCGCCGCCCAGACCGCGAGGTTGCCCAGAAGGATGGTTTCGGTGAGCGGGCCGGCGCGATCGACGAAATTCGACTGGCAGATCTTCGGGTCGCCAGCCCGCTTCGCGCGGAACAGTTCGAACATGTTGTTGACGTCGTTGCCCTTTCCCTGATCCTCGGCCTTCTCGTACTCGACGGTCACCTTCTCGACGCCCTTCAGTTCGTACCTACCGCAGTAGTCGTCGGAAGAGTAGAAGGCGCCCTTCTCGCCCACGATCAGCACGCCGCTGTCGGAGACCTTGTCGATCCCCCACGTGGAGAACAATTCCGCCGGAGGCTTGTTGCCCTTGCGGTCGTACCACCAGAACGGAATCGCCGGCCGCTCGGACGTCTCGGGAAATTCGAACTTGATGATCGAGCTGGCCGGAAAACTATCGAAATCGTGGCCCGTGGTCTTCGCGACCACCGATACCGGGTCGCGGAGTCCGCACGAGGCGAAGGGCACGGTCAGCATGTGGCAGGCCATGTCGCCAAGCGCCCCCGTGCCGAAGTCCCACCAGCCGCGGTGCTGGAACGCGTGATACAGACCGGGCCAGTATTCCCGCGCCGGGGCCACTCCCAGCCAGTTTTTCCAGTCGAGCCGCTCGAGCGCCTTGCCGATCTCCTGCTGCTTTCTTTTGAGCAGATCCTGGACGATCGCCGCCACCTCCTCGGCGGTGGTCGTCGGATCCTCCTGCCCGTCGACCTCGGACATCGCCTGCGTCTGGTATTTCCGCATGTTCATGCGGCGGTTCGGGCCCTGAGCCCAGACGGGCCGATTCGACCACGCATAGACCTCCTTGAGTGTGCCGAGCACGCCCGAGCGGAGTTGCGCGATCGCCTCGCGGGAGGGATCGAGGGCCGTGCCCTGGTTGCCCATCTGGGTGCAGACGCCGGTCTCCTGGGCGACTTTGGCCAGGAGCCTCGCCTCGTAGATCGTCCGTGTCAGCGGTTTTTGCGTGTAGCAGCTGATGCCCAGCCGCATGGCGTCGAGTGTCGCCGGGGCATGCATGTGGTCGGGCGTGCTGATCGTGACGATGTCGATGTTCTTGCCGTGCTTGGCGAGCAGTTCGCGGTAGTCCGTGAACTGCTCCGCGGCCTTGAACTTCTCCGAGTTCCCCTTCTTCTCGAGCGTGTTGCGATCGACGTCGCAGATCGCGACCACGTTGCCGAAGAGCGCCGCGTTGTCGGAGTCGCTGCCACCCTTTCCGCCCACGCCGATGCAGGCGATGTTGAGCTGTTCCCCTGCCGACTGGCTCCAGGCCTGGCGGCCGCCGGCGGCGACGAAATAGCCGGCCCCTGCCATCGATGCGGTCTGCAGAAAGGTGCGACGTGTGGTGGCTGACATGCGAGTCTCCTGTGCGTGATCCGTGCCCAAAGCAAAAGTGGGTGCGAGCAATTCTCTCAGCCAGCACGCTTGACCGCGTGCCGCAACAAAGTGACCCGGGAAGTATCGTAATCCTCCAATCCCGTGAAGGATAGCCGTCGGGGGGCCATAGGGCTGGCGCGGGAATTCGCCGATTGTGCCGTTTCTGCCGGCGGTTTGACTCCCTCCGCCGAGGGCGGTATCAAACCATGTGTTTCGGCCTCGAGCCACATTGCCCCGCCCCCGTTCGCGGAGATTCCGAACATGATCCTGGGAAAGCTCTGGAAGGCGCTCGCCGCGCAGATGAACAAGGTCGCCAACTACTTCTGGACGGCCGACCCGGTCGCCCAGTTGCAATATGAGTACGACAAGGCGGTCGACCAGATGAAAGAGGGCCGCGAGGGGCTCGAGCAGTATCGCGCCCTGGTGGAGCGGGTGCTGCGTCAGGTGAACGGCTGCCGCGAGCACGTGGCCTCGCTGGAGGCCCGCGTCAAGGCCTACCTGCAGGCTGGCGAGCGGGAGACGGCGGCCAAGTTCGCCCTCGAGTTGCAGAAGGCCAAGAAGGACCTCGCCGAGAACGAGGCGCAGCTCAAGCTGCATGAGACCGCCTACGACAACAACGTCACGAAGGTGAAGCACGCCACGAAGAAGCTTGGCGACCTGAAGACCAAGATCCAGAAGTATGACGCCGACCTGAAGCTCTCGCGTGCCGAGGCCGAACTCGCCAAACTGGCCAACAGCTTCAACTTCGACATCACCACCGATTTCGGCCAGATCGAGGATGTGATCCAAGACAAGATCGGCCTCAACAGGGCCAAGGTCCGCGTGGCGGCCGATCTCTCCGGTGATGGGCTGGACAAGATCAAGGCCGAGCAGGCCGTCGAGAAGAACATGGCCGACCAGGCGCTCCGCGAATTCGAGGTGGAGATGGGGATGGTCACGCCGGAGACGGCCGGCGTGAAGGCCGACGACAAGGAACTCGGCGCCGAGCGGACCAAACAGACGCTGGGCTAAGCGGGCTGGACGCAGCGGCCGCTCGAATCGAGCGATACGAGCATAGAGTCAATGAGCGTGAGTCCATTCAGGTCAGGAGCCGCCGAACGTGACGACTGTCGCCCCGAACGCAGAGCAACAGGCCTCCCCGCAACAGGCCTCCCCGCAGTTGGGCACGGCTGTGGTCGCCGGACCATCGTCGGCGCTGCCAGCTTGGTGTCCGCCCTGGGCGGAGCGGCTCGGCGATGCGTATCTCTCCGGCACCAGTTGCGTCTTCCTGGTGCATGGCAATGTCCGTGATCTCGTGCCGCTCGGGCCACCCGACCTGCAACCGCCGGCCGGCTGGGGCACCGCCCCCGATTTTCTTGCCCGCGAACTCTTCGGCCGCTGGGACATCGTGCTTTCCTACGACGTCGGGAAGGGGCTGCGGCCGCTCGCCGGACCCGATGCCGCCCGGCTGCGGACGATGGCGCAGTGGCTCACCGAACGGCTCGGCAACGCCGCCAACTGGCCCCGTGATCCCGACCAGGCGATCGCAGCGATCGACGCCCTGCTCGAACGCAACCTGATCGACCCACCCGAGCAGCGGAAGCGGATCGCGGTCGTACTCGACTATGGGCAGTATCTCGCTCCGGCCGGCGACGCGGCCTCGAGCGCTCGGGCCGGAGCCGGTCGGCTGGTGCGAATCCTGGGCTGGGCGACCAATCCGCTGCTGCGACGCGTCAACGTCGCGATCGTGCTGCTCACCGACAGCCTTTCGGAGATGCATCCACGGCTCGTGACCAATCCTGCCGTGACGACGATCGGCGTGCCGCTGCCCGATGCCGAGGAGCGGGAGCGGTTTGCGGTGTCCACGGCGGCCGCCGTCGGCATGCCGGCAGGACAGATGGATGCGGTCAAGCGGACGGCCGCCGTCGCCGGCGGGCTCACGCTCGAGAGCCTGCGGGCGGTGATCACGATGTCGGCCCGGGACGGCACCGCCCCCGACGGCCCGGAATTCGCCGCCAAGAAGAAGGACCTCATCGAACGGTCGTGCCAGGGACTCGTCGAGTTCATCCAGCCGCGGCTCACCCTCGACGCGGTCGCCGGCCACGCCGAGGCCAAGCACAGGCTCGAAACCGACGCCCGCGCGATCAAGCGGGGCCAGTTCGAAAGCGCCCCGATGGGCTACCTGATCTGCGGACCGGTCGGCACCGGCAAGAGTTTCATCGCCGAGTGCTACGCCGGCAGCGTCGGCATCCCCTGCGCCGTGCTCAAGAATTTCCGCAGCAAGTACGTCGGCGAGACGGAGGGCAACCTCGAGCACGCCCTCGACGTGCTCCGCGGGCTCGGGCCGGTCGTCGTGGTTATCGACGAGGCCGACGCCGCGCTCGGCAACCGGTCCTCGGACGGCGACTCCGGCACATCGGCCCGCGTGTTTTCCATGATCGCCAGGCAGATGGGCGACACGCGATATCGCGGCAAGATCGTCTGGATGCTGCTCACCAGCCGCCCGGATCTCCTGCCGATCGACCTGAAGCGTCAGGGCCGTGCCGAGGTGCACATCCCGCTCTTTTATCCACACGATCAGGCGGAGATGGACGCGATGTTCACGGCGATGGCCCGCAAGAGCCGGGTGAAACTGGCTCCGGGCCTGCCCGGCCCGATCGATCTGTCGCTCGGTCTCTCAGGGGCAGACATCGAGAGCGTCGTGCTGGCTGCCAGACGCAAGGGCTTGGAGCGGGCGGCCGACGCGGGCCAGCCCAATCCCGACACCATAGCCCCGGAAGACCTGAAGGCCGCGATCGACGACTTCATGCCCTCGGCGCAGGGGCTGGAGAAGGAGATGCAGGAGATCGCCGCAGTGCTCGAATGCACCGAGAAGCGGTTCCTGCCCGAACGCTGGAAGGAGCAGGTCGGCAAGCCCGGTGGCCGGGCCCACCTGCAGGAACGGCTCGCGGCGATCCGCGAGGTGATCGGCTCCTGAGGTTCGATCCACCGCATCACGCACACACCCGTAGGAAATGTCGTTCAATAGTCACCCGAGACCATCCCGGAGGAGATACCCATCATGACGAAGGCATCCGCAGGCAAGACCCCCTGGTTCGACGAGGCGAGTGAGGCTCCGCTGCTGGCCGAATACGCCCGGAAGCTCGATTCGTTTCTCGACGTCGTGGCCGATGGCCGCGTGGAAACGAAGGAAATCCAGGAGCAGGAGCACCGCGTCGTCGCCCTCATGAAGGAGGTCGAACCGCTGCTCTCGCCGGAGGCCCACGAAAAGGTCACCCGGCTGCTCTGCGAGGTGACGGCCTACGACCTCATGAACGCCTTCTACATGGCAGGCAAATCGCGGCCGAAGACGACGTTTCGCGGGTAGTGCGCCCTCTGCCACTCCGCGAGGGTCATGCTCCGTTTCCACTCGAACAAGAGGCTTTCAATGGCAAGTCAACCAAAGGCTCCGTTCTGGCTCGCGGTATGGGCGGTGATTCTCGGGCTCGTTGGCCTGGCGGCCTGGCGGGCCGGGATGCTCGATCAGTTTGGGCTGGGGCGGCCGGCCGGCGGCGGCAATGCCGCAGCGCGGCAGGCGGGGCCGGGCGGGCCGTTGCCCGGTGGAGTTTCCGGCGGGGCGGGCGGCGGTGGGACTGGCGAGCCGGGCGCCGAGGGCGTGCTCTTCGAGGCCGGTGATGCCAGTGTGCCGACCACGGTGAAGGAGTACGCGTTCAAGCCGGCGGAGAAACTGCCGCCGGTCAAGGGCACGAGTGCCTACAAGCCGCTCGAGAACGACACCGTCCGCTTCGCGCTGAATGTCTGGGCCGGCTGGAGCCCGATCATTCTCGCCAACAACGGCTTCAAGGCGGGCAAGGTCTGGCAGGCGCCGGGCGGCAAGCCGTTCAAGATCGAACTGGTGCTCATCGACAATCCCGTCACGATGCGTGACGCCTATGCCGCGGGCGAGGTGCACATCGGCTGGGCCACGCTCGACATGATCCCGCTGTTTTTGGAGGGGCTCGTCGACCGCACCGGTGCGCCGAAGGACTCCCGCGTGATGCCGCGGGTGTTCCAGCAGGTCGACTTCTCCAACGGCGGCGACGGCATCGTGGTCCGCGAGGGAATCAAGACGGTCCGCGATCTGGCGGGCAAGAAACTGGCCCTGGCCCAGAATTCACCCAGCCAGTTCTTCGCCCTCAACATGCTCGTGGCCGGCGGTCTGCAGCCTGGTGACATCGACATGGTCTACACCGAGGACGCTTTCCAGGCGGCTGCGGCCTTCAACGCGCAGAAGGATCTCGCCGGCTGCGTGTCGTGGGCGCCCGATATCTACAACCTGGAGAAGGCCAAGGGCAACCGCATGCTCGTCACCACCCAGACGGCCAACCGGCTGATTGCCGACGTCTGGTTCGCGCGGGCCGACTTCGCGAAGGATCATCCCGACAAGATCGAGGCGATCGTACGGGGCATCTTCGACGCGATGGAGTCGCTCAAGACCGAGTCGTCCCGGGCAAAGGCCGCCGAACTGATGTCGGCCGGCTACAACATCCCCGCCACCGACACGCTCTCCATGCTTGGCGACGCCCACAGCACCAACTGGGCGGAGAACTACCAATTCTTCATCAATCGCAACAACCCGGCGAACTTCGAGCGGATCTGGAAGCAGGCCTACTACCTCTATCGCCGTGTGGGCGCGATCTCGAATCCGCCCGTGCCGTTCGACCAGGTGATGGACTTCTCGGTGATCCAGAAACTGGGCAGCGAGCCGAAGTATGCGGAGTCGAAGGACGAATATGCGAAGCCGCTGGCCCCGAAGACGCTCTCGCAGATCAGGGCCGAAAATGAGGAGATCCTCACCAACACGGTGGTGATCCACTTCTTTCCGAACAGCTGGGATCTCCGCAAGCGCATCGTGCGGCGGATCGACGGGCGGGAGGTCGAGGAGCCGTATGATCCGACCGTCGATCTTGTGCTCGACGAGGTGGGCACGCTTGCCAAGCAGTTCGGCAACGCGCGGATCGTGATCGAGGGACACACCGACGGCTCGATGAAGGGATCGGTGCCGGCATCGATGGTGAAGGAACTGTCGCGCGAGCGGGCGGGCTCGGTGAAGGCGGCGCTCGTGAAGAAGTTCGAGTTCGACCAGAACCGATTCGCGGTCGACGGGATCGGCTGGGACCGGCCGGCCGATCCAGAGCATCCCGACGACCACGCGAAGAACCGGCGCGTGGAGATCAAGGTCTACTCGGCGGAGAGGGAATGAACGGGCACGAGGATTCGGGGCCGGGGGCGGCCTCCGCACACTCGCCGGCCCGGCCGCTGCGGGGCGAGGCGGCCGCGATCACGGCGTTCCTCTGGGGCGTTACCTGCGTGGCCTGCGTGCTGGCGGCCTGGTTCATCGCCACGGCGGGCGAGGCTGAGGCCCGATGGATCAGCCCCGCCATGCTGCCGAGCCCGGCGGAGACGCTTCGCGAACTGCCGCGGGTGTTTGGCGAACGGAAACTCGTCGCCAACACGGTCCGCACGCTCGCGCGGGTCTGCCTCGGCTTCGGCCTGACCGCGGTGGTCGGCGTGCCCCTGGGCGTGCTCGCCGCCTGCTTTCCGGCAGTGCGGGCCTTTCTGGCGCCCCTGACCGTCTTCGGCCGCAACATCCCGGTGGCGGCGCTCATCCCGCTGACGTTCTTCCTGTTCGGCATCGGCGAATTTCAGAAGGTGATGTTTCTCTTCATCGCCAGCGTCGCCTTCGTGGTCAGCGACACGACCGCCGCCGTGCTCGAGGTGCCACAGCGATATGTCGACACGGCGCTCACGCTCGGAGCCTCGCGGCTGCAGATCATCCTCAAGGTGCTCGTGCCGCTGGCGGCGCCGGCCATCTTCAATTCGCTTCGCCTGCTCTTCGGCCTCGCCTTCGGGTACGTGATGCTGGCGGAACTCGTGAAATTCGGCAGCGATTCCGGGGGTCTCGGCGACCTGATCAACATGTCGCAGCGACGGGGCGAGCGGGAGCCGATCCTGATCGTGCTGTTCGTGATCCCGATGGTGGCCTATGCGATCGACCGGGCCCTGTGGTGGCTGCAGTGCGACCTCTTTCCGCACCGCTATGGCGGGCGGGGGCTGCTGCCGCGGTTCTGCCGCGGACTGCTGCACGGGTTTCCCAACCCAGGGGAGACGGCCGCATGAGCGCCGAGACGCGAGCCGACAGGCCTGCCGCGGTCGACTTCCGAGGGGTGACGAAGACCTACGGCATGGGCACGTCGCGGGAATACACGGCGCTGGCGGACGTCAGCTTCACGATCCCGGACCTGCCCGATCATGGAGAAATCTCATCGTTTCTCGGTCCCAGCGGCTGCGGCAAGAGCACGGTGCTCAGGCTCGTGGCGGGCCTCGAACCGCAGCACCCGCCGACGAAGGGCACGGTCGCGGTGCTTGGCCGGGAGGTCGTGGGGCCGGGGGCCGATCGTGGCATGGTGTTCCAGGATTACACGAGCTTCGACAACCGCACAGTGCTCGACAACGTCGTCTTCGGGCTCGAATGCAGGGGCATTCCGCGGCGGACGCGGGAAGTGGAGGGCCGTGAGTGGATCGAACGGGTCGGGCTCGACCCCGTCCGCGATGCGAGAAAATATCCCCATGAACTCTCGGGCGGGATGCGGCAGCGGGTGGCGATCGCCCGCACGCTCATTCTCAGGCCGCGGATCATCCTCATGGACGAACCATTCGGCGCCCTCGATCCCGCCACGCGGCTCGACATGCAGGACCTGCTCGTGAAACTGTGGCGCGAAGTGCAGGCGACGGTGTTGTTCGTGACGCACTCGGTGGAGGAAGCCGTCTATCTCGGTGACAGGGTCTTCGTGATGGCCACGACTCCCGGCAGGATCGCGGGCGACATCCGCATGCCGGCTGCGTCGGCACCAGCCCGCCAGACGCAGTCGGAGCCCTGGTTTCACGAGCAGGTGCGCGCACTGCAGGAGCAGATGGAGCAGATCGAGGCGGCCGCGCATCACCGCAACGGTGGTGCACAGTGAACAAGATGCCTGGCGCGGGTCAACCTGTATGAACTATCTCCGGACGGCGTTTGCGACGCGGTGGAACCTGCTCTTCTTCGGAGCGGGAGTGGCCGCCGCCTTCATCAGCGGGTTTCCGGGCGTGGTGCTGCCGCTGGTGGCGGCCGCGGAGGTCTACTACCTCGCCAGCATGCTGACAAACGACCGCTTCCGCAGCGCCGTCGACGCGCAGGACGCCAAGGCCCGCCGGGCCGCGGAGGCGGCCGTCTCCAGAGAGTCGTACGAACGGATTCGCAAGAAGCTGCCGCCGCCACTGCTGGCCCGCTTCGACCGCCTCCGTGAGCATTGCCTCAAGCTCGTGGAACTGGGGGGCAACATGCGAGGGCCCGACGCGGCTGGTCCAGATCGCGGTTCGCTCGAGTCGCTCGACCGGCTGCTGTGGGGCTATCTGCGGATGATCTGGGGGGCGGCGACCCTCTCCGAGTTCATCGACCATACCGACGATGGCGCGATCAGCACGCGGATAGCCGACCTCGAGAAGCGGCTGGCACGGCTCGCGGCCGGCGGCGAGTCGGCGCAGATGCGGGTCACGCTCGAGGATCACCTGAAAACGAGCCGGGAGCGTCTGGAGAATATCCACGACGCGAAGCGCAAGCTCGACGTTGTCGCTGCGGAGATCGAGCGGCTCGAGTCGAAGATCGCGGCGCTGGCCGAGGGGTCGGTGGCCAAGCGGGACATGAGCGACATCGCGCAGCGGGTGGACGAAGTGGCCGAGGGGATGCGGCGGACCGACGAGACGATGCGGCAGCTGCAATTGCCGCCGGAACTCGAGGAGCTCGAGGATCCGCCGCAACTTCTCCGCGAGGAGGCGTGACGTCGCCGACAAGGGCCGTCCCTCTGGCGGTCTGGCAGGCTGTCGATCCATGCGATCCGTCGTGCAGCGAGTGACCGAGGCGAGCGTCACGATTGGCGGCGACACCGTCGGTCGGATCGGGCGAGGTCTGCTCGTGCTCGTGGGCGTCGAGGTTGGCGATTCAGCGGCCGACGCCGAGTGGCTGGCTGGAAAGATTGCGCAGATGCGGATCTTCGCCGACACCGACGGCAAGATGAATCTCAGCGTGCGCGAGATCGACGGCGGCGTGCTCGTCGTCAGCCAGTTCACGCTGCTGGCCGACACACGGAAGGGGAACCGCCCGAGCTTCGTGCGGGCGGCGAGGCCACCCGAAGCGGTCCCTCTCTACGAGCACTTTCTGGCTGTGGTCGAGCAGCAGATCGGCCGGCCCCCGGCCCGCGGCGTGTTTGCGGCCGATATGCAGGTGCACCTCGTGAACGACGGGCCGGTGACGATCGTGTTTGACTCGCGGCGGCGGGAGTGACGCGAGACGGTTCGGGGCTGCCCCTCACGGATGATTTCGAGTTCCATAACCCCAGATCTCTCTCTGGAAGTGTTGCCGTTTAAGGGGCTCAGGTCATGCGAGGCGGCAAGGAAAAGCGTGCAACCCGGCCAAGAAGCCAACAAAAGCCCACGTAGAGGAATATGCTCATGGCAAGCAAGTTGATCACGATAAGCACTACATCGCCGAAGTGTGGTCGCTCGGGGCCGGTAAGAAAGCGCATGGCGAATGCCGGAAAATGGCAGAGTCCTAAAAAGAGAACGGGAACCCCAAAGAGTCTCCGCGAGATAGACCAAAGACGACCCATCATCGGTTTGGCTTCGTGTGCGTCGGTTCCGGTGCGAAAATAGCAAGCGGCCGATGTGGCGCTGATGCAGAGAGCAATGATTGATAGAACGAGAACTGTCAGCGGCATTTGATTTGGTTGTGGTATCGGTGTTGGGGCTGGAGCGAAAGGCTTTGATTCGTAGGGGGCGCGTAGCGACGCCGAACGGTGTAAGCCGTCGCTTGAAGTCAGTCGAGCCAGTCGCGTTCCTCGAGCCGCTCCGGCGTGTAGACGTCGGTGACGTAGCTGATGTCCTTGGAGATGAGCGACTCGACCTCAAGTTTGAAGCCGTTCTTCAGCATCGTCTCGATTTCCTTCTGCCAGCCCTTCTTCTCCGCGAACCACGGGTAGGCGGCGATCTGCTTCGCCCGCTTGATGTCGGTGTCGTTGAGGGCAATCTGCACGCTCTGGCTGAGTTTGCAGCGGTCGTAGTCGCGGGACCTGATGCCCAGGAACTTCGCCTCGGGAATGGCCATCCGCTTCGATTCGTAGGCGAGGTTGATCGAACCCTGCTTGAGCACCGAGTAGATGTAGTAGCCCCAGGGGTCGTTGTCGAGCAGGCAATAGACAGGGAGCTTCAGTTCGTGGTGGAGCCGGTAGAGCATCCGCCGCACACCGCGGGGCGGTTGGCCACCGCCGTGCGTGAGCAGGCAGTTGTGCTTCCTCCAGAACTTGTCCTCATTGAACCGCCGCCAGACCGTGTCTTTTTCGACATGGAGAATGAACTTGGCGTCGCACGACTTGAACTTGACGATATCGGCCTCGACGATCGACGGGATGCTGTAGCCGCCGGAGCCCATGCGGGAGCAGTCGATCTCGTCGCCGGAGTCGATGAGCGTGATCGGCCCGACCATGCCGCCGCGGTTGCTGGCGTAGACGTGCAGTTCCTCACGCAGGCTCTCGAGCGTGACCTCGAGATCCTCGATGATCGGGTCGCACTCCTCCTGCGTGGCGAAGGTCTCCTCGCGGGTGCCCTCGATCGTGTGCTTGAGCAGGTAGTAAAGGCCTCGGATGCTGGTCGTCTTCTGCTGTTCGATGAGTTGCTTGCAGCCGGTGGCCACGAGCAGCGTTTGCATGTAGCTCTTGGCCTGCGAGAGGTTGAAGAGTTGCCGGCGATTGGTCTGGCCCCCCATCTCGATGATCTTCCGCGACTTGTTGAAGCGGACGTTCGAGAGGCTGCGGGTGGGAATTTCGAGGTGGGGGTCGCGGCGTTTTTCGGCGGCCGATGCGACCTCGTCGGCCAGATCGACGATCAGCCCGCGGGTTTTAACGTCGACGGGCGGCAATTTGACCGCGGCGGTGCCGCCGGCCTTCGGGTCGCGTTTCGTTTTCTGGGCCATGGGCGGTAGATTCTCCTCTGTATGACAGGGGAGAATCTTACCCTGTCGGAACCCTGGCCGGAAAAAGGTCCGCTCCGATGCCGAAATACCTGCTTTCCTACGTGCTGATTGCCTTGTTGATCGGCCTGGGCACGTTCATCATCTGCCGCCCGAAGCCGCGTGTGAAAGCCAAGTAGCGTCTGGCGGTTCGGGGCTGCCCATGCCCTGTCGCCGGACGTTCGTTTTCGCCCTCCGGGCTGTCGCTCACTCGATGCTGACTGCGCTCCGGCATCCTGCCTGCGCTGGTCAGCAACGCCGGCTCTCGGGACATGGGCAGCCCCTCACGGATACTGCAGGCCGCATGACTGCGCTCGAGGGCCGCAGGCCCGGGTTAGCACCAGCGGGCGGAGGCCCGCCAAGCGAACATCGGCAGGATGCCGATGGTTCGTTTGGCGTCAGCACCGGACGTCGTCGGCACGGCCGACGGCGTTCATGCGACGTACGAAGTGCGGCTCTTCGACGACCGCGTCCGGCTGGTGGAGGCGGCTGATGCCGTCGGTCTTCCGCTCGACCTGCGGAGCCTGGAAGAACTCGGCGATCCGGCCGACCACCGTCTGCTGCTCCTCCTCGGTGAGTTCCGGGAAGATTGGCAGGGCCAGCGTCTCGTTGGCGGCCAGTTCGGTCTCGGGAAGGTCCCCCTTCTGCCAGCCGAGGTATTCAAAGCACTGCTGCAGATGGAGGGGCACGGGATAGTAGATCTCGGTGCCGATACCGCACTTTCCCAAATGGGCACGCAGAGCATCGCGGTGGCCGCCCGATGCACGGATCACAAACTGGTTCCAGACATGGCGGCCGCGGGGCTCGTCTCCGGGCACAGCCACGTGGCCGGCCAGATCGTACTCCGCAAAGAGTGCCTGGTAGCGGGCTGCGTTGACCTGCCGCGCGGTGGTCCAGGCGTCGAGATGTGGGAGCTTCACGCGGAGCACCGCCGCCTGCAGCGAGTCGAGACGGCTGTTGATGCCGACGACCTGATGGTAGTAACGCGGTTCCATGCCGTGCACCCGGAGGAGCTTGAGCCGCGCCGCGACGTCGTCGCGGGTGGTCGTGAGGAACCCGCCGTCACCGATGCCGCCGAGGTTCTTCGTGGGATAGAAGCTGAAGCAGCCGATATCGCCAATCGCGCCGGAGCAGCGTCCGTGCCATGTCGAGAGGATCGACTGGGCGGCATCCTCGACCAGCGGCAGACCTGCGGACGTGGCGATCGGCAGCAGCGCGTCCATGTCCGCCGTGCGGCCGAAGAGATGGACGGGGACGATGGCCTTCGTCCGCTTGCTGATCTTTTTCTGCACGTCGGCGGGGTCGACCAGGTAGGTGATCGGATCGATGTCGGCGAAGATCGGCACCGCGCCCAGCCGCGTGACGGCGCTGGCGGTGGCGAAGAAGGTGTAGCTGGGCAGGATCACCTCGTCGCCCGGTTTGATGTCGAGGGCCATGAGCGCCAGCAGCAGCGCATCGCTGCCGGAGGCGCACGAGATCACGTGCGGCACGCCGAGCGACCGCGCGAGGTCCGCCTCGAGGGCGTGGACGTCGGGACCGAGCACGAACTTCCCGGAGTCACAGACGCGGTCGAGTGCACCGCGGATCTCCTCGCGGAGCACGGCATACTGACGGTCGAGCGCCAGCAGGGGCACCGCGGGCAGGAAGCCATGGGCAGCGGGTTCGCGGGTGGAGGCGGCCTGGCCGCCGGTGCTGGTGGATGTGGACGGGGTGTGGGAGCGGGTCATGGTGTGCAGATCTCCGGGGCCGGCAGCGCGATGGCGTCTTGGCAGTCAGGCGTTTCCGCTGCCGCACCACGCTCAAACGTCGAGATCGTCACAATTGCCACATCCACTACAGCCAAAGTGCGTTCGAACTGGTCCCGGGCACACGCCCGAAGCGGTCGAACGCTGGTCGGCGGGGAATAGAAAAACGCCCGATCCCGCGTCAAGGGCAGGGGCTCCACGGCAATTTCGGGGGGGCTGGGGGGGCTGGGGGCATGGCCGGCCGAGGTCGGGCGTTCCGCAAAGTTTGACACCCGCCCCACATTGCCCCTAGATTTTCGGCGTTGGCAATTCTCGTTGAGACATCCGTGCGTGCACGCACGGGACGGCGAGGGGAATGTGGAGTTGAGCGGTCTGCGGTGCCCGGTGCACTTGCAACTGCCGGTTGGATGGGATCCACGACGCTCATCGATCTGGGGCCTATCGCCCAGCGGCTCGGGTTGCCGGCAGCGGCGGTCGAGGCGGCTATGCGCCTGCTCGATGAAGGGAACACCGTTCCCTTCATCACCCGCTACCGTCGCGATCAGACCGGCGGACTCGACGAGGTCGGTATCCGCCTGATCGCCGAAAGCGTGGGCCGCGCCCGACAGTTGGCCGATCGGAAGCAGACCATCCTGCGCACCATCCAAGGACAGGGGAAACTCACCCCCGAATTGGAGACCCGGATCGCCGCAGCCGGGAGCCCCAAGCAACTTGAGGATCTCTACCTCCCATTCAAGCCCCGTAAGCTCTCGCTGGCCGAGATCGCCAGGCAGCGACGACTCGAGCCGCTGGCAAGGGAAATCATCGCGGCTGATCCAGCCGCCACCGATCTCGACACGCGGGCGGCCGATTTCCTCGACCCGGATTCCCAGGTGACGAGCGTGGCCGACGTGCTGCTCGGCGTCGGACACATCATCGCGGACGAGTTCAGCGAGCATGTCGACGTGCGGCAGCGGTTGCGGGGCATCCTGCACCGGAAGGCCCGCTTCACCAGCCAGAGGGTGGAGAGTCCGGGCAAGGCCCAGTCGAAAGACGAGAAGCATTTTCGCGACTTCTTCGACTACGCGGATCATGTGCAACGGGTGCCACCGCATCGCGTGCTGGCAATCAACCGGGGCGAGCGGGCTAAGCTCTTGAAAGTCCGGATCGACGGGCCGGTCGACGAGATGCAGGCAGCAGCCGAAGAGGTGCTGGTGCCCGCCGGCCATCCTCACGCCGACTTTCTCAAGGGCTGCGTCCGCGACGCGCTCGCCAGGCTCGTGCTGCCGAGCCTCGAGCGGGAACTCCGCCGGGAGATGACCGACTACTGCGAATCACACGCCGTCGAGGTGTTTGCCCGGAACCTCCGCAATCTGCTCCTCCAGCCGCCGGTGGCCGGACGCCGCGTGCTGGCTTTGGATCCTGGATTTAAGAGCGGTTGCAAGGCCGTGGTGATCGATGAATGCGGCAATCCCCTCGAGCATGCGGTGCTGCACATCATCGGAAAGGCGGAGAAACGCGCCGCCGCCGCGGAGAAGATCGTCGAAATGGCGACGACGCATGCCTGCACGGTCGTGGCCATCGGCAACGGCACGGCGGGCCGTGAAACCGAGACGCTCGTGGCCGAACTGGTGACGGGGCGACTGCAGGAACTCGATGTCGCGTATGTCATCGTCAACGAGGCCGGGGCGAGCGTCTACTCGACAAGCGGCTATGCCCGCGAGGAGTTGCCCGGCCACGAGGCCGCGGTCCGCGGTGCCATCTCGATCGGCCGGCGGCTGCAGGATCCGCTCTCGGAACTGGTGAAGATCGAGCCGGCGAACATCGGTGTCGGCCTCTACCAGCACGACGTCAAAGCCAGGCATCTGCACGCGTCGCTCGACGCGGTGGTCGAGAGCTGCGTGAATTACGTGGGCGTCGACGTGAATACGGCGAGTCCGGCACTGCTCCGCTACGTGTCGGGCCTCAATCAGACTACGGCCCGCAATCTTCACGAATGGCGGGCCAAGAATGGGCCATTCACCTCCCGCCGCCAGCTTCTCGAGGTGCCCGGTTTTGGTGAGGCGGCGTTCGTGCAGGCGGTCGGCTTCCTCAAGATCACCGGCGGGGTTGAGCCGCTGGACGCCACCTGGATTCATCCCGAGAGCTACGAGGTGGCCACAAAGGTGCTGGAGCGGCTGGGCGGATCGCGCGAGGATCTCGCCGGCCGGCAGCAGGCAGAGGCACTGGCCGATCGGGCGGCAGCCCTCGATCTCGGGGCGCTCTCCGGCGAGTTGGGTGTCGGGCGGCTGCTCCTGGCTGACATCGTGGAACAGTTGGCCCGACCCGGACGTGATCCCCGCGAAGACCTGCCAAAGCCGTTTTTCAAAAAAGGCGTGCTCAAGCTCGAGGATCTGCAGCCCGGCATGGAACTGTTGGGATCCGTGCTCAACGTCGTCGACTTCGGCGCCTTCGTCGACATCGGCCTGCACGACAGCGGGCTGGTGCACATCAGCCATCTCTCCAATGACTACGTTCGCGACCCTCACGACGTGGTCAGCGTCGGCCAAGTCGTCCGAGTCTGGGTGCGGGAGATCGACAAGGGGCGTCGTCGTGTCGCTCTCACGATGATCAAGCCCGGCACCGCCCGGCAGGACGGTGGACAGCGACGGGGGGATGGTCAGGCAGACGGGCAGGAGCATGATCGCTCGCAGGGCCGCGGTCGCGGTCGCGCCCAATCCCGTCCGGAAGGCAGGCCATCCCGGCCGCCGCGAGCGACCACTGCCGGCGGGGCGTCGGACGGCGGCGGAGTTGCCACGCCGGCGGCACCACGGGCGGATCGACCGAAAGCCGGCGGTCGCCGGGGGCGCGGCGGTCCACCGCAACGGGAGCAGGGGCCGCGGGTCTATGTCGCGAAGGCGGAGAAGGTTGCCAAGCCGCTCACCAAGGCGATGAAGGAAGGCAAGGAGCCGCTCCGGACGTTCGGCGATCTGAAGCAGTTTTTGACGACCCGCGAGGAGCCACCGGCGTCCGAGTCGGAAGCAGGCGGCGAAGCGGCGGACTGAGACGTGGCGAGTGCCCGGTCGAGCTTCTCCCACGGTAGCCAGCGAGTTCGTCTTCAAGGGGCCGCAAGTTTGCAACTTGCGGAGTGGGCAAGATGAAATCTTGCCGCCACGGGAGAGAAGCGGAGTGGGCAAGATGAAATCTTGCCGCCACGGGAGAGAGGCCCCATTTTGGCGAAGCCCCACCGGCCTGAGGAAGCACTCGCAAATGGCTTAACGTTCGCGGAACGTGATCCGGCCCTTAGTGAGGTCGTAGGGAGAAAGCTCGACCTTCACCTTGTCGCCCGGCACGATGCGGATGAAATTTTTCCGCATCTTGCCCGCGACGTGTGCGTTGACAATGTGGCCGCCGGTGATCTGCACGCGGAATCGCGTGTTGGCGAGGGCCTGGGTGACGACCCCTTCCACTTCGAGAGCCTGTTCTTTTTCCGCCATGAATAACCTTGAATGACCTTGCGTAGCCTTCTGGCAAACCGTGTTTGAAACCGTGCGCACACGGTTTCAAACCGCCTGCATGCAAATCCATCGTAATCCCGGCCCCTGAAACAGTCCAGCCGCGGCCGGGGCGACGCAAGGGCGGAGGCGTCAGGAATCGTCGCCAGCGGCCTGCGGGGCCGATCCCGACGCCTTCCAACGGAGGTAGGCGTCGAAGAAGCCGTCGAGGTTGCCGTCGAGCACGCTCTGGAAGTTCCCGACGTAGTGCCCCGTCCGCTGGTCCTTCACCCGCTGGTCGGGGTGGAGAAAGTAGTTGCGGATCTGCGAACCGAACCCGGTCTTGGGCTGCTGCTTGTACCGGGCCAGTTGTTCGGCCTCCCGCTTCTCCTCCTGCATGCGGGCGATCCGGGCGCGGAGCATCTTGATCGCCGTGGCCCTGTTTTTGTGCTGGCTCCGCTCGCTCTGGCACTGCACGACGATGCCGGTCGGGAAGTGGGTGAGCCGGATGGCGCTGGAGGTCTTGTTGACGTGCTGGCCACCCGCTCCGCTGGCGCGGAAGACGTCCTCACGGATGTCCTCGTCGCGGATCTCCACCTCCGTGTCGTCGTCGGCGATCTCGGGGGAGACATCGACGGCCGCAAAGCTCGTCTGTCGCTTACCTTCGGAGTTGAACGGGCTGATCCGCACGAGCCGGTGGATGCCCATCTCCCCCTTGATGTAGCCGTAGGCCCACGGCCCCCGGATGGCGACCGTGGCGCTCTGAATACCGGCCACGGCATCGTCCTGCCGGTCGAGGAGTTCGACCGTGTAGTCGTGCTTGCCGGCCCAGGCTGAGTACATCCGCAGCAACATCTCCGCCCAGTCATTGGCGTCGGTGCCGCCGTCCCGGGCGTGGATCGAGACGAGGGCGTCGCTCGAATCGTGCGGCCCGGAAAGGAGCGAGGCGAGTTCCAGGCTGTCGACGAGCTTCTCGAGCCGGTCGGTCTCCTGCTTGAGTTCGCCCTCGAGCGAGATGTCCTCGCGGGCCAGTTCTTCCAGGGCCTCGAGGTCGCGGCCGACGGCCAGTGCCTCCTCGAGCGGCTTGAGCAGCGTGTTGAGCGTTTTCAGCTCGGCGACGGTCGCCTGTGCCTTGCCGGTGTTGTTCCAGAAATCGGCCTGACCCATCGCGTCTTCGAGCCGGGTCGCGGATGCCTTGCGCCCTTCCCAGTCAAAGAGAGTCCCGCAGCTGCAGCAGTCGGGCCCGGATGGTTTCGGCGCGGTTGAAAAGAGCTGTGTCCATGCCAGTGAGTCTACGCTTCTCGTCCCGTGAGGAGAAGGAGACCGTCTTAGCGGCGAGGCTTTGTTGGCGCCTGGGTGGTCGGCTGGCTGGCGGCGATGCTCGCGAAGGCGGCTGCCAGCGGCGACCGCAGCAGCGGCTGTGAGACCGGCGGCTTGGTGGCGGGAGTCGCCGGCTTCGGCGGCAGGCCGACATTCACGTCCCGCACGTCCATGCCGCGGGTAATCGCGACCACCCGGCTCTTCACTCCCGCGCCTGGTTGGCCGGCCCCCGCGGGCGGCATCACCACGACGCGGAAGCTTCCCAGTTCGATGCCCCGGAAGGAGTAGTCGCCCCGCGCGTCGGACCGCGTGGTGGCCACCGTGGCGCCGGCGGCGGTCACGAGCGCGACCGTCGTGCCCGCCATTGCGCCCTCCTGCCGCTGCCGAACGCCGTCGCGGTTGCCATCGGCGAAGATGGTGCCACCGATCGACGTGCGGAAAAAGAAGACGTCGGGCTGCAGGTTCGTCAGCTGCGTGTTGCGGCGGATGATGTCGACGAGCGATGTCTGTTGCACTTCACGCACGGCATGCGCCGGCAACGCGTTTTGATACCAATAGCGGTCGCCGTCGCGGAGCCGCGAGAATTGATCGACGAGGATCCGCGTGAATGTCTCGCCGAGGCTCGAGCCCGGCAGGTGCTTCTCCGCAAGCCCGGCCACCCAGAGATCGAGCTTGTCGATGCTGCCGTACGCCTGCTGGAGCGAGGCCTGCACGGCCGTGTCGGAGGTGATCTGGGCGAAGCTGGTCACCTTCGCCAGGCCGTAGGCGGACCGGACGGTGTTGTAGTCGGCCAGGCCGTGATCCCGGCCACGCTGGATGTTGAGCGAGACCAGATCGAAGCCGCCCTGCCCGGGGGCCCCGAAGAGAAAATTTCGCACGTCGTCGACCACCTTCGTATCGATCTCCTGGGCCCGGTCGCTGGCCAGGTATTTGAGCAACGGTTCGATGCCCACCTGCGAGACGGGCCGTGGATCGAAGAACGCGTCCTTGAGCCGCATGTCGTCGCGGACGGGGTTGCCGTTGTTGTCGAGGAACTGAATGTCCTCGCCGAGCATGCTGTGGCCCAGCCGGAACGCCGCCGTGGAAAACTCCGTGGCGATGCCTGGATTCACGTCGGCGCGGTAGCCCTTGTAGGCGTGCAGGTCCGCGGAGGCGCGACTGCCAGTCCCGAGGATCGCCGGCAGGAACTCATCGTAGGTGATCTTCTGGAGTTCGGCGATCACGAGTCGCCGCGCATGCTGGTAGAGCTGCTCGTCGGTCCATGTCGGATTCTTCCCGGCCGCCTGCGTTGCGATTCGGTTGTGCTCGCGGACGAAGAGCGTCTGCAACGCGATCAGTTCGGGATTTTCGTTCGCCCGCACGTCGCCGGCGAGGAAGAGCTGGCTGTCGGCCACGACATGGGCGTCGTTGGCATTCGCCAGACCTGAGGTGTTGAAGGGGAGCAGGTTCCCGGCGCTTGTGCGGAGCCGGCCGCCCGCAAATTCGCGAAGGGCCGCGGCCCGGGCGGCGTCGGAACCGTAGACCTGCGAACCATCGACGAAGGCCGTGATCGAGTTGACCTGCTGCCGCGGGTTGCCGGCAGCGGTGCCCGTGGCGGGATCGTAGGCCGACCGCGACATCGGGATCGTCATGACGCCGGTCCCGCTGGGGTCGAACGATGGATCGCCCGTTGGCACGGCGATTGGCAGCCGCTCCCGCGGCGTGGCCGTGTCGGTGAGGCCGAGGTCGTGGTCGAGGAACTGGCCCCATGCATAGACGAACGCCGTGAAGTCGCGGTCGTTGGTCACGCCGCCTTCCGGACTGGCCGCGAGCAGGTTGCTCACCAGGCGGGCACCTGGGCGATCGGCCCCCGAGGGGGTCGAGATACCGTCGCCATAGGCGGCCGGCGAGAGCCGCAGGAGATCCTGGCCGGTGCTGCCCCAGGTGGGATGGGCGACGCTGTTGCCGGTGCCGTCGATCGCTGCGGGCGGCAGCAGGGAGGCCGGCGGAGCGCCGAGCGGGTTGACCGACATCATCGACCGCGACTCGAGCTGTTCGATCGCCGCAGGCAAACGGCGGTGCTGCATGCTCTTTCGTGAGCGGTTCATGGCAAACTCCTTCTATCGCGAACATGCCCCGACCTGCCTTCAACGGCCTGGTGAGGGGAATGTTTCGCGGGAGTTGCGGTGTCGTGGGCGTTACGCCCTGGCGATCTGGTTGCCCGGCAGCCGCCGGATCAGCCGCCGCATTTCGAGCACTCCGACCGTGGCGAGCACCTGGGAGGCGGCCAGACCGCTCGTGTCGACGATGTCGTCGATGGCCACCGGCTTCGAGCCGCCCGCGGCCAGGGAATCACAGGCATCCAGCACCCTGCGTTCGATGTCGCCCAGCTGCAGTTCCGCGGCGCTGGTAACCGCCCGCCCGTCGGCCGTGGTTGCCGTCTCGAAGAGCGGTCCGAACTCCTCAAGGATGTCGTCCACGCTTGCGACGAGCTTCGCGCCGTCACGGATCAGCTGGTGACTGCCCTTCGACATACGGCAGTCGATCGCCCCGGGGACCGCGAAGACTTCCCGTCCCTGTTCTGTCGCAAGCCGCGCCGTGATCAGGGCCCCCGATCGCTCCGCGGCCTGCACCACCACCACACCCAGCGACAGCCCCGACACGATCCGGTTCCGCTGCGGAAACGTGCCCGCGTTGGGGTCTGTCAGTGGGGGCAGTTCGCTGATCAATGCCCCCGCTTCGATGACCTCGTGTGCCAAGTCGGCATGTTCCGGCGGATAGACGTTGAGCACGCCGCTGCCGAGCACGGCGATCGTCCGCCCGCCTGCCTGCATCGCGCCCCGATGGGCGGCGGCGTCGATCCCCCGGGCCAGGCCGCTCACGACCGTGTAGCCGGCGCGGGCGAGGCTGGCGCCGAGCTGTTCGGCGACCTTAAGGCCATAGGCGGTAGCGTGCCGAGCGCCGACGATAGCCACCGAGAGCGAGTCTTGCGGCAGAAGCGTGCCTCGGACGAACAGCAGCCCCGGCGGGTCGTCGATTCGTGACAGGAGCGCGGGATATCCGGCGTTACCCTCCAGGAGGATGTCGACCGACCGCTTCCTGCACAGGGCGATGACTTCGTCGGCGGTCGAATCGTTGGCAAGTGTGGGCAGCGACTCCGCAAGCTTGCGGCTGATCCTGCCGACGGAGGCGATCTCGGCCGGGCTGGCCGCGAACACGCCCTCGGGCGTGCCGAACCGGTCGAGCAAGAGCCGTCGGAGACGGGAGCCAATGCCCGGCACGCAGGCGAGGCGAACATGGCCAAGAAGGTCGGGCGGCAGATCGTCAGGCGGCATGGAATGAGAAGACGAATGAGACGGCATGGAGCGAGACGCCAAGGCTTTGAACGTGAACATTTGTCACGTTGTAGCGAGCGGCACTCAGCCCGTCAAACCAGCACGCGAGGAAAAAAGAGAAAGGCTAGGACGGCCAACACCACTTCCGCAAGCGTTAGGCGTGTTGGGGCCCCTGGAACTTCCGGATCGGCCCCGGCTTGGGTGGAACGCTATGCGCCGGATGTCGCCGCCGCACCCCGGACACTCCAGCGGAAACTCCTCCTCCATCCGCGTCATCAGTTTCGCCCAGACAATCCGGGAAGTGTCGTGTAAGCGAGGCTTGTCACGTGAGTCCGTGCGGACAACCGCGCGAACCGCTCAAGGAGATTACGAGTCATATCTGAGCGTGCCCGCTTTCAACGGACTGTCTCAGTCAGAGGACCATCAACCAGTTGCAGGAGTTGCTCCATATCGGTTTCCGTAATCACGTCGGGGAAATCGAGCCAAATGATCTGGCGTTTGACAGGAAATGTGTGCGAATGCAAAGGATGCCAGAGGTCTTCTCTTGCTTGAAAATTATACTCGGCTTTGTAGCTCGAATTGGCGAGCACGACCACAGTGCACGTCTCTTTCAGAAAGAATCTATTTGTGCACGCGGTCGCTCCGTAAGAAAATACTACAACGTCTGCGTGGTGGAGGACACAGATATACTCTTCGATATCAGCTACTTTGTTAAAATCTAAAATATGAAATCCCGCCTTTGCCGCAATGTCCTTGGCGGAATGCGAGAGATACATGGCGCGGTTGCTCGTCACAGATAGAGGATTTTCTGTTGTCTTCATCAACATGACTTTGTTTTTCAACTTATACTTATGCGATTCTTCTGAATAAAGTCTTTTGGAAAAATCCACTACAATTTGAGGCGTGTCTTGGTATTTGTCCAGCAGGAAGTTTAATGATGCAAGATGAACAAGGTTGTCTGTCTTTGTGTACTGTATCGAGCGCCAATCTTTGACGGCATTAAACCACCGATTTCTTCGTAATGTAATTCTGTCGAATGTGTATATTGTGTGGGTTTTTAATGGCCTTATTTTCGCCCGAGGGACGAACTGGCAAAGTAGGCCGAACATAAATTTGTTATGTTCGGCGAATGCAGAGGACACTGCAAGCCAGTCGAACGTTTGTTCGCAATTGAGGAAGTAGTTCAAGAAAGACATTATCTCTGACAGAGCGTGCCCGGAATTATTGCTGGAAATATTGAGTATTATCCCATTGCCTGCAATGTGCTCGGTCTGGTTATTGGTTGCATCCGCTTCTTGAGGGCGGTCTTTCCAGAGATATTGTATATGTCCGTTAGTCGCCATAGAGGTCTTCAGTAGCACGTCTTGCAGGGTATTGATTTCACCAACGACAATATCCGGCGCGCCGGTAAAGTTGAAGGGATATACGTGCCATTCGTTGCTGGTTTTCCAGCCTAAGTCGGAAACGGACATGTTTATGCTCCTTTTTGCAGGCCGGAAAGGGATGGTCCGCAAAAGTCAAAATAGTATGAACCCGCGAAGGCCTGGGTAAATGTAAAAAATCGCAATGGAATAAGTTAGGCAGCAGGAATCATGTGATCGCTAGCAATCTCCTCGGATTCATCGCACCGCTCGCGGAGTCGCCCCTGCACGGAGTGATGGGATGGCCATCTCAGGCAACAAAATAACATTCTGCATCGGGCCCTTGTCGTCGTCCTATGGATCCGCATGATCAAAAGCGATCATAGGTAGAATGCCCCCGGCGTGGTACCAGCCGGGTTGTTAGCCATGCAGGGCCGGTAGGTGGGCATGCCCATCTACCGGCCGCGTGAACTCCGACGGTGTTCGGTTGCCCAGAGCACCATGCGGACGAACGCGATTGTAATCGTTGCTTCAAGCTTCTGTCACGGCTCGTGCTTCATCGAGCGACAAGAACCAATGCTGGTTCAAGCACTCGACACGAAGCCGACCATGGAACGACTCGATGGACGCATTATCAGTCGGCGTTCCTGGCCTGCTGAAGTCGAGCTTCACGCCATTAAAGGAGGCCAGGCCCATAGACCCAAGCTCCTGGAGATGAACTTCGGTCCGTGGTCGGCTCGAGTCGTCTGCGGCCTGCCACGCTGTGAAGCCACTCCCTCCAAGACCCGCACAGCACCGTCTCCGGGCAATCGCTGACCGACCACGATGGCCAGGCTCTCACGGCTATGGTTATCGACTAGCGATATGCGAGCTTCTTGTTCACAAGCCATCCACCAGTTGCTTAAGCTTCCGGTTCTCCTCCTCAATGATTCGAAGCCGTCGCAGTTCGGCTATGCCAAGCCCTGCGAACCGCTTCTTCCATCGTTAGGAAGTCTGCTCACTGATCCCGAGCTTGCGAATGATCTCGGCCACCGAAGTGCCCGACTCAGCCTACCGTAGCGCGAACGCAATCTTCTCTTTGAGGAAATGCGTCTTTCCCATACGAAAAACCCACCCTTTCTGGTGATGCCAAGGTTCAAAAACCTAACATCCCGGATGGATCAAGAAATGGGGAGAACGTCACACGTCAGCCGGTGGCGCACTTGAGTTCGGCCAGATGCTGGGCCGTGCCCACGAGCCGATCCCAGTTCCGTTCCACGTATTCCGGCGGCCCGCCGATCTGGGCCACGACCTGGGCCACCTGCTCGGTCGGCACCATCTCGATGGCGTCCCACGGGCAGACCTTGAGATCGTAGGGATTCGATTTCTTGCCGGGAATGTGGACGCAGACTTCGCAGCCTACGCACCGCTCGATATCGATCTCGCACCAGCTCTGCAGGTTGTGGAACTGGTCGTATTGCTGCACCTTCAAAATGCAGTCGACCGGGCAGACCTCCAAGCACGACTCGCACCCTGTGCAGTTGTCGGCGTTGATGACCGCCAGTTCTTTGGGCAGTTTTTTGCGGGGACCTGCTTTTGCCATGATGGTTTTGATCGGCTGGAGGGAAGGGCAGACTCTAGCCCTGGTTTTTCTGGATCGACTGACCCTCAATATCGTAGCCGTCAGCGTCAAACCGTCCAAATCCGGCCGGGAAACCGGGCCGGACGCGGGCAAACGGCGGGGAGCCGACGCTGTCGTTTTGGCTACAGAGCCCCGCGGAGGGCCCGGCTAGACTTTCCGCACCATGACGCCCATCGTGCAGATTTCGCTCGATCTCACCGATATCGACGAGGCCCTCGAGACGGCGGCCCTCGCCCTGCGGGCCGGCGTCGACTGGCTCGAGGCGGGCACGCCCCTGATCCTCGCCGAGGGGCTCCATGGCGTGCGGGCCCTGCGACAGGCATTTCCCTCCGTGCCGATCGTGGCGGACCTCAAGACGATGGACGGCGGCTATCTTGAAGCCGAGATGATGGCCAAGGCGGGGGCCACCCACGTGGTCGTGATGGCGCGGGCCCACGAAGAGACGATCACATGCGTGGTGAAGGCCGGGGCCGACTTCGGCTGCAAGGTGATGGGCGACAACATGGTCTGCCCCGACATGGTGGCAGGCGCGAAGTGGCTGGAGGATCTCGGCTGCGACTACGTCATCCACCACATCGGCTACGACGAACGACGCGGTATCGCCGCCTCGGGGCGGCGGATGCCCAGCCCGCTCGACCAACTGCGGGAGGTGGTGCGGGCCGTGAGCGTGCCGGTGCAGGCGGTGGGCGGGCTTTCGCTTGAGCAGGCCGTTGCCTGTCCGGGATATGGGGCTCCGCTGGTGGTGCTCGGTGCGCCCCTGACGGTCGACGCCGATGCCTTCAAGACCGCCGATGGTGACCTGGAAGGATCGCTCCGGATGATCTGCAAGGCTGTCCACGAACAGAAAGTGATCTCCCCCACATGAAAGCAGCCGCCGTCGTCAACTTCGCCCCCGAGAAGGGTTCGGTCGAGATCCGTGAGATCGAGCAGCCATCGATCGGCCCCGACGACGTACTACTGGAGGTGGCCAACGTCGGCGTCTGCGGCAGTGATCTGCACCAATGGACCGCCGACCATTCGTGGCCGGTCAACTATCCGGTGGTGCTCGGCCATGAGTTCGGCGGCACGATCACCGCGGTCGGGGCAGACGTGCAGGGATGGAAGGAGGGGGACCGCGTGGTCAGCGAGACCGCCGCGATCATCAGCCACGACAATCCGATGACCCGCCGCGGCCTCTACAATCTCGATCCCACACGGAAAGGATTTGGGTATGGCGTCAACGGGGCGATGACGCGGTTCGTCCGCGTGCCGTCGCGGATCCTGCACCGGGTGCCCGACCATCTTTCCTTCGAGCAGGCCTGCCTCACTGAGCCCTGCTGTGTCGCCTACTCGGCGGTGGTAAAGAACGCCCGTATCGAGCCGGGCGACCGGGTCGTCGTGCTTGGGCCCGGCACGATCGGCATTCTCTGCGCGGCGATGGCCCGGCTCTGCGGCGCGGAGGTTGCGATCGTCGGCCTCCCTGCCGACGCCCATCGCCTTGGGATCGCGAAGCAGTACGGCTGCGAGGTGATCATCGGCGATGCCAAGCCCTGGGCACTGGAGCGGGACGGCCTCGGCTGCGACGGCGTGGTCGATGCCGCCGGCGCCAGTGCCACGCTCAGGATCGCGCTCGACCTCGTCCGGCCCGCCGGCTGGATCAGCAAGGTGGGCTGGGGCCCGCAGCCGCTCAACTTCTCGCTCGATCCGCTCGTGCAGAAAAACATCACGCTGCAGGGTAGCTTCAGCCACAACTGGCCGATCTGGGAACGGGTGATCGCGCTGTTGGCGAGCGCCGCCCTCGACGTCCGCCCCATCATCGGCGGCGTCTGGCCGCTGGAGAAGTGGCACGAGGCCTTCGAGAAGATGCATTCAGGGGCCGTCGTGAAGAGCGTGCTCGCGCCTGCGTGAGCCGGCGCCTTGATTCCGCCGATGAGGGCGGCTCAGCTGACGATGTCGCCGATGTCGACGAGATACACCTGCCGGCCGCCGCGGTGTGCCGAATCGAAGACGACCTTCCGGCCGTCGCGGCTCGAGGACGGGTGCGTGTCGCACCGCCACTCGCCGCGGTAGGCCGGCGGCGACGGGAAGTGCCCCAGGGGCACCCGCCGGTTCGTGGGGATGTGAAAGAGATACGGGTGCTGCAGCGTGTCGGCGTCGGGATACGTATCGTTGAGCACCCATTGGCTGTCCGTGTCCGGCACATACGTGTTGTGGCCGTTCACGGTCATCACGTCCGGACCGACGACTTCCACGTTGTCCGTTCTGTCTTCGTAGAGGTAGAAGCGGCTCTTGTGCGAGGGATGCCAGGCCCAGGCGAAGATGTGCGTCGGATCCCGCCATACAAAATGCGACGTGTCGCCCCAGGGATCGAGCACATGTACCCCGGATCCGTCGAAGTTCATCGTGAGCGCCCGGGTACGGAAGTCCTTCTCCTCGCCCGTCCGCCAGCGGTGCAGGAAGAAGAGCCGGGTGCCGTCAGGATTGCAGAGGAGGTGGTTGAACCAGTGCTTTGATGCAGCGCCGAAGGCCGCCTCCGGGCGGCCGGCGAACGGGATCGCTGCGGCATCGGCGAACGAGAAGACGAGCTGCTGCGCACCCGTTTGCACGTCGACCCGCCAGATGCCCGCGTTGTCGGGGGCGAGCACGACCCGGTTCGGGTCGACGACCCCGGCGTAGCCGTAGCCGGGACGTGTGTCGTTGAGCCGGCGAAAGTCCGGCGCGAAGCCGGTGCGGCCATCGTGCGACAGGCAGTAAAACGGGTGTGGAAGCGTGCGACTTCGCCCCGTCACCACATCGAGCAGACGCGTGACGAACCGTCCGTCCTCACGGTCGTTCCAAGCCACCTCGGCCTCCGTTCCGGGCACCCACTGCAGCATGCAGCCCTGCTGCCAGTTCCACGCACGGCTCGTGCCTATCTCGGTCCACTCGTCGCCGCTCTGCGTGTCGATCATGCCCACGCCGATGGCATCGTCGGCGGTGGGCGATCGCCCCTCGAAATCCACCTCGTTGGCCAGCACGAAACGGTTGGTCGGGTCGAAGAGCAGCTTGTCGTAATACCCGCGCCAGTGGTATCGCGGCCCACGCGTGATGGCCCGCACCGGCGGAAGCGTCTTCCCTGCCGGGTCGGCCGCGAGCAGACGGCCTGCCACCGTGGCCGGGAGGCCTGCGGCGACCAGACGGAGTATGTCCCGCCGAGTCACGCGCCAGCGATTTATCGTACTCATCGTGCAACATCCTTCCGAACGGATCCGGCCGAACTGGAAGGCACTCGCTTACGGGCCGGAGAATCTCGGTTGGAGTGCCATTCCGAACCAGGTTTGTTTATCATCGGGCCTCAGGGCCGGCAAGGCGTCCGGCCTTCCGGCTCCGGTTGCACAGAGCCTCGAACAACACACGTCTGCCCGACAGAGTTTTTCATGCGACTCGCTGGCAAGGTCGTTCTCGTCACGGGCAGTGCCACCGGCATCGGGCGGGCGATCGCCGTCCGCTGCATGGCGGAAGGTGCCTGCGTGGTCGTGCACGGCCTCGAAGCCGACCTCGTGGCGGCAGTAGTGGCCGATCTCAATGCCGGCGGAAGCGGCACGGCGATCGGCCACGTCGAGGATCTCACCGCCGAGGGCTGTCCCGAACGGCTGGTGTCGCTCGCGATGGCGTCGTTCGGCAGGCTCGACGGCGTCGTCAACAACGCGGCGATCATCACTACGGGCGACATCCGCTCCACCGACGCGGCCTCGTTCAACCGCACGCTCGCCGTGAACACGCTCGCGCCGCTGCGGCTAATCCAGGCGGCCCTGCCGCACCTCGCCGCCACGCGGGGCAGCGTGCTCAACATCGGCAGCGTCAACGCCTACTCGGGCGAGCCGAACCTGCTCCCCTACAGCATCTCCAAGGGCGCGCTCATGACGCTCACGCGGAACCTCGGCGACGTGCTCTTCCGCGAGGAGGGCGTTCGCGTCAACCAGATCAATCCCGGCTGGGTGCTCACCGAAAACGAGATCCTCCGCAAGCGGAGCCACGGGCTCGCCGACGATTGGCCCGCCTACCTGCCCAAGGAGTTCTGCCCGGCAGGGCGGCTGATCAGGCCGGAGGAGATCGCCGCCGCGGCGGTCTATTGGCTCGCCGACGAGTGCGGCCCGATGAGCGGCCAGGTGGTCGATCTCGAGCAGCATCCCTTCATCGGCCGCAATCCCCCCAAGACGATCGCCACCGTGCCACCGCCTCCCGCATCATGACCGCATCCACCGCGTCGTCGCCTTCTACTTCCATGTCGTCGCCGTCCAACCGGCCCCGTCTGGCCGCGTTTCCCAAGGCGTTCATGCAGCCGCTCTGCAAGGATGGCGGTATGAGCGTGTCGGATTGGATCACGCTTGCCGCGCCACTCGGCGTCGAGGGTCTCGAATGGTACGCGGGCTTTCTCGAGATGGCCGACGAGGCCAACTGGCCGCGGTTTCGCCGCGAGGTGGAAGCACACGGGATGACGATCCCGATGATGTGCTGCTCGCCCGACTTTACCCATCCCGACGCGGCCTTTCGAGCTCGCGAGATCGCCAAGCAGAAGCGGTGGATCGACATGACCCACTCGCTTGGCGGCTCCTACTGCCGGGTGCTCTCCGGACAGCGGCGGCCGGAACTCTCGATCGACGAGGGCGTGCGGCTGGCGGCCGAGTCGATCTCGGCCTGCCTTCCCTACGCGGCCGCCCGCGGGATCACGCTGATCATCGAAAACCACTACAAGGACGACTTCTGGGAGTATCCGGAGTTTGCCCAGAAGATGGATGTCTTCTGCCAGCTCGTCGATGCGATTCACGATCCGCACTTCGGCGTCAACTACGACCCGAGCAACACCTTTCTGGCGGGGGAGGATCCGCTCGAGCTTCTGCGGCGGGTGTCGCACCGCGTGGTGACGATGCATGCCAGCGACCGGTCGCTCGTCGAGGGCACGCTCGACGACCTGCGGCGGGAGGAAGGGGGAGCGGTGGGCTACGCCAAGCGGCTCAGGCACGGCGAGATCGGCAAAGGGCTCAACGACTACGACGTGATCTTTTCGGAGCTGAAGAGCAAGGGCTTCTGCGGCTGGATCAGCATCGAGGATGGCGTCGAGGGGATGGACCAGCTCGTCCGCAGCGTCACCTTCCTGAAGCGGAAGATCGCCGAGCATTGGCCTGCTTGACGTAGGCCGAAGGCGTGAGCCCGGTATGGCGGCGGAAGTGCTGCGTGAAATTGCTCTGGTCGCAGAACCCCAGCCGCTGCGAGATCGCGATGATCGGTTCGTTGCCCGCCCGCAAGGCCTCGCTTGCCGCGCGGATACGGCACTTCATCCAGTAGGTCCGCGGGCTGAAGGCAAACACCTCGTGAAACGACCGCTGTAGCTGCCGGGTCGACATGCGGCAGTCCTTCGCCAAACGGGCAACCGGCGGGAAGCGGGTGAGCTCGGCCCGAAGGGGCGACAGGGCGGGGACGAGGCGGCTGCCGACCGCGCCCGGCGGGGCGACGCCGCGGCAGCCGCGGAGCGTGCCCATCACGCCGATCACCCGGCCGCTGCGATCGAGGAGCGGATACTTGTTGGTCTCGTACCAGTCGGGCAATCCGATCTCGTCGAACCAGAGGTCGACGTGACCGATCAGCGGCTTCCTCGACTCGATCACCGCCCGGTCATCGGCCCGGTAGTGGGCGGCGAAGGGGCCGGGGGTGAGATCCTCGTCGGTGGCACCGAGCATCTGCTCGTAGTCGTGCAGCCCGACGTGCGGCAGGATGCCACGGCTGAAGAACAGCGTCTCGCCGGCGAGGTTCTTCGCGAAGAAGAACACGTCGCCGAGTCCGTCGAAGGCGCGATGGAAATGGCTCTCTGGGGCGATCTCCGCGAGAAACCGCTCCTGCTCGGCCGCCCAGTCGCGTCGTGCCGCTGATGCCTTGCCGACTCGCGTAGCCATCGTGCCTCCCCGCTCCTTGTCGTGGGCTGTCGCCGTGTCATACTTCCCCGACGGATCTCTCGATCGGTCGTGATGTCGCCTCTGACAAAGCACAAAATGCGTCAGACGGCCGCAGGAAATGCTTTTGCGACAGCCCGTGTCGCTTTCTCCATGCATACCATGGCCGCCCCATGACGCAACCAGCACCGTCGTCTCGCATCGTGGTCGGGCTCGGCGAAACGCTCTGGGACGTCTTCCCCGACGGGGCCGTCTGGGGCGGGGCGCCGGGCAACGTCGCCTGCCACGCCGCGGGCCTGGGGGCGGAGAGCTTCATGGTGAGCGGCGTCGGCTGCGACGAGCTCGGCGAGCGGGGGATCGCGGCACTCGAGTCCCATGGAATCAACTGTCGCCATGTGCAGCGCGACCCGCGGCATCCCACGGGCATGGTCACCGTATCGCTCGGTCCCGCTGGCGATGCGAGCTATGTCTTCGCGTCCGACACGGCCTGGGACCATCTCGCATGGGAGCCGTCGCTTGGAGACCTTGCCGCGCGGGCCGGCGCTATCTGCTTCGGCACGCTAGGCCAACGGGCGGAGGAGTCGCGGCAGACGATCCGCCGGTTTCTTACGGCCGCCGAGCAGGCTGTCCGCGTGTTCGACGTCAACCTGCGGCAGGCCTTTTATTCGCCCGAGCTGATCCGCGAGTCGCTCGCTCTCGCCAACGTGCTCAAACTCAACGACGACGAGCTGCCGGTGGTGGCTGCGGCCTGCGGTGTGACGGTCGACGATTCGGTGTCTGCGGTTCGCGAGGTCGCCGAACGGCACGGCCTACGGCTGGCGGCACTCACCCGCGGGGCGGCGGGCTCCGTGCTCGTGGCCGACGGCGTGGTATCGACCCGGCCGGCGGAGGCCCGCACGATCGTTGACACGGTGGGCGCAGGCGATGCCTTCACCGCTGCGGTCGTGATGGGCCTGCTTGGCGGCCGGCCGCTCGAGACGATGCACGATCACGCCGCGAGGCTGGCGGCCTTCGTCTGTGGCCATCGCGGCGCGACACCGCGGATTCACGCGGACCTGCGGGCGTGAGGCGGCCACCCGAAGCAGCCATCCTCAGCCAGGAGACGGCTATTGGCCGTCAAACACAGCGACCCTGAACGATGGTTATAATTGTGGGCGAACTCGCTTCCTTTCTTCCGGCAGTTTCAGTCAGGACTCTTTCCGAAAAGATCGCTCAGCAAGTGCACTTCTTGCCCGAGTTGGCGCAACTCGAAGTGCTCGACTTCGTCGAATTCTTGCAGGGGCGTTCCCGTCGCCACGAGGAGGATGACGAATGGTCCCGCTTCTCGCTCTCCCAGGCGATGCGCGGGATGGAGCGAGAACCTGATCTGAGGGAAATCCGGGACGGGAGCGGATTGTAATTTGCAGGCGGCTCACTGCTTCCACCGGACAGCAGCAAAAGACGCCGAGAACGTAGTCCGTTACGAACCGAGATAACTCATCGGTAATTCGCTCCCGTCCCACTCCTGCGCCACGGGGGACAGGAAAGCGGAGGGGGAGTTGAGGCTGTCTCGGCAAGAAGGACGAGACCGAAGGAGTTCGACCCGTGGCCACGAGTTTTTAACTTGTGGAATACGCGAGGGGGACACGGACAAGTTAAAAACTTGCCGCCACGGGGGACAGGGGACACGGACAAGTTAAAAACTTGCCGCCACGGGGGACAGCACATCCCGTGCTGAACAGGACCGCTCCCGTCCCTCTTTATCGAGCTATTCGGCGGCGAGGCCGGTGCGGCTGTTGAAGATCCGCGTCTGGCCCTCGGTGACGCGGGTGATCGCCTGCCATCGCGTCGCGTTGGGCCGGGCGGGCCGCGGGCCGAAGTAGGTCTCACCGCGGTGGGCCCGCTCGTGGTGCTCGGCGATCTCGTTGGCCGTGAGGGCGAAGTCGTAGAGGGCCAGTTCGTCGATGACGCCGTGGAAGTTTTCGTGGCCGCTCAGGCTGCCGATAAAGGCGGGCTCCGGGCCGCCGCTCACGATCAGCGTGCCCTCGGGATAGACGTGCTCGTACCGAAGCGTGCCGTCGATGAAGATCGCCTTACGGCCAGTGAAGCTGTCGAACGTTGCGACGACATGGTGCGGCCTGCCATCGGTGAGATCTGCCACAGACGGCCGGCCGTCG
>CAZOMJ010000123.1:0-31593 GCA_964581055.1 uncultured Candidatus Kuenenia sp.
CGAGCAACTTCGCGCCGCACGGCCTCTGGTCCCGGGGCTACAAGGAGATGATGGATCAGATGAAGTCGCTTGGCTTCAACACGATCCGCCTGCCCTACTCCGACCAGCTCTTCGACGCGGGAAGCACGCCCAACGGCATCGACTTCTCGAAGAACGCCGACCTTCAGGGGCGGAGCGGCCTGCAGATCATGGACACAATCGTGGCCTACGCCGGCCAGATCGGGCTCAAGATCTTTCTCGACCACCACCGCTCCGAGGCGGGCAACAGTGCCAACGCCTCCGGTCTCTGGTACACAGCCGCATATCCCGAAGCCAAGTGGATCAGCAACCTCACGATGCTGGCCACCCGCTATGCGGGCAACTCGACCGTCATCGGCATCGATCTCCACAACGAGCCGCACGGGCCCGCCACCTGGGGTGACGGTGGTGTGAACGACTGGCGACTGGCCGCGGAGCGGGCTGGCAACGCCGTGCTCGCCGCCAATCCAAACCTGCTGGTCATCGTGGAGGGCATCGAGACGGCCTCCTCGGGGAGTTACTGGTGGGGCGGCAATCTCTCGAACGCCGGCGCGGCGCCGGTGCGGCTGAACACGGCTGGCCGGCTCGTCTACTCCGCGCACGACTACCCATCGAGCGTCTACGCACAGCCCTATTTCAGCGACCCGACCTACCCCGACAACCTGCCGGGTGTGTGGGACAAGAACTGGGGCTATCTCTCCCGCACCGGCACCGCGCCTGTTCTGTTGGGCGAGTTCGGAAGCAATCTCACCACGGCCAGTGACCGGGCCTGGTACGCCAAGATGGTCACCTATCTCAAGGGGGATCTCGACGGCAACGGATCGATCGACCTGGCGACAGGCCAGCAGGGGATCAGTTGGACCTATTGGTCATGGAATCCCAACTCGGGCGACACCGGCGGCATTCTGGCCGACGATTGGAAGACGGTGAATACGGCCAAGGTCGAACCCCTCAAGGCGGTGCAATTCCAGTTCCCGGCCGTGTCGGGGACGGGCAGTTCGATCACGACCACGCCGGCCACCTTCACCGTCTCGCTCTCGGCCGCCAGCAGCAATCCGGTGACGGTGCAATACGCCACGTCCAATGGCACCGCGATCGCCGGCAGCGACTACGCCTCCGCCTCAGGGACGCTGACATTCGCCCCCGGCGAGACGCAGAAACTGGTGACGGTGCTCGTCACCCGAGACACCACGGCAGAGGCAAGCGAGACGTTTTCCGTGGGCTTGAGCAGTCCGACGAACGCCACCCTGACGAAGTCGGTGGCCGCGGGCACGATCGCGGACGACGACACCGTGACACCGCCGACTCCGACTCCGCCCCCCACGCCCACTCCGACTCCCGCGCCCGCCGGGAAGGTGGTGACCACCTACACGCAGACGACCGGGTGGGGGACCGGGTTCAACGGCGACATGAAGATCAAAAACACCGGCACGACGGCGATCAATGGCTGGACGATGGAGTTCGACATGGAGGCGAACATTGTCAACATCTGGAACGCGGTGATCGTCAGCCGTGTCGGCAACCACTACGTGATCAAGAACGCCGACTGGAACGGCACGATCGCGGCCGGCGCCGAGATCTCGTTCGGCTTCCAGGCCGATGGGGTCGCTGGCGAACTGCCGTCGAACAAAAAGTTCAACGGTGTCGCCGTGTAGGAACATCGGGGAGGGGGGGGCGATGGTCGCGGCACCTGAAGATTGGCCGCCATACACGGACTTTTTTTTGAAGTACGATAGGGGTTTCATCTTCAACGGATCGACGCGGGTATTCGTCGTGTCGATCCCCGGCCCCAGGATGTCCAGCCGTGTCCCGTCTCCTCGAACGTCTCTCGATCTTCAGCCGCCTGCTGCTGATCAGCCTTTCCTACACGTTGCCGATCGCGGTCCTGCTGTATTTCGTCATCAACGGCATCAATCAGGACATCCGATTCTCCGAACTCGAGAAAATCGGCAACCGATACCAACGGCCTTTGGCGACGCTGCTGGAGACAATCCCGAAGCATGCGGTCGATTCGCGGCGGGCCGCACGGGGCGATTCCGCCAGCGCAGCTGCCCTCATCGACAGCCATACCCAGATCGACCGCGCCTTCTCCGACCTGCGAACAGTCGACGCCCGGCATGCGGCCGACCTGCAGTTCACGACGGAAGGCCTGGCCAAGCGGGACCGCCGCGGGATCGACGCCGCGGCCGTGCAGAAGGAATGGGAATCGCTTAAGTCCCAGGCTTCTACGCTCACGGCCGAGCAACTCGCCGCGGCCCACGCCGCGCTGCTGGAAAAGGTGCTCCTGATGATCAAGCACGCGGGCGACACGTCGAATCTCATCCTCGACCCTGATCTCGACAGTTATTACCTCATGGATGTCACGCTGCTGGCACTCCCGGAAACCCAGCGTCGCTACGCCGAGGCGATCGCCGCATTCGACGCGATCGCCGAACAGCCCGAACTTTCCACGGCCGACCGGCTGAAACTTGCCGTCATGGCGGCCCAGTTCACCGCGGATCTGTCCCGCATCGCCACCGACGTGGAAACCACCAGCGTCGAAGACGCACAGTTCTACGGTAGCAATGCGGGCTTGCAGTCGGGCCTGCCGGCGGCCTTCCGCCGCTACGAGGCCGCCGCACGCCCCATGCTCGAGAGCCTGGGGCGGCTCGAGCAACCTGCCCCGGCCGAAGCGGCGGCGCTCGCGTCGCTGGTGCGCGAGGCAGGACGGGCGCGAGACGCCAGTTTCGTCTTTTGGCGGGAGAGCGTCGCGTGGCTGGACGACCTGCTCGACAGCCGGCTGGCGTATTACCGTTCGCTGCGGCTCTGGGCGTTGTCGCTCGCCGCTGTGGCCTGGCTCGCAGCCGCCGGGCTGGTGTCGCTGATCACCCGCAGCATCGCCGGACCGCTTCGCCGCATCGTGGCCACGCTCGACGCCGCGTCACACGAGGTCGCCCTGGGCGTGTCGGAGATTTCCCGCAGCAGCGAATCCCTCGCGGCCGCCGCCCAGCAGCAGGCCGCATCGCTACGGGATGCCGCCGGCTCGGTGGGGGTGATCGGCGACATGACCCGTCGTAACGCGGACGACGCCCGGATCGCCAACGACCGCAGCACGTCCACTGCCCGGTTCGCCGGTGACAGTAAGCCTTCGATGGCGCTCATGTCGCGGGCCATGGAGACCGTCGAGGCATCGACTGACAAGACGACCGTCGTGGTCAAACTCATCGCGGAAATCGCCTTCCAGACGAACCTGCTGGCACTCAATGCCGCCGTGGAAGCCGCCCGTGCCGGATCGGCGGGTCTCGGATTCGCGGTGGTGGCCGAAGAGGTCAGGCGGCTGGCCCAACGCTGCGCCGAATCAGCCCGCAAAACCACGGAGCTCATCGACGACGTCAAGGAGAGCACCCGCAACGGCGTCGGAGTCGTCGACGAACTGGCGTCGCTGCTGGAGCGGATCACCGCGAGCTCCCATGATGCGGCGTCGCTGATCGCCAACGTCGCCGCATCCAACGCCCAGCAGGCCGAGGGTGTGACGCAGCTCACCCGGGCGATCGACCAGATGAACGGCGTCACCCAGTCCAACGCCGCCAACGCGGTCGAGACCGCTGCGGCCAGCGCCGAGATCACGGCCCAGGCCAAGGAACTGAGCACCCTGGCAGATCAGCTGCTGAAGATGGTCGAGGGGAGCCACGCGCGGAGCGCAGTGACACAGACCCGCCGCCCTCGCCTCGTTCGGTCGTCCTGACCGGTTACGGGACGCATGGCGGGGATGGCGCTGCCCCGCAGCGTGACCACCGGCGTCATGCAGGGTGCCGGCAGAGCCGGGGTGGGGCGCCTCAGTGGACGAGGCCACCGGCCGTGTCGAGCGTGCTCATCCCGCGCATCGACAGTGCCACCGCTTCGGGGTTCGTCGCGAGGCGGAGGGCCTCGGTGCCGCTGATCTGGCCCGACTTGTAGAGGTCGGCGAGGTGCTGGTCGAACAGCTGCATGCCGTTCTCGCGGTTGGCGATCGCCTGTGGCAGGCTCGTGATCCGCCCCTCGTGGATCGCCTTGCTCACCACCGCCGTGTTCCGCATCACCTCCAACACGGGGATCCGCCCCTTGTCCTTCTGCTTGGCCACCGCCAGCCGTTGGCTGACGACCGCCGCGAGGTTCGTCGCCAGTTCCGTTTGCAGCAACTCCCGCTCTTCGGGCGGAAACATCGCGACGAGCCGCTGCATCGTGAACGACGCATTGGTCGTGTGGACGGTGCTGAACACGAGGTGCCCCGTGTCGGCGGCCTGCAGTGCGATCCGCATCGTCTCGGCATCCCGCAACTCGCCGACCAGGATCACGTCGGGGTCCTGCCGCAGGGCACGTCTCAGCGACTCCGCAAAGCTCGGCGTGTCGCGACCGATCTCGCACTGGGCGACGAGGCTTTTCTGCGAATGGTGCACGAACTCGATCGGATCCTCGACGGTGACGATCCGCAGACGCCGGGTGTGGTTGAGGTGGTCGATCATCGCCGCCAGCGTCGTGCTCTTGCCGCTTCCCGTCGTTCCCGTCACCAGTACGAGTCCGCGATGCTCCTCGGCGATGTCCTGCAGCACCGCCGGCAGTCCGAGTTCGGCGAACGTCTTGATTCGCAGCGGTATGCAGCGGGCTGCGAGGCACAGGTTGCCCTGCTCGTGGAAGACATTGATGCGGAACCGGGCGACGTCGGGAATCGAATGGGAGAAGTCGCAGCTTCGCTCGCTCTCCACTCGCCGCAGCTGCGTCTCGTCTGCGACCTGCGTCACGAGTTCACGGAGCTCTTCCGCGGTCACCGGCGGGGCATTGATCGCGACCATCGTGCCGTCGACCCGCACCGTCGGCGGGCTTCCCACCTGCACGTGGAGATCGCTGGCATTGAACTGGACGGTCGCCTTCAGCAGCCGCTGCATTTCCATCGTTCGAATCTCCTGGGGTCAGGCGTGCGCGGGCGGGATCTCGGACGACACGCCGGCGGCCACCGTTGCCTTCTCGAGCCACCAGCCTTCCGCACGGGCGTCGTCCCACTCCGCCGCGCAGGCGCAGGCACCGAGGGCGTCGGCCACCGCCCGGGCATCGGCATAGCGATCCTCAGGACGCTTGGCGAGACAGCGGAGGATCACTGCCTCGACATCGGCCGGGATATCCGCACGCCGCTCCCTAGGCGGCTTCACTGGCTCCGACAGATGGGCCCGCAGCACGTCGGCCGGCGTGGCGCGTACGAACGGCGGCTCACCCGTGACGAGAAAATAGAGCAACGCCCCGAGACCGTAGATATCGGCTCTGGCGTCGATGCTGCGGCCGGCGACGGCCTGCTCGGGGGCAACGTACTCCGGTGTCCCCGCGATGCCGCCGTCGGCCGCCGGGTCGTGTTCCGCGGCCGCCGCAGGCCCCCCGACGGCTCCGAAATCGAGCACCTTCGCCACGTCGCAGCGTCCTCCGAGAACCGATACGAAGACGTTCGAGGGGCTCAGGTCGCGATGAATGAGCCCAAGGCGGTGGGCCTCGGCAAGGGCGCCGCACACCTGGCGGCCGAGGAAGACCGCCCTGGGTGCTGGGATCGGCCCGGACTCGTGCACGAGGTCAGCAACACTGAGGCCGGGGAGATACTCCATGACGCAGTACGGAAGGCCGTCGTCGGTATGTCCGGAATCGAAGATGGCGACCGCATTGGGATGCACGAGCATCGCCGCCGCCTGCACCTCCCTGTCGAAGCGGGCGACCGCGTCACGGTCGCTGGTCCGGACGAGCTTCAGGGCGCATCGCCGCCTCAGGGAATCATGCTCTGCGAGATACACCTCTCCTGCCCCTCCCTCGTCGAGTTTGCGAAGCAGGCGGTAGGGTCCAACCCGATCGGCCCCGTCATGGTCCGCGGCCCGCCCGCGCAGCACCCAGGCCGCGAGCGTCGCGAGCGCCACCCCCATGATGAGGAACAGCGCGTTGACCATGACGATCTGGTGGTTGGCCACGTCGTCCATGTTGAGGTTGGCCGTGTCGGCGTGGTGCAGGACGAATCCGTGGCAGAGAATCATGGCGGCCGCCATCGTCACCACGACCCGCGCCGTCGCCGCCGGGGCTCGCGGCACGAAAACGCCGTAGCAGATCATCAGCACGAGCGTTCGGATGACGCCGTTCTTCTGGAGCGCGACGGCGTCGATGAGATCACGGCGGTCGATCAGGTCGATGACGGAGAGGTATTGCGCGGCCAGCATGGCCAGCATCTCGAAGCCGAACAGCCCCCCCTCCACGAGCCGCACAAGCCGCCGGCTGAGCCGCACCGGCGACAGGAGGAGGACACACGCGAAGCCCGACACTGCCGCCCGCAAGAACAGCGACCACGTCGGAGCGTCCGACGAGGCCGTGAGAACCGACGCCGGCCCGGTCTCCTTGACCACGGCGAACGTCAGGTGGAACAGCGTCAGGAATCCAGCGACGGCTGCGAGCCGCCATCGCAACTGCGACGTCGCCAGGCCGTCCCCCTCTGGGCGCTCCTGCGCGGCAACGCCATCTTCCGGCGCCGACTCAAGGTCGATGTCGTCCTCGTCGTCACGGGAGTGCGGATCGTTCTGGTGACCGGGGTGGTCGTTCGCTGCACGCATGGGTGTTTCCTTCTTGCGGGAGTGGCGGCGTGGTGCGTGACACCGCCCGTCGGGAGCCGGCGCCTCACGGCTTCCGACCGTGGGCAGGCTGGTGGGTGCCGTGCGAACCGGGCAGGGACGATGGCTCTGGCAACGGCACCTCGCGGAGCCACGACCGCGCCTGCTTGAGCCCCTCCTCGAGGACTCCCTGCTGGCCGGCGAGCCTCTTCTCGACGGTATCGACCGCCTTTTCAACCGACTCGACGACTGGCACCTCCTCCTTGATGCCACCCCGGAGCCACGGCACGAAAACATACGCCGCGACGACAAGGGCGAGCGTCACCAGTGGGATTCGCATCCGGGCGACCGTGTCGCGGTAGCGATACCAGTCGGTCCACAGGTAGTAGAGCGTGAACGGAGGGACGAGGAAGAGCCCGCCCTGCATGGGATTTTTTCGGAACGACAGGGTCACGAGGCTGGCGATGTCTCCCGCGAGCCCGACGAGGTTGAGAGCGACGATCACACCGCAGACCATCGCGGCCAGCGAATGCCGGCCGATCATCCCGCTGGCGACCGCCAGAATGATCAGGATGAACGACACGGTGTAGCTTGTCTCGCTGATCCAGGTCGTCACCCGCCAGAGCAGGCCGAAGAACGTCCGGTAGGCGACGAGTGCCGGCGATGCCCCGTTCGGCGCCGACCGCGCGGCCCCCGGCACGACGACGTTCACCAAGGGCGCGAGTAGATTCGTCAACACCGCGAAGATGTTCGCTGACGTCGGGCTGGCGGCCGCGGTGCGAGGCACGACGCGAGACGGCTTCGGGGAAACGTTCGCCGACGACGTAAAGACGGTCGGTGGCGAGGCGACAGGCGGCCCGAGTTCGGCATTGTCCCAGTCGGATGCAGCGAGCGCCGGTACCCTGACCGGCGTGACGGGACGCAGACTGTAGCCGCCCGTCGTATCGGCCGACGGTCTCGCGTCGGCGCGCCCGGGCGACGCCGATGGGCGGCTGGCGGGAACCGCACCACGTCCGGCGGGGGCGGGCAGTTGGCTCGCGACGGCGGCCCGCCAATCGGCTGCCGGATGGTCACTCTCCGCCGACCCCTTCCCCGAGGCGTCTTGCCGAAGACGACCAGACTCCCGTTGACCACCCGGCACCACCGCACGGTGCCCACAATGGCGGCAGCGGCCAGTCCGGCCCGACAACGACGAGTCCGCCACCAGCGGCCTCGCGCAATGCGGGCATGCAAAGGTGATCTTCAAGGCGGAACCTCCAAAAGTAGGCAATGGCCCCGGCCTGTCGACGACCGTCTCGGCTCGGTCGTCGGCAATGCTGTGGACGTTCGGCCTCTCCGATGATAGGACGGCCAACAGCGTATGTGCAAGTGTCGTCGGGGATCGTGTGACTGATGGTGTCGATTACGGCTTTCCACGGCAACCTTGGACTGCCTCTGGCAACGACGACCGCATCTTCAAGGACGAATGCATGGATCAGTCCACCCGATGGAATCGCCTCGAGGTGGCCCGCCTCTGGGCCGACCTCGTGGGCAAGGTGTTGAGCGGCATTGCCCTGATCGTGGCGGCATGGTGGACCTACACCAACTTCACGGTGGAACGCACCCACGACCCCACGATGGAGGTGAACGTCTCTCCGGGCGTTCATCTGCTGCGCGACGGGAACGTGCTCCTGAACGTCGACGTGTTCCTGCGGAACATCGGCAAGGTCGCCATCAAGCCAAAATTTCCCAGGGATGCGAACGATCAAAACCTCGGGCTGGAGATTTCGATCGTGGAGATCGAGCCGCTCGGTCGCGGATCGTCCCCCGTGCGGCAGCCCGCTGCCGATGCCGCCGATCCCGCCGTTCCATGGTTTGACTGGACTGCCGGCGACGGCAACCCGAAGTCGCTTTTGCGCAAGCGCAATCTGCTGGCTTCCAACGAAGACTTCGGCAATGGGTGCTATCAACTCAATCCCGGCGTGCGGTACCGCGAGCCGTTTGCCTGCATCGTGGAGAAGGACCGACTCTATGCCATCCGGGCGCGATTCTGGACCGATGAAGGCTCCGTGGCCGACCTTGTCTATGTCGATACGTTCCAGGCGGGCAGTGCATCGCGGTAGGGAATCGCGGGAGATGAGAATCGCCTCCTGGATGCGTGGTGATCGACACCCCGACCGGCGGCGGCCGCTTCGGGTTTGACAGGGGCGGAATCATCGCGGAAACTCCGGCCTGACATCCGGCGGGACGGGGCGTCGGCCGTGCGGTGTAACAGCAGGGTTTCAGGTGTTTCCGGAGGTCGATGTCATGGCAGACGAATCGTCCTTCGATCGTTTCTGGCCGCGCCGCCGGCGGCGACCGGGCCCGCACCGCGTGGCAGGTCGCAGCATGACGCGGCGTCGCACGGCGCTCTTCGCGGAGCGGTTGGAAGATCGGCGACTCCTGGCGGCCAATCCCAACGACGGATTCGACCAGAGGCTGTCCGACGGTGGCGTGCTCCCGGCCGTGACACCCGCCTGGTTTGCCTCGCTGGTCGACGACCCCGTGTCACATGCCGCCGGTGCCGCAGGGACCTCGTCGATCCTGGCGACCCGGGCCTCGCGGCCGACCACGCGGCTCCGCGGCAACGGGCCGATCGCCCAGGTGCCCTCCGTGGCTGCGAAGTCTGTCGGGCCCGCGGAAGACGCCGCGAGTGGTTGCGAGTGGATCGTCCGCCTGTCCAGCCGGGCGCTCGAAACTGTGCGCTCGGTGCCGGAGGCGGCGGCCTATCTGCAGCAGGCTGCCGTGATGAACCTCGAGCCCGCGGCGTTGGGACTCCAGGTCGTCGAGGGCCTCGGTCTGCCTGGGCAGTTGCTCGTGCGAGCCACGGCGCCGGCCGGAACGGTGGAACAGTATTTCGCCGCCAACGTGGGCATCGCGTCGTTCAGTCGCAACGGCACGACGCAGGTGTCGACGATCCCCAACGACCCCTCCTTCACGAAGCTCTTCGGACTCAACAACGTCGGGCAGACGGGAGGCACGACGGACGCCGATATCGATGCCCCAGAGGCATGGAATGTGACGACGGGCAGCCGTTCGACCGTCGTGGCTGTGATCGACACCGGCATCGACTACACGCATCCTGACTTGGCCGCCAACGTCTGGACCAATCCGGGCGAGATTGCCGGAAACGGTGTCGACGACGACCGAAACGGCTTCGTGGACGACGTGCACGGCTACGACTTCGTGAACAACGACGGCGATCCGATGGACGACCACTACCACGGCACGCATGTGTCGGGCACGATCGGCGCCGTGGGCAACAACGGCACCGGGGTCGCCGGCGTGAGCTGGAACGTGTCACTGATGGCGTTGAAATTCCTCGACGCTTCGGGCTCGGGATCGACGGCTGACGCCATCCGGGCGATCAATTACGCGACGATGATGCGAACGACCTACGGCGTCGACGTTCGCGTGACGAACAACAGTTGGGGCGGCGGCGGCTACGAAGCCGGCCTGCTCGACGCCATCGACGCCGGCGGTGCCGCCGGCATCCTGTTCGTGGCGGCGGCCGGCAACAGTGGGACGAACACGGACGAGTCGCCGAGCTACCCGGCCGCACACGATTCGCCCGCAATCGTCAGCGTCGCTGCGACCGACAGCAGGGATTCGCTGGCCTGGTTCAGCAATTACGGGACGACATCGGTCGACCTCGCCGCCCCCGGAGTGAACATCTACAGCACGATGCCGGGCAATCGGTATGGCTCCGTGAGCGGCACGAGCATGGCGACGCCCCACGTGGCGGGCGTGGCAGCGCTGGCGCTCGCGGCCGACCCGTCGCTTTCCGTGGCACAGCTCAAGAGCAGGCTGATCGACAACGTCGACCCGGTCGCGTCGCTGCTGGGCAAGACGGCCAGCGGCGGCCGGCTCAATGCCGCCAACGTCGTCAACGCGATCACGGCACACGGCCCGACGATCGCGATCGCCAGCAGCGAGTCGTCCCTGAAACGCGGCGGCACGGCCACCATCACGTTCTCGCTCGGCAGTCCGTCCACCGATTTCACCGCATCCGACGTCACGGTCGCGGGTGGCACGCTTTCCGGCTTCGCCGGCTCGGGAGACCTCTACACCGCGACGTTCACGCCCACGTCGGGCATCGACGGCTTCGGGACGATCACCGTGGCGTCTGGCACCTTCACCGACGGCTCCGGCAGGCCGAACAGCCGGGGTGCGTTGGCAACCGCGATCCGCATCGTCACGAATTCGCTCGAGGTCGTCGGCACGCCGCTGTCGCTGGGATTCTCCCCGGACGGTTCGCTGGTCGGTCCAACGATCGGCGCGAAGTGGAACGGCATCGAGTTCCTGCGGTATGGCACGTTCCTGGCGAACTGGACGGTCGCGATCGGGGGCACGAACTACTCCAACGTCGCCGCGGCCGGCCTGACGTCTTTTCCCGTGACACTCGACGATGCAAGTGCGGGCGACAGCCATGAAGTGCGGATCACGGGCAGCCCGCGGTCCGGGGTCAGTGTCGTGCGGACCGTCACGTGGCGGGATGGAGACGATCATGCCCTCGTGACGACGACCATCACCAACGGCACGGCGGCGCCGGTGTCAGGCGTGGCCCTCCTCGAGAACGACGACCCCGATCCAGACGGCAGGTTGGAAACCTCCAATGACGTGCTTCGCACCGGCAGGCTGGTGGTGGCCTCGGCAGCGGGCGGGGCGATGGGGCTCGGCTCCGCCGACCCGCGGGCCGTGGCATCAGCGGAAGGCTTCTTCGTCAACCGCCCGGCCGAGATCCTGCTCTCCCCGGTCGATCCCAACGGCGCCGTCGACGATTCGGCGATCAATCTGGCGTTCACGATCGGCACGCTGGCTCCCGGAGCCAGCGACACCAGTTCGTTCGCCATGATCTTCGGTATCGACCAGGCTGCGGTCGTCGATCGCTTCGACAAGATCGTCGCGGCGGCACCGCCGACGGTCGTAATCGCCGCGAGTTCGTCGGCGGTGCGGGCGGCGGACTCGGCCACGATCACCTTCACGCTCAGCAAGCCGTCCACGACCTTCACCGCGTCCGCGGTGACGGTCAGGGGCGGCACGCTCTCGAATTTCGATGGCTCGGGCGCGGACTACACCGCCACGTTCACGCCCTTGGCGGACTACAGCGGCCCTGCGGCGATAGCCGTGACGGCGGGGAGCTTCACCGATGGAAACGGCACGGCTAACGTCGCAGGCTCGTTGACCGCTCCCCTCGCGGTCGATGCTCGCCTTCCCTCGATCGTGATCGCCACCAGCAAGACCGCCCTGCGAGCGGGCACGACGGCGGCGATCACGTTCAGGCTCAGTGAACCTTCAAGAGACTTCACCACCACCGACCTGGTGGTGACGGGCGGCACGCTCTCGGCATTGGCAGGTTCGGGCGTCTCCTACACCGCCACGTTCACGCCGACCGTCGGCTTCAACGGGATCGGCGCGATTGCGGTCGCTGCCGGAAGCTTCACCGACGCGGCCGGCAATCCGAACACGGCGGGCGCACTCACTCCCTCGATCAGGATCGACATTGTCGCACCGACGATCGCGGTCACCGCGGACAAGACTGCCCTGAAGGCGGGCGAAACCTCGGTGCTCACGTTCACGCTCAGCGAGATGCCGGTGAGTTTCACCGGCTCGATGGTGACGGTCGCCGGCGGCACGCTGTCGAACTTCACCGGTTCGGGCACGACCTACACCGCGAAGTTCACCCCCGCCGCCAACTTCACCGGCGTCGGTACCGTGGCGGTGACCTCCCGCAGGTTCGTCGATGCGGCCGGCAACGCCAACCTGGCTGGATCGCTCTCGCCAACGCTCGCCATCGACACGAAGCCTCCCGCCGTCGCCATCGCCACCAGCCTCGCACGACTCAAGACCGGCGACACCGCCCTGCTGACGTTCACCCTCGGCGAATCGGCCTCCGACTTCACCATCGAAGACGTCGCCGTCACCGGCGGCACGCTCTCTGACTTCTCCGGTTCGGGCACGACCTACACAGCCACCTTTACCCCCACACGCGGATTCGCCGGCACGGGCGCCGTGACCGTGATGGCCGGAACGTTCACCGATGCCGCCGGCAACGGCAACACACGGGGCGTGCTCTGGCCGTCGCTGAGCATCGACACGAGGCCTCCTACGGTCGGCATCACCAGCAGCCTCACCACCATTAAGGCCGGCGCGACTTCGGTGGTGACATTCAGGCTCAGCGAATCGTCCCGGGACTTCACGGCCGCCGACGTGGCCGTCACCGGTGGCACGCTCTCCAATTTCACCGGCTCAGGGATGACCTACACCGCCACGTTCACTCCCGCTGCCGGCAACGTCGGCGCGGGCACCGTCACGATCGACGCCGGTGCGTTCACCGATGCCGCGGGCAATGCGAACATCGCCGGCACGCTGGCTGCTCCCCTGCGGATCGACATGGTCGTGCCGACGATCGTGATCACCGCCGCCAAGACGGCTCTCAAGGCCGGCGAGACGACGGTGATCACGTTTACGCTGAGCGAGTCGCCGAAGAGTTTCACCGCCTCGATGGTGACGGTCACAGGCGGTGCGCTGTCGAGCTTTGCCGGTTCAGGCATGGTTTACACCGCGAAGTTCACCCCGATCGCAAACCTCACCGGCGTCGGCACGGTGACGGTGAACGCAGGCAAGTTTTTCGACGCCGCCGGCAACGCCAACCTGGCTGGATCGCTCTCGCCGGCGCTCGCCATCGACACGAAGCCGCCCGCCGTCGCCATCACCACCAGCCTCGCGAGACTCAAGACCGGCGACACCGCCCTGCTCACGTTCACCCTCGGCGAATCGGCCACCGACTTCACCGCCGACGACGTGGCCGTCACCGGTGGCACGCTCTCCAACTTCACCGGTTCGGGCACGAGCTACACCGCCACGTTCACTCCCACCCCCGGATTCGCCGGCACGGGGACCGTGACCGTGGTCGCCGGAAAGTTCAGGGATGCCGCAGGCAATGCAAATATCGCGGCAACGTTGGCCGGAGGCCTCGCGATCGCCCGGTAGCCGTTGGCAACACAGCCTCCTCGGGAACGCATCGCCATGAAGACAGCCCGCGACATCGTCCTGCTACGGCATGCCCTCCGCTTCGCCCTGCCACTCGGCTGCTGCGTGGCCGGGGCGTGGCTGGCTATGCCGGCCCCTGCGAACCATGCACGGGCCGCCACGCCGTGGCCCGAGTTCCGGGGCGCCACCGGCGACGGTGTTTCGCAAGACCACACCCTTCCTGTGGAATGGAGTGAGTCGCAGGGAGTCGCGTGGAAGACGCCGATCCCCGGCAAGGCTTGGGCGTCGCCGGTGATCTGGGACAGGCTCGTCTGGCTCGCGAACGCCACCGAAGACGGCAGGAGGCTTTCGGCGGTGGCCGTGGCGTGTGACAGCGGCCGGGTGCTCCACGACATCACGGTGTTTGAGATCAAAAAGCCGCAGTTCTGCCACCCGTTCAACAGCTACGCATCGTGCACCCCGGTGATCGAAGGAGATCGCCTCTACCTGCACTACGGCAGCGCCGGCACCGCCTGCCTCGACACCGAGTCGGGCAGGATTCTCTGGGCCCGGCAGGATCTCCCCTGCGATCACTTTCGCGGCCCCGGCTCGTCGCCAATCCTCCACGGCGACCTGCTGATCGTGGCCCTCGACGGGTTCGACCTGCAGTATGTCGTCGCTCTCGACAAGGCGACCGGCAAGACCGTGTGGCGGAAGGATCGCAACATCGATTACGGCACGACCGACGGCGACGCCAAGAAGGCCTACCCCACGGCCACCGTGCTCAGGAGCGACGGCCGCGATCAGGTGGTGATCCCCAGCGCCGGGGCCACGATCGCCTACGATCCGGCATCGGGCGCGGAACTCTGGCGGGTGAAACATGGTGGCATGAACGCCTCGGCACGGCCGCTGTTTGCGCATGGGCTCGTCTTCATCAATACCGCCGCCGGCGGGATGAAATTTCTGGCCGTGCGGCCCGACGGCACCGGCGACGTGAGCGGCTCGCACATCGCCTGGAAATCCTCCCAGGGCACCGGCTCGCGCTCCTCGCAACTGCTGCTCGATGAGGGGCTGTTTCTGATCGGCGATGCGGGCACCGCCAGCGTGCTCGATGCCGCCACGGGCAAGGCCGTCTGGCAGACACGACTCGGCGGCGCGTTCTCCGCCTCGCCGATCCTCGCCGCTGGCCGCATCTATGCAGCCAACCAAGACGGCGACACGTTCGTGCTCTCGGCGGCAGCTCCCTACACCGTGATCGCGACCAACACGCTCGACGACGGCTGCATGGCGTCGCCAGCCGTCTTCGACGGCGCCATCTACCTGCGAACCACGACGCACCTCTACCGGCTTGGCAGCCGGCCCTGAAAGGCTCGCGCCGTCCGGCACCAAGCAAGATAGACCGATCCGGCAAGATCTCCGGGATGTGACGGGCCCGGCATGCGACCGCACGGAGGCGTCGCGTTTTTCGATTGACGTGCATGGTGTACGCCCGTATATTTTTATGCAGTCTGTTTCCGTATTCGTCCTGCCGCGATCCCCCGGCGACACAAGCGTCATGGATATCCATCCTTCACACAGCCGTATCCCGCTCGGCGGTTGCCCCGCATACGTGAAGGGCTGGTGCTGCAAGGCCCGCGATCGCACATTGCGGCGAGGCTACCGGGATGTCGGCTACCTGCTGGCCCCGAAGCTGAGGGCATTCCGGCCAGAGCGATTCGACCCGCAGACATGGGCCCAGCGGCTGGGCCGGCTCCGGCGATTCTTGCAGGCGGCCGATGAGGCAGCCGCCCTGGAGTGGTTCACCGAGATCTACCCCCAGTTGATGGCGGTGATCCCGGCCGGCGACCATCCGCAGTTTGTGGCGGGCGTACGGGAACGGCAGGGCTGACGAGCCAGCGCAAAACCTTGCTGCCTGAACGCGGGTGATGCACACTTGCCTTCATGAACCAGCGTTCGGACCTCATCCCCATGTCCACCGGTCTCGCCCGCAGCCACGCGGAATCACGCGATGTCGGCCCCTCGACGGCGGGCTCGTTGGCCCGGCCCTCGCTGCCGAGGTCGACGACGCTCTCCACGGATCGGATCCAGGCGGTCGATCTCGAAGAGCAGATGGATCCGTTGGCCGTCGCCGAGTCCACGGCCGACGGCAGGCGGTCGGTCGCCGCGGTGGTTGGGCAGTTGATCATCATCGGTATCGCTGCGGCCGCGATCTGGTGGCTCCTCCCCCGGGGCATCTCGGCCCGGCCGCCGCTGGAGTTGCCGGAGCCTCTGCAGGCCGAGGCCGGGCCGATACCGCCCGCCCAGCGCGACGCGGAGACAGCCGCCATCGCGTTGCTGAAACAGGCCGTCCCGACCCGGGCGCTCGCAGCATTCCGGCAATGCGTCGACTCGACCGACGCGACAAGCGTGAACCTCTGGCGGTATTACCTGCAGACACTCGTCGATCTTGACGAACGTGCCGAACTGCGGCAGCGGGCACGACAGTTCGCGATGCTGCATCCCGACCGGCTCGAAGCCGCTCACTTCCAGTGCGAAGCGTTGCGTCGTGACGACATCGATGCCCATCGCGAGCGGGGCGGGGCGTGGAACACGGTCTTGCGCTCGGTGGGTGGACCGCGTGTCGCCCCCGCCTATCTGGCCGAAATCGACCGCTGCCAGAACACGATCAGCGACGCCCTCAACCTGCTCCAGCAACACGACGGCGACTGGTCGGCATCCGCACGCACGGCCTGGGCCGACCTCCTCCATCTCGATCGTGCCCGCCTCCACCACCACGCCTGGAAGTGCGGGGGCCTCGCTTTCGCCGACCAGCACCGGGAGGATGCATTGGAAGCGATCCGGCAGATGTCGTCGGCCACCAGCGCCGACAGTCTCGCCCTGCGTCTCGACATCTACCGCACCTGCCGCGACACCTGGCCCAACACCCTCGGCTTCGATGCGAAGAAGCAGGTCGTGAACGGCTTTGACTGGTCGAAGGACGATCTGCAGCGGGCGATCGACGCCGATCGATCGGCACTCGAACGCCTTCCCCCCACGGGCCGCCGATGACCGACACCTCGCTCCTTCCCGCCGACCCCGGGCCGCCGGCCGAGTCCGCGGCACCGTCGACCCTCGCGACCTGGTCACAGACGCTTCCCGACCTGCTCGGCATGACCATGGGCGGCGGCTCTCGGCCCACCGCCCTCGCGCGGCAGTTGCTCGTGATCGTGCTCTATGTCGCAGCCGCCCGGCTGATGATGCTCGACCCGTGGTTCACGGGCGACGCCTTCACCTGGCGGCAATCGAGCGTGATCACGCTGCTTGGCCTGCTGATGGTGTCGGCCATCGCGTTCGAGTGGCATCTGCTGGGCGTGTCGAAAGGGCTCAACCTCGTGGGTCAGATCGTGCTCGCCTACCCCTTCACGCTGTTCGTCGCGCGACTGCTGGGGCGGCCCTGGCACCACGCCGACACCGGCGGCGTGATCGGCGGGCTGTTCGCAGCCGTACGGGCGGCCGCCGGGTTCCTGGGAGTGGGCAGCTTCATTCCGGCATGGATCTCCGACGCCCTGTCGAGCCCGGGAACCGCCCTGGTACTGCTCGCCCTCTGCGTGGTCACGTCGGTCGGCGGCACCGCAGCCACTCGCATGGGACTGACGGCCGCCCTCTTCTTCATTCCCCTGGCCGTGGCGTTCAGCCAGACGCCCGTGCCCAGCATGCCGTTTCTCGGCGGCCTCGCCACGATGCTGTTCGGCATGTTTCTGCAGTATCGCGACGTGGACACATACCACCGCGACAAGGAGATCCTCCACCGGCTGCGTCACGTCACCGACGAATTGGAACGTCGCTCGTGCCTGCGGCTGGTCACCCGCACATGGGCCGATGGCCGCCTCGGCGAGCAGACGGCGGAGGGGCTCGTGCGGCAGACCTACGAACACGTGCCAGGAGTCGATGCCGTCGGCGTCCGCGAGATCACCCGCGCGATCACACACGACCTCGTCACCACCCACGGCCTGCTGCAGGTGCGTCATGACTCCGAGGGCATTTTTCTCGTGCCCCCGCCGGCGCTCGAGTTCGAGGCCGACGTGCTCGAGCAGATCGCCCGGCTGCCGAGGATGGTGATCGTGTTTCTTTTGGCGTCGTGCTGGGTCCTCATGCCTTTCGACATCGTCCCCGATGCGATCCCGCTGGTGGGGGCGGTGGACGACGTGATCGTGATGACGCTCGCCGGCTGGCCGCTGGCCCGTCTCCTCGAGCAGCGGATCGACCGCCGTCGCTACCGCTAGCGTGGTGTCACACCCGGTCGCACGAGCTTATCGTGATCTCGATGCGTCGGCTGTTGTGGCGTCGAGGGCATACAGCCGGCCGACACTTCGAAAAAACATCCTGCCACCGGCGACGGCCGGCGTGGCACGGCACGGTTCGCCCAGCGGCGTGCGGCCCAGCACCTCGAAGGCCTCGCCCTCGGCGATGACCACCACCTCGCCCTCGGCCGAGACGTTGATCACGGAGCCTCCCACGACGATTGGCGATGCGGAGTATACGCCCCCGACGCGGCCGCGCCAGAGCACCGTTCCCTGCGTTGCCTCGACGCACGTCACCACGCCACGGTCACCCCAGAGATAGAGCCGCTCCCCGGCGCAGACCGGCGTGGGCACATAGGGCGCGACGCTGCGGTCGAGTTGGTAGGCAATCTCCGGTTCAAGAGGCTTGCCCGTGGCATCGCGATCGTCCTGCTTTGCCGTGGCGATCGCGGCCGGCCGCACCGCCACGAGCGTGTTGTCGCCTCCCCCCTCTCCACACGTGCCGAGCACGAGCGGCCCGGCCATCACCGGCGAAGACACGGTCCGCTTGGGAAAACACCGCCGTTCCCAGCGCACCACGCCCGTGGCCGGATCGATGCCCGTCAGGCCGTGCGCCATGCTCGCCAGCACGACCAACGCATCGCCGCTCCGCGCCGGATTCGATGGCTCGATGACCAGCGGCGTGGAATAGGCTGTTCGTGCCGTCTCCCGCGGCAGCCGCCATTGCTCCCGCCCGGTCTTGGTGTCGAGAGCCACGATCGCGCTGGGGCCGTCATGCTCGATCGGAATGATCAGGCGATCCCGCCACGCGGCAGCGGATGCGCCGAAGCCGTGCTCGCTGGCATACGCCCCAAGATCGGCGTGCCAGAGCGGATCCCCGTCGTGGGAAAAAGCCTCGCACCGCAACTGCTCCTTCGTCGCCCACAGCCAGTAGACCCCCGTCCCGTCGACGGTGACCGATCCTGACGCCGAACTGTTCTGGGCGTGATGCGGCTCGATCGCACCGGGGATCTCCCGCTGCCAGAGCAGACGGCCGTTTCCAGTCGCATGGCAGGAGACGAACCGCCTTGCAGCCGCCTCATCGGCGCTCGCCGTGTAGATCTGCTGCCGCCACACGACGGGCGAGGCATGCCCTTGTCCGGGCAGGCTGGCCGTCCACGCCCAGTCCCGGTCGGCCCACTGGTGTGGAAACTGCTGCGAGCCTCCGGCTCCCGCGCCGGACTGTCCGCGCCACCGCGGCCAATCGGATGGGCCGTTGACGGCATCCTCGGCGACCGCAGTGACTGAACACAGCAGGGCCGTAGAGACAAGCAGAATAGGGGACCACCCCCACTGCAGACACTGGATGCGTGATGCAAACGCCATGGCCGACAGTATGCCATCTCCCGCCGAAAACGAGGAATTTGCCTTTTGAATTCCGGTCGGCGTAGGGTTGGCCCAATGGTTCTGCCGGCCTCGCGGCGGCGGTTCCGTTTCAGCATGCACCATCGATTCGCTTCTTGATTCGCTTCTTGATTCGCTTTTGGTTGACGCAACGAAGAACACTCCGGGCAACCGGAGGGTTCGTCATCACGTAAGCCGGCGCGGGAGGCCACCACCGAGGTGGCTTCCCGCGCCGGCTTTTTTGTTCGTGGCAGAGAACGGCCACGGAGAACGGGCGCAGCGGACGCCGCGAACCCACCGCCCTACCTCTTCGCTGAGCGGGCCCTGACCGCGGGAGTGCTCCCATGATCGTGTTTTGCCTGACACACCGTCTTTTCCTGGCCGCGAAGGTCTTGCTGCCCTGGATCGGCATCCTGATCGCCACCCTCGTGGTCTCCACGCTGCCGGCACAGGGAAGCGTGATCATCTCCGGCACAGGAAGAACCCTGGTCTCGGGAAACGGCGGTTCAGGCTCCATCTACAGCGCCGTGGCTGCCCGGGCCACGCTCTCCATCACCGGCACCACGCTCTCGCTCGTGCTCGAGAATACGTCGCCCAGAAACACGACCGATCCCGCCGATGTGCTCAGCAGTTTCTATTTTGATATCGCCAAGGGGGGCCTCCGGCCAACGCTCGCCTACCAATCGGCAAATGGCCCCCTCTACAAACTCCTCAAGAACAAGCCGGACGAAGCCTACTCCTACACGCCGCCACAGAAAGCGGGCGGGCAGGGCACGTTTACGCCAGGAGCGGGAACGTCCGACCTGCGGGCCTTGAAGAACGGCGACGGAACCTGGCAACTCAAGTCGATGGATACCGCCGCGTCGCCCTTCCTTGGATTCGGCATCGGGACCGTCGGCAACAGCGAATTCCTGAACAATGGCTTCAACACCGACCTGGTCGGCAAGGGCGGCTCGATGATCAATTTCTCGATCTACCGCGGCGGCGATATCCAGCCCAACGGCAGCCTCAAGGAGGCCTACCTGCTGCAAAACTCCGGCACGTTCACCTTCGCCTTCACGGACTCCAACCGCTGGTCGGAGGCCGACATCCGCTCCCACGCGGTCTTTGGGTTTGGCACCACCCCCGACGGCAAGATCGTGGTAGTACCGGAGCCTTCGGCCTATGCGCTGGCCTTGCTCGGGGTCGCCGCCCTCGCCAGCCGGTATCGCTGGCGTCACAAGCGGCATCACCGTCACGAGTCAGCGCCGCGATGACACGCCGACAGCCGCCGCCCCGGGCGACGCCCGGCCAGGCCCGTCCGCGGGTGTCGGTTTCCGGGTGTATGATTCAAGTGTCGGGTTGCCGATACGGTTCCCGTCACCGCCAGGATGGTCGTGGATGAATGACAACCGCGAATTTATCGAGGAGTTTCTCGTCGAATCGGGCGAGAACCTCGATCAACTGGACCGCGACCTGATCGCGCTGGAGGAACACCCCGACGACCCCCAGCGGCTGGCGAGCATCTTTCGCACGGTGCACACGATCAAGGGCAACAGCGGCTTCTTCGGTTTTTCGAAGCTCGGTGCCCTGACGCACAGCGGCGAGCACCTCCTCGGCCGGCTCCGGGACGGCAAAATCCAGTTCAACGACCGGGTTACCGGCACGCTCTATTCGATGGTCGACGCCGTGAGGTCGATCCTCCACGCGATCGAGGAGACCGGTGTCGAGGGAGAGCATGACTTTCGCGAGTTAACGCAGACGCTCGCGACCGTGGCGTCCGAGGACGCCTCGGCCCCCGAGCCGGCGACACCCGCATCCGCTGCTCGGATTCCGGCCGCAGCGCCCGTTCCAGCCACGCCGCAGCCCGTTTCCCCACCGCCTGCGGCGACGGCCGCCGTCCCGTCCGCGCCCGCCCCGGAACCGCCGAAGCCGACCGTACCAGCCTCGGCCTCCGATACGTCCATCCGGGTCGACGTCGGGCTCTTGGCTTCGATACTCGACCTGGTAGGCGAACTCGTTCTCGCCCGCAACGAACTCCGCAGCATCGAGTCCGCAGATCCGGTTCTCGAAGGCGTGATCCACCGGATCAACAGCGTCACGAACTCCCTGCAGGAGGCGGCGGTCAAGACGCGGATGCAGTCCATCGAACACGTGTTCAACAAGTTTCCCCGCACCGTCCGGGACCTCGCGGTCGCCTGCGGGCGTGAGGTGCAGCTGGTGATCGACGGCGCCGACACCGAACTCGATCGCACCCTGATCGAGAGCATCCGCGATCCGCTCACCCATCTGATACGCAACGCCGTCGACCACGGCATCGAGCCGCCCGCGGTCCGAGAGGCCAAGGGCAAGCCACGGGCCGGCCGGCTCCTGCTGCGGGCCTTCCACGAAAGCGGACAGGTCACGATCGAGGTGCAGGATGACGGGGCCGGCATCCCGGTGGAGGCGGTCCGCGAGAAAGCCATTGCCCGCGGCCTGATCGACGCCGCCGCCGCCGCCCTGCTCCCCGACGAGCGCGTGCTCCAGTTCATCTTCGAGCCCGGTTTCTCCACGGCCGCCCAGGTGACGAGCGTCTCGGGCCGCGGCGTCGGCATGGACGTCGTCAAGACGAACATCGAGGCGATCGGCGGAACGGTCGACATCAGCAGCCGACCGGGCCTAGGCACGACGGTGCGGGTCCGCGTACCGCTCACGCTGGCCATCATCCCGGCGCTGGTGGTGCAATGCGGCACCGAACGGTTCGCCCTGCCGCAGGCCGCCGTCGGCGAACTGGTGTCGCTGCGGGCCGATGGGGGCCCACGGATCGAGGGTCTCGCCGGCGCCGATGTCATCCGGCTGCGGGGCCGCCTCGTCCCCGTGATCTTCCTCGACGAATTCCTGGGGCTGCGGGCCACCACCGCCGCCCGTGAGAATGGCACGGTCGTGCTCGTACGGGTCGATGACCACGAGTTCGGGCTCATCGTCGACGGCACGCAGACCGGGAGCATTCCCGCGGATGCCCCCGCATCCGACGCGAGTCCGGCCGTGACGCGTACGGAGGCGGCCAGTCTGTCGACGATCGTCGTCAAGCCGATCGGCAGCCTGCTGGCACAATTGGGCATCTACTCCGGCGCCACGGTGCTCGGTGACGGCGGCGTCGTGCTGATCCTCGACCTCCGGGGCATCCTTCGCGCCGCGGAACTTCCGCCGCAGCCACGTCGCGGCGAGGCATCGGCCGCAGCAGCGATCTCCTCCGCCGACAACTATCTGGTCTGCCGCACCGGCGCCGGCCGCCGGATCGCGGTGCCCATCGACACCGTCGTGCGGCTCGAGCAGTTCGCCGGGCATGAACTGCAAGACGTGGGCGGCAAACGCCTGGTGCGGCGGGGCGACCTGTTCACACCCGTCATCGATGCCGACAGCGTGCTCGGTGCCCACGCAGAGCAGGACGATGCCGGCGCCCTCAACCTGGTCGTGCTCGACGACCGTTGCGGTGGAATCGGCCTGGCCGTGCGGCAGATTGTCGATGTCGCGGCGGCGGATTCGATGCTGCAGCCGTCGCTGACCGCACCCGGCGTGGCGGGAACACTCGCCGTCGGTGGCATCGCGACCGAAGTGCTCGACATGGCGGCCTTCCTATCCTCCGCCGGTTCCCGCCCGTGATCGCACCTGCCATGCCCTCGCTGCCACGTGACACCCGATACTGCTGTTTTCTCGTCGGCGACGACTGTTTCGCCGTCGGCTCGGACGGGGTCGCCGAGGTGCTCCGCGACGAAAAAATCACCCGTGTGCCGCATGCGCCGGAGGCCGTGACAGGCCTCCTCCATCTGCGGGGGCGGATCGTGCCGGTGATCGACATGCGGCGCCGTCTCGGCCTGGGTGCCACCGAGCCGCCAGCCAGTCGCACGCACCTCGTGCTCCGCCTCCACGACGACTGGTACAGCCTGCTCGTCGACGAGATGCTCGACGTGATCGAGGTGGCGGAGCATCAGATCGAACACCCCTCCAGGCCCTCCGACACCTTGCACGACGCGGTCACCGGCGTCCACGCCGGTGCCGGCCGGCTCGTGCATTTCCTCGATCCCCAGCGCATAGTGCATTCACTCACACGGCAACGTGCACCGTTTCTTCAAAAACAGGGAGCCTCGGATGGCGGCCTATGACATCGACACGACGACACCGGACCAGCGGCCGCCGGCCTCGACCGGAGGTTGGCGTTCCCTGCTGGGCAACCGGCTGCTCCTGGCACTGCTCGGCGTCTCGTTGATCCCGCTGGCCCTGATGGGGATCGCGACCTATCGGTCGGCGGCCGCTGCGCTGACCACCGAGGCATTCAGCAAGTTGGAAACGGTCCGCACCATCACGGCGAAGTCGGTGGAGCGCTATTTCCAGAGGTTGCACGACGAACTCCGGGTGCTCTCCGAGGATCGCATGGCCCTCGATGCCTGCAAGCAATTCCAGGCCGCTTTCACCACCGTCCTCGCCGACAACAAGGCCGACGACAAGTCGGTGGCCCGCGCCCGCCGTGAACTCGAGTCTCACTACGTCGGCGAGTTCGCCACGGAGTATCGCAAGCGAACGGGCGGTGAGCCGGTCACGAAACCGCTCGTGGAGTCGCTCGACGACACCGCCGCGTACCTCCAGCATCTTTATATCCGCAACAACGAGCACCCCATCGGTTCGAAACTGTTGCTCGACTCGGCCGACGATCAGTCCGCCTACTCGAAGGTGCATGCGGCCTTTCATCCGCTGTTCCGGAGCCTTCTCGAAAAGTACGGCTTGGCAGACGTGTTTCTCATCGACGCTGTGACCGGCAACGTCGTCTATACCGTGCACAAGGAGCCCGACTTCGCCGCCTCGCTGCGAACCGGGCCGCTGGTCGGCACCAGCCTCGCCGCAGCGTTCCTGGAGGCCGCCGGCAGCGGCCGGCGGGATGCCGTGGCCTACGGCCCATTTGCCCGCTACTTCCCCTCCTTCATGGAGCCCGCCAGCTTCCTTGCGGCGCCGCTCTACGACGGCCGGCAGCTGATCGGCGTCGTCGCCTTCCAGATCCCGATCGACCGAGCCAACGAGATCATCGGGGAAACGACCGGCATGGGACAAACAGGTGAAACCTATGCGATTGGTCCCGACCGGATGTTCCGCAGCAACTCCCGGTTCGCCGCCGATTTAGGCGTGACCTCCACGATCATCGATCCGAAGTTCAAGGTGAACACGCTGCCGGTGAAGAGCGCCCTCGACGACGGCCAGTCGGGCACGGCGCTGGGCACTGACTACCGCAACAAGCCCGTGCTTTCCTCCTGGTGCCCAGTCACGATCCACCGTGACGACGGCTCGGACAAGGGAACTGTTCGCTGGGCGCTCGTGTCCGAGATCGATCAGGCGGAGGTGCTAGCGCCCATCCATCAACTGCGAAACTTCGCCCTCACCATTTTCGGCTTGACGACGGCGGGCGTGCTGCTCGTTTCCTCGGGCATCGCCCGCCGACTGACACGGGAATCGAACCGGCAGGCGGCCCTCGTCGCCGGCATCGTCGACAACACGCACGCCTTGGCCAGTTCCTCGGAGGAACTGACGAGCGTGAGCCAGCAGATGAGCGCCGCCGCCGAGGAGACCACGGCGCAGGCCAATCTCGTCTCGGCGGCAGCCGAGCAGGTGAGCAGCAACGCCGGCACAGTGTCGGGGTCTATTGAAAACCTCGTTTTGAGCATCCACGAGATCGCCAAGAGTGCCCAGGAGGCCGCTTCGGTCGCCAAGCATGCGGTCGACATGTCGGGCACCGCATCGACGACGATGGACGCATTGGGCCACTCCAGCGCCGAGATCGGCAAGGTCGTGAAGGTGATCACCTCGATCGCCGAACAGACGAACCTGCTCGCCCTCAACGCCACGATCGAGGCCGCCCGGGCAGGCGAAGCCGGGCGGGGGTTCGCGGTGGTCGCCAACGAGGTGAAGGAATTGGCTCGGGAGACCGCCCGCGCGACGGAGGACATCGGCGCCAAGATCGACGCGATGCAGCACGACACACGACGGGCCGTGTCGGACATCGGTGGGATCCGCAACGTGATCGAGTCGATCGACGCCCTGCAGACGCGGATTGCCGCGGCCGTCGAGGAGCAGTCGGTCACGACCAGCGAGATCCGCCGTAACATCGTCGAGGCGACGACGGGCTCGTCCGAGATCGCCGAAAATATCGTCCAGGTCGCGCAGGCGGCCCAGAGCACGGCGGAAGGTGCATCGAATACGCAGGTTTCTTCGCAGGAGCTCGCCCGGATGGCGCAGGCCCTGCAACGTCTGGTCGAGGAATACCGGCGGTCCTGACGGATCGCCGACAGTCAGGGAGGATGTGGCCGTGCGTGCGCTTGTCGTGGACGACTCGAAACCGAGCCGCAGCATCCTCGTGCGAGCGCTCCGCGATCTCCGGTTCGAATGCACCGAGGCGGCCAATGGCCTCGAGGCACTCGCCGCGCTCTCCGCATCGGGCCGGCCCGATCTGGTCACCATCAACTGGCACATGCCGGTCATGGACGGCATCGAGCTTCTCCGGCGGATTCGGGCGGCGCCCGCCCATCGCGACCTCAAGTTGCTGATGGTCTCCACCGAGAACGACAAGGACCGCATCGCGTCCGCACTCGCCGCGGGTGCGGACGACTTTCTCGCCAAGCCGTTCACGCCCGAGGCGCTCGCCCGCAAACTCGTCGCCCTCGGCGTCTGCACGGCGGCCGAGGCGACCGCCGCCGGCAGCCGCGGGCCGATCCGCGTGCTCGTCGTCGACGACTCGGCCACGATCCGCAGCATCCTTTCGGCCACGCTGGCTGCCGATCCCGACCTGCGGGTCGTGGGCACGGCCGTCAACGGACAGGTCGCCCTCGCGAGCATCGCAGCGAGTCCGCCCGACATCGTGCTGCTCGACGTGGAGATGCCCGTGCTGGACGGGCTCTCGACCCTGCGAGAGATTCGCCGCACGCACCCGAAGCTGCCGGTGCTGATGTTCTCGAGTCTCACGGAGCGCGGATCGAAGGCCACGCTCGACGCGCTCCTGGCAGGGGCAAACGACTACGTGGCCAAGCCCGCGGCACAGACCGCCGACGAGGTCGCCTCGCGAATCCGTGACGACGTGATCGTGAAGATCAAGTCGCTCGTGCCGCGGGGCGGACCGACCGCGCGTGCTGCCCCGCCCGTCACCGCCCGCCCTGCGGCACCGGTGCGTCGGGAGCCGATCAGGGGGATCGTCATCGCCGTGTCGACCGGCGGCCCGACGGCGCTTGCCGAGGTGCTGCCGGCGTTCGTCGGATCGGTCCGCGTGCCGGTGCTGATCGTGCAGCACATGCCGGCGTTCTTCACCGCACAACTGGCCGAACGGCTTGCGAAGCTCTGCAACGCCGCCGTCCGGGAGGCCCAGGCCGGTCAGGAGATCAATCCGGGAGACATTCTGCTCGCCCCGGGTGGTCGCCATCTCGAGGTCGCCAGCGAAGGCGGCGTCCTGCGAGTGCGGCTCACCGACAACCCGCCCGAGCACTCCTGCCGCCCTGCCGCCGACGTGTTGTTTCGGTCGGCGGCACGCATCTGGGCCGGCGGGACACTCGGCATCGTGCTCACCGGCATGGGCCGCGACGGTCTCCAGGGGTCACGGCAGATCGTCGAGGCGGGGGGGACGGTGATCGCCCAGGACGAATTCACGAGCGTGGTCTGGGGGATGCCAGGTGAGGTCGTCCGCGCGGGACTGGCCGATGCCATCCTGCCGCTCTCGCAGATCGGCGTCGATGTTGCACTGCGGCTGAAACGTCGCGGTGTCTGACGCCCGGGGATGGCTCGCATGAAGGTCGGCCCGCTTCAGTTTGCCTTCCTCTGTGACCTGCTTCGCAAACGCACCGGCGTCGTCATCGATGGCTCGAAGGAATACCTCGTCGTGGCGAGGCTGTCGCCGATCGTCCGCCAGCGGAAAATCCCCAGCCTCGACACGCTCATCGATCGGATGCGGAAGGGGCTGGATCCGACGCTCGAACGCGACGTGCTCAGTGCCATGATGACCCACGAGACCTCGTTCTTTCGCGACAAGAGTCCGTTCGAAACACTCCGCACGATACTGCTTCCGGAATTGATCGCCCGACGCGCGGCCCAGCGCCAGCTCACCTTCTGGTCCGCTGCCTGCTCCACGGGACAGGAGCCCTACAGCCTCGCCATCCTGCTGAACGAGCATTTCGGCAACCTGCTCGACTCGTGGCGGGTGCGAATCCTCGCCACGGATTTCTCCGAGGCCGTGCTGGCCCGGGCCCGCGAGGGCGTCTTTACCGAGCTCGAAGCCACCCGTGGCCTGCCCACCCCGCTCCTGCGCAAGCATTTCCGCCCGCTTCAGGGCAAGTGGAGCATCTCACAGGACTGCCGAAGACTCGTGGAATTCCGCATGCTGAACCTCAACACGACATGGCCGATGATGCCCCCCTGCGACATCGTGTTCGTCCGCAACGTGATGATCTATTTCGACGTGCCCACCCGGGCATCGCTCATCGAACGCATGCGGCGTGTCCTCCGCCCCGACGGATCGCTTTTTCTCGGCGGTGCGGAGACACTCATCGGCATGGATACGGGCTACGAACGCCTGACCGGCGCAGGCTGCAGCTACTACCGGCCCAAGCCTCGGTGACACTCGTCCGCGGCGGTGCGACAAGTGGGAAGCCGGGGATCGGCGGCCTCAGGGCCGCCACTCGACGCCGAGGATCGAGACGTCGTCGAGCGGCCCCGCGGGGCGGCACCAGTCCTCGACACGCTGCAGGAGCTCACCCACGCTCTCCTCCAGCGTCCGCGCACGCGTCGCCGCCAGCACGCCAGCCAGCGCTTCATCGCCAAGCTGCTGCCGATCCGCGTCCATCGCCTCCGTAACGCCGTCGGAATAGAGGTAGATCCGATCACCCGGCGCCAACTGCAGCGTCTGCTGCTCATATTCCACGTCCGGCACGAAGGCGATCGGAAAGCCCTCGACAGGATGAAATTCAGGGGTGCCGCCGGCCGGCACCCGAACGAGTGCCGGATGGCCGCCGGAGACGTAGTCGAGCCGGCCCGTCGGCAGGTGCAGCACGCCGTAGAGCATCGTGAAATAGAGGCCCGAGAACTCGTCCGCCTGAAAGAGCCGGTTGAGCTGCGTGGCCACCTCGGCCGGCCGGGCGACGGCGATCCGACCGTCGCCCCCCTGACGCACGAGCAACGACTGGTCGGAAACCTTCGGCGTGAGGAACCGGCCCACGGTCACAGCCATCAGCGACGAGGGCACTCCATGGCCGCTGACATCGACGACGAACAGCCCCGCGTGCTCGTCGTCCAGCGGAAAGACGTTGAGGAAGTCGCCGGCAAGGCTGTGGCACGGCACGTACCGCCAGGCCACCTGCGTGGCCGGGAGCGTGACGTGGGCCGCCGGCAGGAGCGACTGCTGCACCTTGGCCGCAGCCTCCAGGTCGCGAACCATCTGGGAGTTGATGCGGGAAATGCGGTCGTTGAGATCGGTCAGTTCGGCGTTGGTCCGCTGCAGGTTGTCCCGCGCGACCGACAGATCCTGGTTGGCGACGACCAGTTCCTGATTCTTGGCGACGGCGTTTTCGAACGTCGACACGAGCAGGTTGAGCACCTGCTGACGCCCCGCCTTCACGCGAAACTGCTGGCCGGCCAGCGTCACCTCCAGCGTGGCCGTCTCATTCGCGGTAGTGGCCTCTTCGAGCGGCGTCGCCAGCAACGACTGGATGCGGCCGAGCAGGAAGTCGGGCTCGTAGGGCTTCGTGACGTAGTTGTCGGCACCCGCGTCGAGGCCGCGGATGATGTCGATCGGATCAGCCAGCGTCGACAGGAGAATGAACGGCACCGTTCTGAGCGAGGGATCGGTCTTCACCGCCTTGCAGAACTCGTAGCCGGTCATCACCGGCATCTCGATGTCGGAGACGATGATGTCCGGCCGCCGCTCACGGGTCAGGGCGAGCGCGTCGGCACCGGTCTCGCCCCAGCGGACGGTATGCCCCGCCTCGGTGAGCCGACGCATGAGCATCTTCGCCTGAATGCGGCTGTCTTCGGCGATCACGACGTCCACGCCGGTGCCTGAAGACGACCGGACGGCTGCAGCTGCCGGCTCGGCCGAAGCGTCTGAGTTCATCGCCGTGCCTTCCCCGATGCGTGCGAGATCAGGCTTCGAATGCCGCGAGGCCGGCGGGCGCATCGCTGTAGATCTTGAAAAGCTTGTCGAGGTTCGTGAGCTTGAAGACCTGGAAGATCTCCGGCCTGATGCCGCACATCTTCAGCCGGCCCTTGCCCGCCCCGATCTTGCGGTGGAGTTGCCCGAGCAGGCCGAGCATCGCGCTCGACATGAACTCGACGTTTGAGAAGTCGAGGAGCATGTCCGGACCGGAGGCATTGCCCATCAGCCGGTTGATCTCGGTCTTGATCTCGTCGAGCACCGTGTCGTCGAGGATTTTCTTGTCCTTGAAGAGCACGATGTGGATGTCGCCCTTTTTGGCGGTCTGGATGCGACGGTACTGGTCCATATCGAGTGTGATTCCCAGGGAAGCGGACGGTCCGCGGCGTGCCGCGGTCGGCTCTCCAGCCTATCCGGTTCGGCAATGCCGTGCCAGCGATCGGCGGTCGCCACCCGCAAAACCCTTGTTTTGAATGCATATTTAAACGCCGAACGCGGTATCCCCACCGAAAAACCCCCCCAGCCTGTGAGACCGGAACTACCGGGCTGAAGGCTACGCCTGTTGTACGCCCGAGGACGATGATTCTGGTGGTTTCGTCGGCGAGCTGTGGGTCGCCATACCAGAAAAGCGTTGGGGGCTGATGACTATGGGGGCGGCGTATCGGCAGGTCTTGGGCATCGCGGGCGTTGCCCTCATCGCAGTCTGTGGTCTGACGGGCACGTCCCGCAGCGATGACACCGGGACGGCGCTGCTCGACGAGGCAACGCATTCCCCGCCGTTCGCGGTCAACGAACCGATGTCGACTAGTGCGCTTGACGAGATATCCGCCGACGACGATGCGTGCATGCAGGAGCTGCGGCGTTGCTGCTGCTGCCCGAACTGGACGCACTACGCCATCTTCGACTTGCTCTTTCTGCAGCGGAACAATCAGGCTGGCAACCAGCCGCTGGTTTACAACACCGACACGAACGCCCCGGTGATGACGGTTCAGGACCTCTATCCGTCAACGGCGACCGGCATGCGGCTGTTCTACGGCGAACTGTTCACCGACAGCCTGGGCTGGGAGGTCGGCTATACGGGGATCTACGGGATGTTCGGCCAAGCCTCCGCCGTCGGGAACGGCAATCTCGAGGCTCCGCCACCGCTTGGACAGGTTGTCGGCAACTTCAACACTGCCAACGCCGCGACGGCCACCTACTGGTCGACGCTCAACATGGCCGAGTTCAACGTCTTCCGCTACGACTGCTGCGAGGAGTGTGGGCCGACCTGGTGCCCGCTCACGAACTGCAAGCGAAACTGCCACTGCATCAATTGGATGGCGGGCTTCGTCTGGGCCGGCCTCAATGAGCAGGCCAACCTGACGATGAGCTGCTGCGAGGATCCCGTCGAGACGAGCAGCTACAACGTCCGGTCAGGCACCAACTACTACGGCGGCCAGATCGGCATGCGGGGCCGTCGCGAATGGCAGCGGTGGGCCGTCGAGGGCTGGTGGAAGACGGCACTCTGCGGCACGAATTCCTACCAGTCGGCTGGTCCCATCACCGACGCGGTCTCCTCCTTTCAGGTCCGCGATCCCCAGTCAGCCACGGCCTCGGGCGTCGGCTTCATCGGCAGTCTGAATGGCACGCTGATCTACCGTCTCACGCAATACTGGGGCATTCGCGCCGGTTACAACCTCTACTGGCTGACCAACTCGGCCCTCGCTCCCACGCAGTGGGATTTCAGCAACACCGCCACCAGCGGCACCGGCATCAACGACAACGGCGGCATCTTCCTGCACGGTGCCAACCTCGGCGTCGAACGCCGCTGGTAGCCACTGCGGCGGTGCCGGGCTGTGCTACTTCCGCAGGATGGCCACTCGGAGCGGCGGAAGGAGGGCCGTTGGGCCCGTTCCGCGGAGCGTCGACGACGTGCCTCCGGTGATCGCGGTGTTCTTCTTGACACCCGGCGCCGTCATGCTCGGCGTCGCGCCAAACTGCCCCTGCACGCTGAAGATTTCCGTCTCGCTGATCGCCGCCGTGAACACATCAGCCCGGCGGGCTGCCCCGCTGTACGCAGCGAAGGAGGCCGCGGGGATCTTCGAGATGCCCCTGTACGTCTGCACCTTCGAACCACCCTGCGGGCCGGCCGACACGAGAATGCCGTCGGCCGCGCCAGACGCCCCTGGCAGTCGGGCCACCGAGACGCCACGGTTGTATCCCTTCG
>CAZOMJ010000124.1:0-14895 GCA_964581055.1 uncultured Candidatus Kuenenia sp.
AGGAAAACCAACGTGAAGAAGAACATCCTGCAGATGCTGCTGAGCATGATGATGATCGGCATGGGCCTGGCGACCGCGGTGCATGCCCAGGACGGACAGAACATGCTCGGGCGGCAGACCCAGAACGAGGGCTTTTTTGCGGTGCCGGCCAAGCGTCCCGTGAAGGTGAACGGCCAACTCGACGAGTGGGACCTCTCCGGCCAGATCTGGAGCTACGCCGACAGCTCGGTGCGTGACAGCTTCTCGGTGAAGACCGCCGCGATGTGGGACGCCGACAACCTCTACCTGGGCTTTGTCTGGCGGGATCCAATGCCGCTCAACAGCACCGTCGATCCGAAGTTCGATGCCGAACGCGGCTGGGTGGCAGATGCCGTGCAGCTGCGGGTCCTCGCCGGCAAGCAGCCCAGCTGGTTCACGGTGTGGGGGTTCGACAAGGGCACCAAGCCGGCGGTTCATACCTACTCCTGGCCTGAGGAAAACAAGTCGGCAGGCGGGAAGACCATCCTGCGCTCCACGGAAAAAGCCGGCGAGACAGCGCTCGGCGACGGCGTCGAGTCGGCCTATGCGCTCCTGCCCGATGGCAAGGGCTTCGTCCACGAACTCAAGCTTCCTTGGAAGGTTGTCTACAACCAGGACTGGCGTGGGGCGGCCGGCCAGACCATTCGCGTCGGCATGGAATTCCTCTGGGGCAACGAGACCGGCCGCGGCTTTCCGATGCACCGGTATGCCGACAACATGCAGCCTGGCTTCACCAGCCGCGAGTTCTACTGGACGGCCAAAAACGCCTGGGGCAATCTGACCACCGTGGCGGAAAGCATCAAGGAGCCTCGGCAGTACGTCGAGGGCTCGTTGAAGCCACAGGGAACCATTCCCCTGCGGGCCCAGGTGCCGTCCGACGCCACCACCTTCAGCGTGGTCATCGACGACCTGCAGGGGAACCGGGTCCGCAATCTCGCTGGCGGCTGCGGCGTGGCTGATTTCACCGTGGCCAAGGAGGGCAACACGGCGACCGTGGAAGTGATGTGGGACGGGCTCGACGAAGCCGGGAAGCTGGTGCAGCCGGGCAACTACCAGGTCCGCGGTCTGACCCAAGGCGGGATCAACGGCTATTACGAGATGAGCTTCTACAACCCCGGCACGCCACCCTGGCAGACGGGCGACAAGCGGGGCGCCTGGGGGGCGGACCATACGTCCCCGCGGCTCGTGTCGCGGTCTGGCGACAACGTCGTCATCACCTGCGACTTTGCCGAAGGCGGGTATGGCACGTTCGCGGTCAAGCCCGATGGCACCAAGGCCTGGAGCGAGATTCGCGGCGCCACCGTGCTGGCTGCCACAGACGCCTACGTCTACACCGTGCCCAACGACTGGGGCGCGAGCGGCGTGCAGTTGCTCCGCATGAATGCGAAGGACGGCAGCTTCGCACCGTTCACCCGAGACGGCAAGGAACTGCCGATGCCGCTGCACTTCCGCGACCTCTTGGGGCTGGCGGCGCCGGCCGGCGGTGCCGAACCGCCACAGCCACCCAAGGCCCGGGCTCTGGCGGTGGCCGAGGGCGTGCTGATCCTCGCCACCGACGACAACCGTCTCTGGCTCTTCGACGCCGGCACCGCCGCACTCATCAAGCAGACCACGCTGGAACTGACCGGGGTCCACGGCGGGCAGGGTCACCATGCCTCAGACAGATATCCCTTCGCCTTCGACGGCAAGCAGCTGTATTGCTTCCGCCAGAAGGAACTCGTGAAGGTGAGCCTCGATGCACTGAAAAACGCAGCCGACCCGATGGCAAAGGCTGTCGTGATCCCGTTGAACGGCGCGGTGGAACAGCCCGGCGCCATCGCTCTCGACTCATCCGGCACCATCTTCATCACCGACCTCGGCAAAGACCTGCAGGTCAAGAAGTTCGCCCCGGACGGGAAGCTGGTCGGCCGCATCGGCAAGACGGGCGGCCGGCCGAGGCAAGGAGCCTTCGAGCCGCAGGGCATGCGCGAGATGTCCAGCGTCGCCGTGGACGCGGCTGGCAACGCCTGGGTGGCCGAGTATTCCCATCATCCCCGCCGGGTCTCGGTGTGGAAACCCGACGGCACACTGCTTCGCGACTTCATCGGCAACACCGGCTACGCCGGCCAGGGCAGCTTCACGCACGACTCAGATCCGACGAAGGGCGTGGCCGAACTCAACGAGATCAGGCTCGACCCCGCGACCCGGAAATGGGACGTCGAGAGCGTGATGTACAACCCCGATCCAGCCAAGGGCGACTTCGTGGTGCCAGGCTCGACGGCGTTCGGCAGCGGCAACGTCTTCTTCAGCAGTGCCTCCGGCGCGAAGCATGAATACTTCGTCTCCCTCGGCGAATTCCGCAATACCCCGGTCTTCGTGATGATCAAGCAGGGCAAAGACTGGCAGGCGGTGGCCGGGATCTTCACCGTGGCCCGCCTGCAAGGGCTCCTCGGGGGGCAGTACGGCTCGCAGATCGTGAAGAATCCGAGTGGCGACTACGCCGACAACGATGCCTGCGACATGCTGATCTGGAATGACCTCGACAACGACGGGTATGTGCAGAAGAAGGAGTGCGAAGTCATCCCGGTGCTCAAGAAGACCGCCAGCGTGGTCGACGGCAAGCCGGTGGGGGGCGGTGGTGTTGCCCTGCCGATCGGCGGCTTCGGCGGCGGCGGTCGGGTCGACCCGACGGACTTCAGCTTCTTCGCCACTGGCTCCCTGAAGACCGCCGACAACAGCGGGCTGTTCAAGGTCAAGCCCGTGCGGTTTCGCGACGACGGCCGGCCGGTGCTCGGGGCCGAGGGTTTCACCAAACTGCCCGCCGAGTTCAGCCTGATGGAGGCCGTGCCTGTTCCAGGCAAGGATCTGGTGGCGGGCTTCATCACTCTCCAAAACAAGGTCTACGTCGCCGGATTCACCAAGAGCGAGGGGAAGATCCTCTGGAAATATCTCTCCCCCTATCACCAGGTGCACGGCTCGCACAAGGCGCCGATGCCGAAGCCGGGCCTGCTGATCGGCTGCCTGAAGATCGCCGGCATCGTGGAGAAGTGCGGCGATGCCGAGGGTGTCTTCATGATCCGCGGCAACCTGGGCGAGGACTACTACCTGACCACCGATGGTGTCTTCGTCGACATCCTGACGAAGGACGGCCGCATCCCCGGCATTCCACGGCCGGAAAACGAGGAGGCCCTGCGGGCGATCTCCTTCGCCTCCCTGTGCGGCCGTGGCGAGCATTTCAGCGGCCTGATCAGCCGGCAGGCGGATGGCGTGGTGCGGTGCACGGGCGCCCTGCCCGCCGATCAGGCCTGCAACATCATCCGCATCGAGGGGCTCGAGTCGATCCGTCGCTTCACCGCGCCCGATCTCAACCTGACCGAGGCAACCCTGGTCAAGGCCGATCAGGACAACACCCGCCGCTCGCTTGCCGCCGCCCTGCCGCCAGAGCCCTACACGATCGCCGCCGCCCGGAAGGATGCCAAGGGGCAGGTCGACTGGAAGCCGGTCAAGCCGCTGCGGATCGCGAATGACGGGCAGCCGGTGACGGCCGAGTTCCGCGCCGCCTACGACAACGACAATCTCTACGTTTCCTACAACGTCAACGACCCGACGCCGTGGAAGAACGGTGGCAACGAGTACCGCCTGCTCTTCAAGACCGGAGACTGCGTCGACTTTCAGCTCAGCCCGAGCGGCAACAAGACCGGCAAGGCCGTGGCCGGCGACCTCCGCGTCTTGATGGCCAACTTCAACGGGAAGCCGGTGGCGGTGATTTTGAAACCGGTCGCCCCAGGCAGTCCGGTCGCCGAGAAGTTCAATTTCAGCTCGCCGGTGATGACCGTCTCCTTCGATCAGGTGAAACTGCTGACCGACGTGACCCCCACGGTCGCGGTCCGCGGCAACGGCTACACCGTGACCGCTGCCCTGCCATGGGCGGTGCTTGGCGTCGAGCCCAAGGCGGAAATGAAGATCCGCGGCGATGCCGGCTTCATCCTCTCCGACCCCACTGGCACGATCAACACGGCCCGGGTTTACTGGTCGAACAAGAGCACCGGACTTGTGATGGATCAGCCGGGCGAGGCGATCATCGCCCCGCAGGGATTTGGCGACTTTATCCTCGCGAAGTGATGGCGTCAGCCCCATCCAGCCGAAGGAGACGGTCTCATGCGCGATCATCAGGGCCGCTACTGGTTTCGCACCAGCGGCGTGCTCGCCGTGGCCGGCCTGGCATTCTGGGCATCCTCGATCGAGGCCGTTGGACAGACAACGACCCCGACCGGTACGTCGGCCGCCGCACCGCTGGAGATCAGCGGCATCTACCCGCATCTGGCGGCCTTCAATGGCGTCGGGGAATTCGTCAGCAACGGTGAGTGCGGCATCGGTGCCGTCGTTCCTTGGGCGGGCAGACTCTGGTTCCTCACCTATCCGCCACACTCCACCAAGGGCAGCAACGACAAGCTCTACGCCATCGGCTCCGATATGAGCCTGGACGTGCGGCCGGAGAGCGTCGGCGGCACGCACGCCAACCGGATGGTCCACGCGGAGTCGCAGCAGCTCATCATTGGCCCCTACTTCATCGACGCGAAAGGCACCGTCCGGGCATGCGACGTGAAGAACCAGCTCGTGGGCCGTATGACGGCGGTGATGCGGCACCTGAGCGACCCGGCAAACCTCGTCTATTTCTATGACATGGAGGGGGCGGTCTACGAGGTCGACGTCCACTCGCTCGCCGTGAAGAAGTTGTTCGCCAAGCCGGTGCCGGGCTGGCACGGCAAGGGTGGCTACACGGCCCAAGGGCGAGTGGTGATCAGCAACAACGGCGAGAACGTCTCCGGCAAGGCACCGGATGGATATCTCGCCGCGCTGCCGCCGAAAAAGGCGGAGGACGCCGGCGTGCTCGCCGAGTGGGATGGCAACGAGTGGCGGATCATCGAGCGGCACCAGTTCACCGACGTGACCGGCCCCGGCGGCATCCACGGCGCCCCGGACGACGGGGCACCGCTCTGGGCCGTCGGCTGGGACCGGCGGAGTGTCATCGTGAAGCTGCTCGACGGCGGCATATGGTCCACGTTCCGGGTGCCAAAGGGCAGCTATTCGTTCGACCCGCGACACGGCTGGTTCACGGAGTGGCCGCGGATCCGCGAGGTGGGTGGCGGGAAGTTCCTGATGGTGATGCACGGGCAGATGTTCGAATTCCCACGCACCTTCTCTCGCGCAGATACCTCGGGCATCCGGCCGATCTGCACGCACCTCCGCTACGTGCCCGACTTCTGCGACTGGAACGGCAGGCTCGTCATCGCCTCCGACGACACGAGCGTGATGGGCAATCCGCTCGCCGGACAGTCGCAGTCGAACCTCTGGTTCGGAGACTTCGCCGAATTGAGCGACTGGGGGCCGACGGTCGGCTGGGGCGGCGTCTGGGTGGACGACGCGATCGAGAAGGACGCGCCGAGCGATCCCTTTCTCTTCGGCGGGTACGCCACCCGCACCCTGCACTTGAAACACGACGCGGACGAAGCGGTGACGTTCACGGTCGAAGCCGATACAAAAGGCACCGGCCAATGGCAGCCACTCGAGACGATCACCGTGCCTGCACGAGGCTACGGCCACCACCTCTTCGCCGCCGGCGTGAACGCGGAATGGGTGCGGCTCAGGGCCGACAGGGCCTGCGTGGCAAGCGGTTACTTCCACTGTGGCGCCGGCGACACGCCGCCGGCAGCCTCCTCCGCCAAGGACGGCGCCGGTGAAACCGCGACGCCCGCACTCATCCGTCCTGCGAAAGGCAATAGAAACCTGCAGGTCGTGCTCGGCGACAGCTATTACGAGGTCGACGAGAAGCTCGCCTTCACACCACTGCCCGAGCCCAAGGAAGTCAGCGACATCCGCCCCACGCTTGAGGAGCGGCCGGAGCTGAGCGTGGATGCGGCTTCGGTTGTCATCACCGACGGGAAGGGAGACCGGTGGCGATTGCCCAGGACCGACGCGGTGTTCGACAAGCCCTTCGCCAGCGGCTGGCCACGCGGCGTGCGGGAGGTGGCGAGCGAGCGGAATCTTGCCAACTTCCACGGCATCTTCTACGAGATCCCGCGGCCGAGCGGCCCGAAGGGTAGCGAACCGGTCGACTACCGAAGGATGAAGCCAGTCGCGGCCCATCGGCTGCCGATCGCCGACTTCTGCACCTGGCGTGGGCTGATGGTGATGTCGGGCGAGTTTGCCCTGCCAGCGGTCGGCAAGGTTTTTCGCTCGGCCGACGGCAAAGCCGCCCTGTGGTTCGGCAAGACGGATGATCTGTGGCGACTCGGAAAACCGGCAGGGCACGGCGGACCGTGGCGGGAGACGGCGGTGCAGGGGGGTGCTCCGAGCGATCCCTTCCTGATGACCAACTTCGACCGCAAGTCGTTGGCACTTTTCCACGACGCAACGGTGGCGGTGGCATTCACGATCGAAGTCGATTTCCTGGCGACCGGCGAGTGGAGCGAGTATGGCCGGTTCACGGTCGAGCCGGGCAGGTCTTTCACGCATGCGTTTCCCGCCGGCTATGCCGCGCATTGGGTCCGCCTCCGCGCCAACCGCGACTGCACGGCCACGGCGAAATTCACCTATGAGTGATCCGGCAGGACCGTACTCCGACTCGAGAGCGAACCGCAGCAGGGCTCATGCCCGGTCGTGCGGACGCATCCTGACGACGAGCGATTCGTAGCCGAGCTGGCGATCGTAGGCGGGCGTGTGCTCGACGCGGTCACGCTTGGACAGCAGTTCGATCCGGTCCACCCGTCGACAGAGCAGCCCCAGCAGCACCCGCATCACCGTGCGGGCATGCGCCGCACCGAGGCAGAGGTGGGCGCCGAAGCCGAAGGAGACGTGCGGATTGGGCTTGCGATCGAGCCGCACCTCGTCGGCTGCCGGGAAGACCTCCTCGTCGAGGTTCGCGGAGGCCCAGCAGAGCGTGGCACGGTCACCGGCCTTCACCTGCATGCCATGCACGTCGGTGTCGACCGGACAGACGCGGCCGATGTGCGTGAGCGGCATGTAGGCCCGGAAGAACTCCTCGCTCGCGTGCACGATGCGATCGGGGTCGGCCCGCAGAAATGCGAACGCCTCGGGACGCTCCGCCAGATAACCGATCGCGCAGGCCACGCTGTGAATAACCGTGTCGCGGCCGCCCGCGAACATCAGGTTGGCGAAGCCGAGCATTTCCTCGCGGCTGAGCGGCCGGCCCCGAAAGCTCGCCTTCGTGAGCACGCCATAGAAATCGTCGCCGGGGTTCGCGGCCGCGCGGTCGAACTGCTCGTTCAGATAACGCTCGAGCGACGCTCCCTGACGCACGCCACGCTCCCCGTCTGCCGCATGAAAGACGTGAATCCCCCAACTGATGAACAGGTCCGCCTCCGACTCGGGCACGTCGAGCAGGATCGCGAGCGCCTTCGACTGCAGCGGAAGCGCGAACTCCTCGACGATCTCGATCGCATCGCGGCCCAGGGCATCGGCCAACAGCCTGTCTGTGAGTTCCTCCACCCGCGCCACGAACGCCGGCTGCTTCGCCCGGAGGAAGAAGGGTTCAACCAGTTTCCGATAGTCGGTCTGATCGGGAGGATCGACCTCGATGGGCAGCTGCCGCACGCTACGGACGCTTTCCTCAGATGGAATCGGCACCCGAAACGGCGCGTCGGAACTATAGGTCTGCCAGTCTTTCGCCGCCCTGCGGACGTCCTCGTGCCGCAGGATCATCGGGATGACTTCGCTGCCAGACGGCAGGCCGATCACGCCGTCGGTTCGGCGGCTCTCGCGGAATGGATCTGGGATGTCGCTCATGGCCCAAATGATACGAGCTGGAAGCGCCACTGTCTTGCGTGGCGGGCCATGGTCGTCACCGCGGCGACCCGACGATCCTTGCGACGCGGGTCGTGAACCACTGCGGCACCAGCCGCTTGAGCCGCCAGAAGATCCGACCCCGCAGCGGCAGCACGACATAGAGCTGCCGGCGGCGGATCGCCCGTAGCGTGGCCTCGGCGACATCATCGGCGGTGATCCGTGCCTCCGCGAAATACTCCCGCGCCCGCGCCTTCAGCGCCGGACGGTGCCAGCGGCCCGACTCGAGCAAATTTGTCGACACGAAGCCGGGGCAGAGCACCGTCACGCCCACGCCGCGGTGCAGCAGCTCCGCGTAGAGCGTTTCCGACAGCGACACGACGGCAGCCTTCGACACGCTGTATCCCCCCATCGTCGGCGCCGACACGACCGCCGCCATCGAGGCGGTGTTGACGATGTGGGCACCGTGCGGATTCTCAGCCAGCCAATCGACGAAGGAATGGCAGCCGTGGATCACGCCGAAGAGATTCACGTCGAGGATCCATCGCCAGTCATCGAGCGGAAAGCGGCCCACCTCCCCCGCGCCGCTCACGCCCGCGTTGTTGACCAGGAGATCGATCCGCTCCCATTGCCCCCGGAGCCGCTCGCGCAGCGATTCCCACTCGGCCGGCACGGTCACGTCGAGTCGCTCCGCCTGCGCGGTGCCTCCCGCCTGTTCGACAAGCGACACGGTCTCGCGGCCGCCGTTCTCGTCGACATCACAGACCGCGACATGCCAGCCGTCGCGGGCCAGCCGCACCGCGAGCGCCCGGCCCAGCCCGCTGGCCGCTCCCGTGATCAGCGCATGCCGACGACGCACGCTCATGACAGCCTGCCGCGGGCGTCGACCACGAGCCGCCTCACACGTCCGTCCGACTCGCGCCACCAGATCGCATCCTGCAGATTCACGCACGGACAGATGTGATTGGGCACGACCGTGACCCGCTCGCCCACCCGCGGCCGCCGCTCGCATCGCGAGACGTCGACCTGTCCGTGCTCCTCCGACAGCTTCGTGATCACAGCGTCGGGATACTCGACGATGTGTCCGTGGCCGCTGTCGGGCGTGGGAGCGCAGCGGTCGCTGGTGAAGGTCTTCGTGCCACCGTCGAGCACCACCTGTCCTCCCACCGCATCGCTGACCACCGTGCAGATGATCGTCGCGGCACAGTCGTCGAGCGTGCAGAAGCCGCCCCGGACGGTGTTCATATCGTTGTAGATCGAGGTTCCCGGGCGAATCTCGGTGACCTGGGGCACGAGATGCGACTGGTAGGCCGTCGGCGTCGATCCACCCGACACGCTCGACCGGCAAAGTCCATGGCGGTCGAACAGGTCGATCGCCTCCTGGATCTTGGCGGCCACGGCCGCGAGCGGCGCTGCCTGTTCGTCGGGCCGGGCCCAGATCTGGCCGGGATAGCAGAAGATGCCGTCGAGCCGCACGCCGGGGGTTCGTTCGACGGTCTCCGCGAGCGACACGAGCGTCTCCGCCGTCGGCACACCGGTGCGGCCCATGCCGACATCGAGATCGACGAGCAGGCCGATCGTGGATCCGGCGGCGGCCGCCGCCGCGCCGATCGCCTCGATCGCGGCGGTGGTATCCACGGCCACACGAAGCCGGGCGGACCGGGCCAACGCCGCCAGCCGGGCCGTCCGCACCGGATCGACGGCGGGGTACGCCATGAACAGATCGGGCTCCGCGCCGTCGAACGCCGGCAGCAGAGCCTCGGCCTCGCCCACCTTGGCCACCGTGAGCCCGCGGGCCCCGGCGGCGAGTTGGAGCCGGGCCATCTCGATGCTCTTGTGCGTCTTCGTGTGGGGCCGCACGGCGATCCCATGCCCTGCGGCATACGCTGCCAGCCGCTCGATGTTGCGACGGACCTTGGCAGCGTCGATCACGAGCGACGGCGTCGGCAGTTGGTCGGCGAGTTGGAACGGATTCGGCGTGGTTGTCGTCATGCGGTGAGTATCGACGAAAGCCCTCCGCGACGCCAGTTCGCATGGCCGTTCGCGGCGTGACTGATGCTTTTAGGCCAGGCGGCTGATGGTTTTTCCCGCGGACCACGCAACGTGTCGAGGCCGTCGTATGATGTGGTTGCGTTCCGACGACCACGACTCCCGAGGATGCCGTTCGAGCCCATGACCAGCCAGCAGCCGCGGTATCCCCGCGTGGCCCGATTTCGGTCCCCCCAAGATCTCAGGGCCCACCTCACCACGCTCGACGCCCCCATCCCGCTCGACGAGACGATCCTCTCGGCGGCCGAGGGGTCGCCACTGGCCGAGCCCGTCGCAATCGGTGGCCGACGGGCCGGCAACCGTTGGTGCATCCATCCGATGGAGGGCTGGGACGCCACCACCGACGGTCTGCCCACCACCACGCTTCTTCGGCGCTGGCGCCGGTTTGGCGAGAGCGGCGCGAAGCTGATCTGGGGCGGCGAAGCGGTGGCTGTGCTGCCCGAGGGCCGAGCAAATCCCAACCAACTCTGCGCACCGGTCTGTGGCCGCGCCGGCTTCGCCGCCTTGCTTTCGCCCCTCCGCGAAGCCCACCGCGAGCGGCACGGCAGCACTGACGATCTTGTCGTCGCCCTGCAGCTGACACATTCCGGACGATTCTCCAAGCCCACGGTGGCGGGCCGGCAGCCGCGGATTGCCTACAACCACCCGCTGCTGGACGGCCGCCACGGCGTCGACCCTGCGGATGCATCCTGCCTACTGAGCGACGACGACGTGGAGCGGCTCATCGACAGCTACGTTGCGGCGGCCCGCGATGCCGAGGCCGCCGGATTCGACATGGTCGATCTCAAGAGCTGCCACGGCTACCTCTTGCACGAGTTTCTCTCCGCACGCCGTCGTCCGGGACGGTTTGGCGGTGATTTTTCGGGCCGCACTCGGCTGCTCGTCACGCTCGTCGAGCGGGTCCGCGAGGCCTGCCCGGGCCTGCTGCTCGGCGTGCGGCTCTCGCTTTTCGACATGGTGCCGTGGCACAAGGTGGGCGACCACGGCGAGCCGTGGCCGTTCCAGGACTCGCTCCCGTACGACTGCGGATTCGGTGTCGACGAACGGGATCCCACGCAAATCGATCTGGAGGAGCCGATCAGGTTGCTGGCACTGCTCCGAGATCTTGGCGTGGCCGCCGTGAATCTCTCCGCCGGCAGCCCCTACACCGTGCCGCACGTCATACGGCCCGCGGCATTTCCACCCTCCGACGGCTACCCGCCGCCGGAGGATCCACTCGTCGGAGTCTGGCGGCAGATCGATGCGGCGAGGCAGGCCAAGGCGGCCGTGCCGGGGCTCGTGATGGTGGGCTCTGGCTACACTTACCTGCAGGACTACGTCGTGCATGCCGCCCAGGCCGCGGTGCGGCAGGGCTGGATCGACATCGTGGGCCTCGGCCGGATGGTGCTGTCCTATCCGGAACTCCCCGCCGACTCGCTGGCGGGGAAAACGCTGACGCGGACCGCGGTCTGCCGAACCTTCAGCGACTGCACGACCGCCCCACGAAACGGCCTCCGCAGCGGCTGCTACCCGCTCGACGACCACTACAAGTCGATGGAGCCGGAGGCCTCGGAGATGAAGGCGATCAAGCAGCAGGCGTAGCGTTTCGCACTGCAGGCGTTGAAGCCACAGGGATTGGTTCGCCGGCTGCGGCATGCTCGCCGCCAAGGTGACTTTCGCATCGACGGATGATCCTCTACCGGCTACCTTTTCCTCATGGAAGAGATGCTGACGACGGTGTGGCGGTGGTGGCACGTGCTCTGGCCGCACGTGCTCGCCGCCTCCATTGTCGCCATCAACATCGGCGCCTCCGCCCACGCGATCCTCGTCAAACGCGACACGCGGTCGACGATCGGCTGGGTCGGCCTGATCTGGCTCTCGCCCGTCTTCGGCGCCATCGCGTACGCCGTGCTCGGAGTGAACCGCATCCGCTCGCGGGCCGGCCAGCTGCGGGCCGGCCAGCTGGCCGTCATCCACGAGTTGCGGGCCGCCGTACCGGCACGGGAACGGCTCGACGATGCCATCGGCCCAGCCCATGCGCCTCTGCGGTCACTGGCCACCCTCGTCGGCGAGGTGACCGGCCGGCCGCTCGTCGAGGGCAACGCCATCGAGCCGCTGGTCGGCGGCGACGAGGCCTATCCGCGGATGCTCGCCGCGATCGATGCCGCGACCCGCAGCGTCGGCATGGCGTCCTATATCTTCGACAACGACCCCACCGGAAAATGCTTCGCCGACGCGCTCGCCCGCGCCGCCACCCGTGGCGTCGCCGTCCGCGTGCTCGTCGACGGGATCGGCTCGCGGTACACGTGGCCCTCCATCATCAGCGTCCTCTCACGGAAGGGGGTGCGCGTGGAGCGGTTCCTCCCCACGAGCGTGCCGCTCTACTTCCCATACGCCAACCTCCGCAATCACCGCAAGATCCTCGTCGTCGACGGCGAACTTGGCTTCACCGGCGGGCTCAACATCCGCGACGGATGCTGGCTCGCGCACGAGCCCCGCCATCCCGTTCGCGACATGCACTTCCAGCTCCGCGGACCGGTCGTCACACAACTGCTCGAGGTGTTCGCGGAGGACTGGGCCTTCGCCGCCGACGAAGTGCTCGTAGGCGATGCCGCCGATGCCCGGGCAAACGAAAGCTGGGCACCCAATCTCGACTTCGCCGGAGAGATGCTGGCCCGGGGCATCCGATACGGACCCGACGACCCCGACATCGGCCGGATCAAGCTCGTGCTCGTGGGGGCGCTGGCCGCAGCGCAGAAATCGGTGCGGATCATGACGCCGTATTTCCTGCCCGACGACGCCGTGTGCCAAGCGCTCGACGTGGCGGCCATGCGTGGCGTGACGGTCGACATCGTGCTGCCCGACCAGAACAACCTCGCCCTCGTCAGCTGGGCATCGACCGCTTTGCTCTGGCAGGTGCTCGGCCGGGGCTGCAACGTCTGGATGTCGCCGCCGCCGTTCGACCACACCAAGCTGATGGTCGTCGACGGCGCATGGGCGTTGTTCGGCAGCGGCAACTGGGACGACCGCAGCATGCGGCTCAACTTCGAGTTCAACGTGGAGACCTACGACCGCGGCCTCGCCGCAGCCCTCGATCGGCACGTCGGCGAGGTGATCGCCCGCTCCCGCCGCAAGACGCTGGCCGAGGTGGATGCCCGCAGCCTGCCGGTCCGCCTCCGCGACGGCGTCGCCCGGCTCTTCTCGCCCTACCTGTGACCGTCTTTTCGTCGCTCGTTGCCAGCGTGCGGCCCACACCATAAATTCAGGCTCCATGACACCAATCGCCACTTTCGATGCCGCGTCCGGCCCGGTCGACCAACTGCGGGCGATCGGCCGCGAATTCCACGCCCGGTCGTGGTCGCTCGGCACGAGCAGCAACTACAGTGTGGTCGCGTCTCGCGACCCGCTCGAACTCCTCATCACCGCCAGCGGCAAGGACAAGTCGGCACTCGGCCCCGACGACTTCGTCCGCGTCGATGCAAGCGGCCGCGTGACCGACGGCTCGACGAGGAAATCGTCGGCCGAGACGCTTCTGCACTGCCTCATCGCCGAACTGGTGCCCACGCTGGGCGGCGGGCCTGTGGGCGCGGTGCTCCACACCCACTCCGTCTGGAGCACGATCCTCTCCCGCGCCGACCTCGCCACAGGCAACCTCCGCATCGAGGGCTACGAGATGCTGAAAGGCCTGGAGGGAATCGGCACGCACGACACCTTCGAAGACGTGCCGATCTTCGCAAACGCTCAGGACATGACCGAACTGGCGGGCCGGATTCGCGACCGCTTCACCGCCGCCGACTGGAGCAATCCGAAACGTCCTCCATGCCACGGATTCCTGCTCTCCGGGCACGGCCTCTACACCTGGGGACAAAACCTGGCGGAAGCCCGCCGACACGTCGAGATCCACGAGTTTCTCTTCGAGGTGGTCGCGCGGACCCGCATGCTCGCGGCTGCCATGCTCCACTCGTCAGCACCCCTTGATTCCTGACAGGCCCCGTCGACAGCAGCACCTCGAGCGAAAGGCACTACCATGGCGATCGTCACCGTCCCGTCCGAGTCGCGGAAGATCACCGATCCCGCCGAGATCAAGTCGTTCCTGAAGGACCACGGCATCGACTACAGCGTCTGGCCGCTGGAAGACCGGGTCGATCCGGCCGCGCCGGCCCCCGAGATCCTCGCCGCCTACGACCCCGAGATCGCGGAACTGAAGCGCCGCGGCGGGTTCGTCACCGCCGACGTCATCGACGTCTACCCCGACACGCCAAACCTCGACACCATGCTGGCGAAATTCAGCAAGGAGCATACGCACACCGAGGACGAGGTGCGGTTCATCCTGCAGGGCAGGGGAGTGTTTCATATCAACCCGGTCGACCGTCCCGTCTACGCGATCGAGGTCTGGGCGGGCGACATGATCAGCGTGCCACTGGGCACGCGGCACTGGTTCGACCTCTGCACTGATCGCCGCATCCGTGCCATCCGCCTGTTCCAGGACACGAGCGGCTGGACGCCCCACTACCTCGAGCAAGGCGTCCATGCCGGATATGAGCCGCTGTGCATGGGCCCCGCGTGGATTGCCGGAGAGGGAAGGGCGGCATCGTGATCGTCTTCGGTGGCCGCGGGATCCTGCTCGACGTCGAGGGCACCACCTCGTCGATCTCGTTCGTCTACGACGTGCTGTTCACGTTCGCACGGCAGCACGTTGGTGAATTTCTCTCGCAATACCGGCTCGACCCGGCCGTGCAGGCGGCCGCCGCGGAACTCGCCGCCGAGACCGGCGCCGCCGACGCCACGCTCGCCGACCCCGCCGGCACGACGCGGCTGGCCCTTGCCGCCATCGACCTCATGAACCGCGACGTGAAGAGCACGCCGCTCAAGGCGCTGCAAGGCATGATTTGGCGAAGCGGCTTCGACTCCGGCGAACTGGTCTCGCACGTCTTCGACGACGTGCCGGAGACGCTCGCCCAGTGGGCCGATTCGGGACTCGACGTGCGGATCTACTCGTCGGGCTCGATCGACGCCCAGAAACTCTTCTTCTCGCACACGGCGGCGGGCGACCTCACGCCCCACCTC
>CAZOMJ010000125.1:0-14891 GCA_964581055.1 uncultured Candidatus Kuenenia sp.
GACCTGTACCCCGCGCGCTCGCCGAAATGCACGGCCCGACTCTATCGAACTCGCGATCATCGCCGCCGATGCGGCATCGCTCTTCGTGCCGTTGCTCCTCGGCATCGTGATCGATAAGAGCCTTGTGCGTTACCAGTTGCCTCTCCTGATCCTTCCTTATGTCTGGCTGCTGACATTCGCGTCACGTTGGATCACGCCGCGTGCCCGGCCCTGGCTCTCCGCCGCGGCTGTCGTCTTCTGGCTGGGATGCGCTACGCTCATGCCCCGAGGCCTTGCCGCCATCGACCGAATCAGGGCGCAGGAAACGGTATCGAAGGGGCTGATGTCGCTCGGGCTCAAGGCCGGCTATGGCGACTACTGGACCGCAAAACAAACGATGTTCGAAACCAACTACGCCGTGCATGTCATGCAGCTCGATAGCGTGGGCGGGCGAGTGAAGTTCGGCTACAACTCGACTTGGTTTGAACGTCGGGCCGACAACGGGGAAGAGGTCCGCCCCACGTTCGTTGTGATGACCCGACTGGATGAGGGAGTCATCCGGCGGCTGTTTGGGGCACCGACCTCCATCAAGCAGGTCCGTGGCGAAACCATCTGGCTCTACGACAAGCCACTGCCTTTGATCACTCCGTCGGGCACCACCGACCGCAAGGAGACGATCGTCTCAAAGGGTGACTTCATCGGGATCGGCACGGCGACCCCCGATACCACCCTGCACGTGGCCCGAAATCACCCTGATCTGATCAAGCTGCAGAACCTGGCTCCGGGCGGCAGCAGCTGGCATCTCCAAGTCGGCGGCAACGGCTGGCAGGACGGGAACTTCATGATCGTCAATCGTCCAAGCGGCAAGCACAGTCTTCTGATCGAGCCCACTGGCCGGGTCGTCGTTCTGGGCGACATGCACGTGGCGGGCACGCTTACCACCGCGCAGCCACAGGCCCCGCAGCCGACGGCCGCCCCCGATGCAGGCACGACGCCGGCGATGCAGGAACGAATCGATTCGCTCACCTCGATGGTCGAGGAACTCCTCGGGCGAGTCGGCGAACTCGAAGACGCCGCCGTGGCATCCCCGTGACCCACACCGCCACCTCACTCCACTGTCCCACCGTGAACGGATTCTCCGCACCATGAACATCGCCGGCAAGAAAATACTCGTGACGGGCGCAGACGGCTTCATCGGCAGCCATCTCGTGGAGGCATTGCTCCACCATGGCTGTGATGTCCGCTGCTTCGTCTACTACAACTCGTTTGGCAACTGGGGCTGGCTCGACACGCTTCCCAAAGAACTCCACACCAGCCTGGACGTCTTCGCAGGGGATATCCGCGACCCACATGGCGTGGCCGAGGCGATGCAGGGATGCGACGTCGTCTTCCACCTGGCGGCCTTGATCGCCATTCCCTTCTCCTACCACTCGCCCGATTCATACGTCGACACAAACATCAAGGGCACCCTGAACGTCCTCCAGGCGGCGCGGCGGCTTGCAGTGGAGCGAGTCCTCGTCACCTCCACATCGGAGGTCTACGGCACCGCACAGTATGCGCCGATTGATGAGAAGCACCCGTTCCAGGGACAGTCGCCCTACAGTGCGACCAAGATCGGCGCCGATCGCCTCGCGGAGTCTTTTTATCGTTCGTTCGAGACGCCCGTGGTCATCGTCCGGCCATTCAACACCTACGGCCCACGGCAGTCGGCCCGCGCCGTGATTCCCACCATCATCACGCAACTGCTGATGGGAGAGACCGGGCTGCACCTCGGCAGCCTGACGCCGACCCGCGACTTCAACTACGTCGACGACACGGTGAGGGGCTTCATCGCACTCGCGGAGGCAGACGCCGCCATCGGCCGGGAGGTGAACATCGCCACCGGGTCCGAACACACGGTCGGCGACGTCGCACGCATGCTGATCGCCGCCATCAATCCGGCAGCGACACTCGTCGAGGACGAGAAGCGTCTGCGCCCCGACGCATCGGAGGTGTTCCGACTGATCGGCGACAACACACTGCTGACCAGCATGACCGGCTGGAAGCCCGAATACGATCTTCGCGAAGGACTCGCTCGGACCGTGGAATGGTTCCGCGTGCCCGACAACCTGCGCCGCTACAAGGCATGGATCTACAACCTCTGACCACGGAGGCACGCACGATCATGAGAGCTGTCATCCTCGCAGGCGGCAAGGGAACGCGACTGCGGCCCTACACGACGCTGATCCCCAAGCCGCTGGTGCCGCTTGGCGGCAGATACTCCATTCTCGAAATCATCGTCATGCAACTGGCGCGATCGGGGTTCACGCACATCACGCTGGCAGTGAATCACCTTTCCAACCTGATCATGGCGTATTTCGGGGACGGCAGCCGCTTCGGAGTGAAGATCGACTACTCGATCGAGGACAGGGAACTGAGCACGATCGGACCTCTGACATTGATTCCCGATCTCCCCGACTCGTTTCTGTTCATGAACGGAGACATCCTCTGCGACCTCGACTACAGGGCCTTCTACGAGGCACACATCGCTGACGGGAGCAGGGTTTCGGTGGCGGGGTATCGACGCATGGTGAAGATCGACTTCGGCGTTCTCGACCATGACGGAAACCACCGGCTGACGGCCTTCCGGGAAAAGCCTGCGTACAGCTTCGACGTCAGCATGGGCATCTACTGCATCAAACGCGACGTCGTCCGCGAACTGCCTGTCGGCATGCCTTATGGATTCGACACGCTGATGACCGACGGACTGGCGCAGGGCAAATCCATCACCGTCCGACCGTTCGATGGGTACTGGCTCGATATTGGGCGGCCTGAGGATTACGAAAACGCCAACGAGAACTTCCCCGAACTCGCTGACCGCCTGGGGATCACACTGTGAGGCGGGCTCTCATCACCGGCGCGGGAGGGGCGCTGGGCCGCGTACTGGTGGCCCGGCTTACCGATGCGCCCGACTGGCAGGTCGTGGCGACGGGTCGCTCCCCTGCGAAACCGGGTCTCGAACAACTCGACGTCAAATGCCACGACAGCGTTGTTCGAGCGATCACCACGACGCAGCCAGATGTGATCTTCCACCTTGCGGCAAGCTTCTCCCTGGACTTCGACGAGGCCTACGACGGCAACGTGTGCGGAACCCGCACCCTGCTGGAGGCACTCGCCGCGACGTCGAGCAGAGCCCGGGTGCTGCTGATGGGATCAGCCGCGGAATATGGCCTCGTGCGACCGGAAGACAATCCGATCACGGAGGGGCAGGCACTGCGTCCAATGACGGTCTATGGGCTCACGAAAGCGTGGCAGACCCAACTGGGCCTGCTCCACGCGTCGCGCGGCGCGCACGTCGTTGTCGCCCGACTGTTCAACCTCCGCGCGAACGGCCTGTCGGAGAGGCTTTTCGCCGGCCGAGTGGAGCGACAGATAGCCGAAGTGCTGGCCGGCGCGAGATCGACGATCGAGGTGGGTTCGCTCGATTCTGTCCGCGACTACGTGTCAGCAGCGGATGCTGCCGAGCAGATCCTTGCGATCGCCACCCGCGGCACACCCGGGCACGTCTACCACGTGGGCAGCGGCAGCCCCGTCCGCATGCGGGAACTCCTATCGGCCATGCTGGCCGAACACGGCCTTGGAATGGACCTCGTGACCGACCGCAGCCCGTCGTCATCCCATCAGGGCTACGACGTGCCGATCGCATTCGCCGACATGACGAAGACCCGCCATCTGGTGGAGGAGTGGGAACAACATGCCAACAACTAAGCTGACGGTGATCACCCCGGTGTACAACGAGGAGGCGGTGCTGCCGCACTTCCACGCGCGAACGCGGGCGGTGCTCCGCGAGTTGCAGAACGTCGAGGGCCGGATCCTCTACGTCATGGATCGCTGCTCGGACAACTCCGAGAATGTGTTGCGGCAGATCGTCGCCTCCGACCCGAGCGCGGCCGCGCTCGTGCTGTCGTCACGGTTTGGGCACCAGATGTCGCTTCTGGCCGGGGTGGAACATGCGGCCGACGCCGATGCCATCGTGATGATGGACAGCGACCTGCAGCACCCGCCGGAGGTGATCCCCGAGCTCCTCGACCGCTTTCGCGACGGCTACGACATCGTCTACACGGTACGCGAGGCTTCGGAGGACGTCGGCTGGCTGAGGTCGTTTCTGGGCGCGCGGTTCTACCAATTTCTCAGTGGCATCTCGACGATACCGCTCACCCCCAACGCCGCGGACTTTCGTCTCATTTCCGGCCGTGTTGCGCGAACGCTTTCGGACGGCTTTCCGGAGCGACAGATGTTCATGCGAGGCCTCTTCTCATGGATGGGTTTCCGCCAAATCGGCGTGCGGTTTCAAGCCGAGAAACGGTTCGCCGGTCAATCGAAGTATTCGCTTGCCAGGATGATGCAACTGGCGACTGCGGGCATCCTTTCTTTCAGCACGAAGCCACTGCAACTTGGGATCTATGTTGGCTTCCTCTGCGCCTTCGCAGCATTCCTGATGCTCGTCTTGTCCATGGGAGCCTACTTCGTCGATCGCACCATCCCCAGCGGCTGGACGACACTCGTGGCACTGCTGCTGTTGTTCAGCGGCTTGCAGTTGGTGTTTATGGGCATTCTCGGAACCTACATCGGGGGCATTTACGAGGAGGTGAAGGGACGCCCTCGGTACATCGTGGCGGAAACGATCCAGCACCCAGTTCAACCCACAACTGCCCGTCAACAGGAGATGGTTCACCATGGCTGAGCGAGTAGACTTCGACTGTTACATCGACAACTACAACGAACTCCTCCGTGAGAGGACTGAGTTTTTCACCCCCGCGGAAGACTATTTCGCCCGCTACAAGGTGAACATCGTGGCCGAGAGGATGTCCCGGCCCGTGTCGACGCTGTTGGAATTCGGCTGCGGGATCGGCCGCAATATCCCGTTTCTCCAGGCGGCTTTTCCCGGAGCGACGATCACCGGAACCGACATCGCGGCGGCGAGCGTCGACCGTGCAAGGGCCGATAATCCGCTCGCCATGTTCGCCGTCGAGGGGCCATCCGCTGACGGGATCGGTCGCTTCGACCTGATCTTCGTGGCCGGCGTGTTTCATCATGTTCCAGCCGATCAACGGCAGGGTGTCGCGCAAACGCTTCACGATCGCCTGGAGGATGGCGGCGAGGTCTTCGTTTTTGAACACAATCCCTACAATCCCGTGACTCGGCGAATCGTCAACCACTGCCCCTACGACGAAGACGCCGTGCTGCTTCGGCCGCGTGAGTTGGCCAGTCTGCTCGCTGGCACGGGGCTCACAATCGTGGACAACGGTTTCTGCCTCTTCGTGCCACCCTCGCTGGGGCCGCTGGTTCGACTCGAGCGATATGTGCGGTGGCTGCCGTTGGGCGGCCAGTATTGGGTGCGGGCCCGTCGATCCGCGTAGGCCGGCATCGAATACCCGGAAAAGTAACGACGGACGCGAATGGCTCGCGGAGGCGTCCGGGGCCTCGCCACCAGACGCGAACAATTCCCTCACATCCTTCGTACATACTGGCGATCGCCGCGGGGTTGCCACAAGGGCCCGCCGGCAAGCGTCAACCAAGGAGAAAGAGATGGTCCGCGAAGACCTTGTGTCGTTGTGCGAAAACTACGTGCGGAGCCGCGACGAGACCGCTGCCGAGCGGCCCGCGCCACCCGCTGATCCCACGCCTGAAATCGTCCGTAGTTTCAAACTGGCCGAAATCTCCGAGAGCGAGATGCAGGCGCTCCTCGCCTACGTCGACGACGCCGAGGAGGAGGACGACTCGCTCGCCGCCGAGATGGAGGCTGCCGGAATCAGCCTCCACGTCTACGACGGCCTCGAAACCGCGACGGCGGACGACGAAGACGACTGGCAGCCCGGCCAGCCGCGGTAAAGCGAGCGCCCGCCGGCCTCGGCATGCAGCGGCCTAGAAGCAGTCGTTCCTTACTTCCTGCGCGATCAACTGCCTGATCCGCTGGATCGCCTGCTGCTCCATCGCCTTCGCGTCGCACCAGAACTGCTTGAGGTCGTCCCGCCACTCGGCGTTGGCGATGTACTGGTCATACCGCCACAGCGCGTCGAGCCGGCGGCTCAATTCGTGCACGAGGTCGTGATCATGGTCGGCGATGCCCGCGGTCTCGCCCACATGGCAGAGTTCTTTTTCGGCGGCAAGGATCATCGGTGGATGTCTCCGGAGGGGGTGTGAATCGGGTGTGTGACTCTGGGCTTGAGGATCGTGCCCGGTGCACTGTCGGGAAACGGCCCGACCGCGGCAAATTCCCGCACACCCGCCCGACATTCCTGCCGGACAGTTTCCGCACACGGCCCCTCTGCCAGCCGGCCGTACAGCAGCCCCTCAGGCGAGCATCCACTCCGGCAGGCGACGCACCCTGCCCTCCTTGTCGACACAGACCACTGTCGTCGAACCGGTGGCGAGGATCGTGGTGCCGCGGATCAACTCGTAGGCATGCTTGATGTGGGCGGCCCCGATTTTTTCCACCCGTGTCCGCAGGCGGAGCAGATCGTCGTAATCGGCAGGGGCGTTATACTTGCACGAGACGTCCGCCACCACCATGAACAGCCCCTCGTCCTCGAATTCCCGGTACGTCCGGCCGCATGCCCGCAGCATCTCCGTGCGGCCCATTTCGAAGTAGGTGAGGTAGTTGGCGTGGTGCAACCGCCTCTGCCCGTCGGTCTCCTGATACCGCACCCGGATTTCGATCTCGTGCACCGCTTCGGCCATGTCCACACTCCTTGGGCAGGTTGCCGGCGACTCAGTCGCGGCCTGGGCGCCCGGCTTCGTTGACCGGCCGGGCCTCCAGACTCTATTCTTTCCCACGAATTCCGGGCAAAGCCTCGGCGGTTCGACGGCCTGCACAATCCGTCCCCCACACACACCTGCCCATACCCCCTCAGGAGTTCGAGACGTGAGCCTTGGCGACGCGGGAGAGGGCATGGGGATCGGATACGCGACGGCTCGGGGCCGCAACTGGCCGACGCTGCGGCAGTTCACCGTGTTCATGGAGAACAGGGTGGGCCAGTTGCTGGAGGTGGTGCGTCGGTTCGAAGGCTCGAAGGTGCGGATCGTCGCCCTCTCGATCAGCGATTCCGGCGAGTGTGCGTTTGCCAGATTCCTGCTGAGCCACCCGGAACAGGGCCGGGAGATCCTGGAACGGGCCGGGCTCGCGCTGATCGAGAGCGATTTGATCGGCGTGGAACTGCCCGACGACAATCAGCCGCTCCTGCGGATCTGCACCGCGTTGCTTCAGGCTGAGGTCAACATCATCCAGGCCTATCCGATCCTGTCGCGGCCCCGCGGCCGTCCGGCGGTGGCACTGATGGTCGACAACACGGAGATGGGGCTGGAGACGCTCGCCAACAAGGGCTTTACGACGATCACAGAGGGTGATCTCGACGAGCACGAGTGAGCCGTCGCGACTGCCTGCCAGCCCGGCCTCATTCGAACATGCCGTCAGGCAGGCCCTCGACCTGTCGCACGATAATCTTCTGGATAGAGTCCCAGGCGACGGCGGTGAGCGTGACGGTGCCATCGGCGGCCCGGCTGGCAAACAGCCCGTGCGAACCGCCCGACCACCGCTGCTCGTAAAACTCCGGCAGGATCACGCTACCGCCGGTGATATGCACCTCGACGATGCCACCGTGCTCCATTTCCTGGAACAGGCGGGCCACCAGGGCCGCCGTTGGATTGACCGGCCCTTCTGAGCCTGGGAGCGGAGGCTCCAGCCGTGACGCGTCGGCCTGCAGGGACTGCTGGGAGAACTCGACGAACTCGGTCGCCGACACCTGGCTGTCGCTGGCAGCCACGAGACCGGAGAACATGTCCTCGCGCGGCTCGGACTGCCCGACTGCCTGCGGGTCTTCGTGATCGGCCTGCTGGCTCGAGCCGCCACCGAAACGCTCGTCTGCAGCGGTCGCAGATGGAATCGCGGCGACGGCGGGCGGCTCCGCGGCACCCTCCGCTCCTGTCCCGCCCGACTGCGTCTCAGCAACGCGGGGTGCAACTGCAGCCGACTTGCTCTTGGTCGGAATCCGGACAGCCACCCCGCATTTCGAGCACTTGCCCCGCTGCCCGGCCAGCGTGGCCGACACGACGATGCGGTGTCCGTTTTCGCACCGGAAGACGATCTTCTCGGCCGGCGCGGCCGGAGCCGCCTCGGCTGGGGCTGAGGCTGGCTCGACTACAGCGGGCTCAACGGTCGCCGGCTCGACTGGAACTGGTTCGACGGGGGCTGGCTCGACTGAAAATGGCTCGACCATGACTGGCCCGACAGCGGCTGGCTCGGCCGCTGCTGTCTCCAGCATCTTCCAGTCGATCTTTGCTTTGTCGTCTGCCATGGCGCTCGCGGCCTTCCTCTGGATGCTCAGACCGGACCAAAACCTCTGCATCCAAGTCTAGCCTGCCGGTCGGTGGCTTGACGGGGGCGGGCCCGCCTCTGACACTGCCGCGGGTGGTGTTCGCGGTCTGGTTCGCCGGGCTGCGGGCGATGCCCCATTTCTCGCTCCGGATCGAATCCATGGCCATTCAAGTCATCTGCCCCGGCTGTCGGTCCACATTCACCGTCAGTGACAAATTTGCCGGTCGCACCGGCCCGTGCCCGAAATGCAAGAAGCCGATCACCGTTCCCAGCGATGCCGTGAAGGAGGTAAAGATCCTCGGGCCGGAGGACGAGGCACCACTGCCCGGCCGGGCTCCCACGACGCCGATCGTGTTCGTGGAACGCCCCATTCCGAAGGCCGTCTACGTGGCGGTGGCCGTCGGAGCCGTCGCAGCCATGCTCCTGGCACTCGTTGCCCGGTTCGCCTGGGGAGCTGGGCAGGCTCCCCTCTGGCTGCTGGCAGCCACGGCAGGGATCGTGGCCATGCCGTGCGCCTGGATCGGCTACGAGATCGTCCGTGACAGAGACCTGGAGCCCTACCGCGGCCGCTCGCTGCTCATCCGCACGGCCATTTGCGGTGCGGTTTATGCCCTGCTCTGGGCGGTGAAGGGATTCCTGCCGCCGGACCTGACGAGCGAGATGTGGCCCTGGGTCTACCTGGCGCCGCCATTCCTGGTGGCGGGCGCCCTGGCGGCGTTGGCCACGCTCGACCTCGACTGGGGCACGGGCGTGGCCCACTATTCGCTCTACGTCATGTTCACCGCGCTGCTGCGGTGGCTGGCCGGTTTCATGCCGGTCTGACGCCCTCATGCCGTGGAACCGACCATGCTGTGGAACCGACCATGCCGTTGACAGACCTGCCGGAACTCGTGGCGCTCGAATCACACGCGGAGGGCGTGCGGATTCCACCCGGAGTTACCGTGCCGCTAACGGCCCGCGTGCGGGCGCTCCTCGACACGGCCGAAATACGGCGGCTGGCCCGCGTCAGCCAACTCGGCCTGGTGGCGCTGGTCTACCCCGGTGCCATCCATTCACGGCTCGAGCACTCGCTGGGGGTCTACCGGCGGGCGCTCGAGTTTCTCGCCCGCCTGAAGCACGACCCTCGGTTCGTCGCGGTGGTCGACGAGGCCGACGCAGCGGCGCTGGTGGTGGCGGCGCTGGTGCACGACATCGGCCACTGGCCATTCTGCCATCCGATCGAGGACGTCGGCCTGGCTCGGTTTCCCAGGCACGAGTCGCTCGTGCACGACATCCTCGCCCATGGCGATCCCGCCGCCGTTCTCACGGAATCGTGGGGCCTCGATCCCTCCCGCATCGCCGCCCTCATCACGGGAACGGCCACCGATCCGGCCGGCCTCATCCTGCATTCTCTGCTATCAGGGCCGATCGACGTCGACAAAATGGACTACCTGGGCCGCGACAGCCTCCACGCCGGCGTCCCCTACGGCCGGCATTTCGACGAGGAGAGGCTGCTCTCGAGTCTCTGCCTCGACGAACACGGCACGGCACTCGCCATCACCGACAAGGGCCGCACGGCCGCCGAGATGCTGGTCTTCGCCCGGTATGTGATGTTCAGCGAGGTCTACTGGCATCACGCCGTGCGGTCTGCCACCGCGATGCTGCAACGGGCCGTCTGGATCCTCCGCGATGCCATCGATCCAGCCCGCTTTGTCAGGCTCGATGACCGTGGGTTCATCGACGGCCTCGGCATGCTCGCCGCCGGCACCCCCGCCGCGCCACTCGTGGACGGCCTCTTTGGCAGCCATCGCCGCCTGTTCAAGCGAGTGGCCTCCTACGACGCCCTGCGGAATCCTGCCATTCACCGCGGGTTGGCAGGCCGCGCCTACGACGACAAGGTGGCGATCGCCGGCCGAATCGCGGCCGCCGTTTCACGCCGGACCGGGATCGCATGTGGGGCCGATGACCTGCTCATCGATGCGCCGCCGGCCGAACGCGAGGTGGAGTTCCGGCTCACGGTTCGCGAACCCCATGATGGCGACTTCCGCTGGCGGCGGTTCGAGGAACTCTCCCCGGTGGTTCGCAGCCTTGCGCACGAACAGTTCGACGATCTCGTCAAACGCGTGAGGTTGTTTGCGCCCGCGGCCATCGCCACGGAACTCGCGGGCTGTCCGGGCCTCGAGGAAGTGATCCTCGAGGCCATCGGACAGCTGCACTAACGCTCACGACTGATTCGCTCACGACTGATTCGTAGCGCGACTACTTGCCGCCGGGCAGTTTGCCTTCCTTGAGCAGCGCGCCGAAGGTGGGCGAGTCGGCCTTGGCCGGGTCGCTCGGCAGGGCCGCGACCTCTTCCAGCGCCTTCTTGATCTTCTCGACGTTCTTGGCGTCTTCCTTCTTGTCGAGCCGATCGGCCAGAGCATTGCCGTAGGCGTTCCGCTCCTTCTTGCTCGTGCCCATGTGGCAGACATTGCACTTGGCCGACTCGACCTCGGCGACGAGCGACTTTTCGGCAGGGTCGGTGCCCTCCGGCTTCACGTACATCGTCTTGAACTCTTCGAAGAACTGCTTGATCGCAAAGGCTTCGCGGGCCGATCCGCCACACGCCAGCGCGACGGCCGCTCCGGCGACCAGTGCATACCTGCTGCTCCTGCTGCAAGACATCGCTTCTCTCCAAGGTGACTTCAGGGTGAATTCAAGGTGACTTTTACCGTGGGGACATTCCCGACGGGGAGTGCCCCTGAGAATCGGCCTCATTACTAGACCCATCCGCCGCGTTGCCGTCAAGAAATTATAACCCGCAGTTCTGCGGGGGGCGGCTTGCCAAACGGAGTCCCCCTGCCCGGCTAACCTTCTCCTGGCCAGCCGTCGATCCGCGGTGCGTGATTCATGGGCTGCGGCTGGGAGGCGAAGTCGATTTCAAACCGCTCCGCGGCCCCGTCGATCCGTCGCAACACCCCGCTGCCCTCGTAGCGGCTGGCGGCGTCGATCCACTCGATCGCGGGCCGATAGGCCTCAGGATCACCAATCCCCGACTGTTCCAGCACCGCCCGACCGCTGGGCACGAGAAACCGGCATCCCTTGGCAAACGCCTGCAACCGCGGCGCAAGCGGCAGGGCGGGCGAATCAAGCAGACAGGCGAACCCGTCGCCACAGGCAAACAGCCCGTCTTCGAGGGTCATCCGGACGGCGGTTCCGCTGCCATGGCTCCGCGGGGAGCCTTCGGCGACCAGGAATCGCCCTTGTGTGACCACACGGCCCCCTGACCAGAACAGGTCGATGCGGCCGCCCCCCTTGGACTCGAGAAACGCGGCACCACCCCCGGCCCTCGTGTCGTTCACCCGAATCTCCTGCCGTTCGGTGGCGGCCTGTTCCGACCGCACGCAGACGCCAGCGGCCGCGGCATCGCCGGGCATGATGAACGTCACCCGCTCGCAGACCAATGTCGCCGACCCGCGCAGGCAGATCAGTGCCGGACGCCCACCGCCGGCTGGCAGGAAGGCGGAGCGGAGCGTCAGATCTTGGAGTTCCAGCGATCCCGCCACGACCGTGCAGCAGCCGTCGTCCCTTTGCACGGCCCCTGCCTCGCCGCATCGCAGGAGTGGCTGGATGCCATCGGCGGCACGAATGGTGAGCCTCTTGCCGTCGACGGTGAACGGCCCGTCGTCCCTTGGCTCCGCGCACGCGATCTCGATCACGTCGCCATCCGAAGCCTGCCGCACCGCCTCGCCGACGGTGCCGCAGTCGTCATCCACTGTCGGCACGTCGACGACCCGCCAGATTCGGGGCGACGGTTCCGCCGGGGCCGTCGGCTCAGCCGCCATCTGCTCGCCCGCCCCTGGGTCGACGGCCGCTGCCCCCAACCCTGCCGACACGGCCCCGCTGGGACGCTGTTTCTCAGCGCCGTTGGTCCGCAGCCACAGCCCGCCGACGACGACGACGAGGCCCAGAAGTGGGAGCAGCCAGGGGAGGTGTACCGGTGCGGTGGGGTTGGCGGCCGGTTCGACGATGCTGGCCTGGACAGGCCGGGGTGAAGCCAGTTCGATGCCGAGTTCATCGGCCATGTTCGTCAGTTCGGCGACGAGATCGGCGGGCCGCTGGTAGCGGTCCTTCGGATCCTTCTCCATGAGCCGGCCGAGGATCTGTGCCAAGCGTTTTGGCACGTCGGGCCGCAGCGATTCGATCGCCGGTGGCGGATCCTGCTGGTGCTGCAACAGCTTCTGCACCATGGTGCCGTTTGCGAACGGGGCCCGGCCAACGAGCATGAAGAAGATGGTGCAACCGAGCGAATAAAGGTCGCTACGGACGTCGGCCGACCGCGGATCACGGGCCTGTTCTGGAGAGATGTAGTCGAACGTGCCGAGCGTCATCCCGCTGACGGTGAGATCCTGGTCGCCGGCCATGTGGTGCAGCCGTGCCAGGCCCATGTCGACGACGCGGGCCCGGCCGGTGGGTGTGATGATGATGTTCGACGGCTTGATATCGCGATGGACGACGTCGCGATCGGAGGCGTGCTCGAGGGCGTCGGCCACCTGGATCGTGACGTCGATCGCGCGGGCGACATCGAACGGGCCTTCCTTCACGACGACATCACGGAGGTTCGTGCCTTCGATGAACTCGAAGACGATGTAGTGCCAGCCGTCGTCCGATCCTACCGCGTGCACGCGGCCGATATTTTCGTGATCGAGGCGGGCGGCCGATTGGGCTTCATTGCGAAACCGCTTGAGCATCTCGTCGTCGTTCGACTGTTGCCGCGACAGCACCTTGACGGCGACGACCCGGTCGAGGGTGGTGTCGAGGGCCCGGAAGACGGCGCCCATGCCGCCGCCGCCGACGAACTGGTCGAGGCGGTAGGGGCCGAGGGAGTGTCCCTCGAGCATCCGGCCGATCTCGGCCGTCGCAACCGACTTCCCGACGGCGGATGGCCGGCCGGAGATGACGGTGGCGTCGCCCGTGGCCACGGAGGCCGCGGGAGGGGCATCGGCACGAATGGGAACCGGGGTGTGGTCAGACACCCGGGACGAGGCTTCCATGTAACCGACCCTAACAGGCTGCCCGGACGCGGGTCAAATCGTCTGCCGGAAGCGATCGTGATGCTGCCCCCCACCCGGCTCCAGGTGGGACATTCGTGAACGTGCGAGTGCGTGAGGTGAGGGTCAATTTCCCGCTCTCGCTCTGCGCTCTCTGATACAAACTGGTGTCTGTTGAGAATGCGATTCCCTCCCTGCTTTTCCGAGGCCACCTTCGCACACCCGTTTGTGCGGGCACACCCGCTCGGTGCTTCTCATGTCCCGCCTCGACACTCTGCGCGACGCAATTCACCCAGGCTCCCGTGGCATCGAAATCGGACCGTGGCGCAACCCGATAGCACCGAAGCGGGACGGACTCCAAACCCTCGTCATCGATATTCTCGGCACGGCTGAGCTGCGGGAAAAGGCGACCAGGATGAAAGTCCACGACGTCCAGATCGCGGGCATCGAGGAAGTCGACATCGTTGGCGACGCCTCACGCCTTCTCGAACTGGTCCGCGGCAGGGGGGTGGCGGATGGGTTCGACTGGATCGTGAGCAGCCATAATTTCGAACACCTCCCCGACCCCATACGCTTCCTCGGTGATTGCGAAAGTCTGCTGAAGCCCAGCGGCTTCGTGGGCATGATTCTTCCCGACAAACGCCACTGCATGGACCGCTTCCGTCCCGCCACCACGTTCGCCGACTTCTGCGTGCGCATCACGATAGCGCAAGAGAGTCAACTGCGGCCTACGCGATGTTTGCCCAACAGTCGCTCAAAACCACGCTCGTGTTGCCCGATGGAACCGTGCACCGTTCCTGGCCGGCGAACATCAACCAGCCGGAGCTGTTGCGAACCCAGGACATCCGCGACAAATAAGAGATGCTCAAGGGGTGGCTGGCGTCGGCGCCCGCACCGGAATTCCACGGCCACCGGCGGCAGTTCTCACCCGCCGCATTCGAGTTGGCCATGCTCGACCTCCACGTCACGGGCCTCACGCATTTCGTGCTCGAGGAACTTGTTCCTTCAGATGACAGGCAGGACTTTTCTGTCCGGCTGCGTTCGAGCGACGCGGGTTCGATGTGCACGGAAGAATACGCGGCGCGACGCAGCGAATTGTGCCGGCGAATCGAAGACGAGGCGGCCGAGGTAACCGGACATTGCCTGCGATTCGAACGAAAATTGGCGGCAGCTCACGCCGAACTGGACGAGATCCGGGCCCGACTCGCTCGCCCTCCCGACTCCACTGCCGAATAGAGGCTCGCCTCACTCACGAGCGGAGAGAGAGAGGAGTCGGTCAACTTCCGAAAATCCGCCGCCGAACATCCTCAAAAGGCGGTCAGCATCGCCGTCGAGCGTGATCTGGGAGAAGACATTGGTGTCGGGCTGATGCCTCCAGCGATCGTCGTAAAAAGGTCGCCTGAGCCTGGCAAGATAATAGTCCCGATCCGGAGTGTTCCCGGACCGGTCTGGCAGCACGCTCATGGCGGCCCCGTTCGCGCCCATGCTGTGATGGACGCGGTTCCAATAGGCAAACTGCTCGATGCCGTAGTCCAAGCCGGTGAATCGGG
>CAZOMJ010000126.1:0-20517 GCA_964581055.1 uncultured Candidatus Kuenenia sp.
CTGCTGGCGGCCGAGGTGGCGCTGGTCGTGGTGGTCGGGCTGGGCCGCGGCCTGGCCGACTATGTGACGCTGGCGGCCGCCGCGGCCGCCATGGTCTTCTGGATGGGCCGGATTCGCAGTCGCAGCAAACTGATCTACGTGGGGCTCTGGGCCGGCGCCGTCGCGATCGCCACGCAGGTCGGGGCCAACCTCCTGGAGGAACGGCCGTTCGACACGCAACTGCTCTACGAGGCCGGTCGCACCGGCGTCTGGACCCTGCTCGCCGGTTTTCTGATGACAGGCCTGCTGCCGTTCATCGAGCGGTCCTTCGGCGTGCTCACCGACCTGAGCCTGCTGGAGGTCGGCGACGTGGCCCATCCGCTCCTGCAGGAACTCGTCCGCCGCGCCCCGGGCACCTACAACCACTCGATCAACGTGGCGAGCATCGGCGAGGCTGCGGCCGACGCGATCGGCGCCCGTGGCTTGCTCGTGCGGGTGGGGGCGTATTTCCACGACGCCGGCAAGATGCTCAAGCCCGCCTACTTCATCGAAAATCAGGGGCAGGAAAACCGGCACGAGTCGCTCGTGCCGGCGATGAGCACGCTGATCATCATCGCCCACGTGAAGGAGGGCGTTGAACTCGCGCGGCAGTACAACCTGCCGCAGCCCATCGTCGACATCATCGCCGAGCACCACGGGACGACGCTCGTGGAGTTTTTCTACCGACGGGCGACCGAGTTGTCGCAGACCGATCCCAACGGCACGGAGATCGACGAACAGAATTACCGCTACCCGGGCCCCAAGCCGAGTTCCCGGGAGTCGGCCGTGCTGATGCTCTCCGACGCGGTCGAGAGCGCCAGCCGCGCCCTCACCGAGCCCACGCCCGCCCGGATCGCCGGTCTCGTGCACGATCTCGCCATGAAGCGCTTGCTCGACGGCCAGTTCGACGAATGCGGCCTGACACTCGAGGAGCTCGAGGTCATCGAGCGCAGCCTGGTGAAGAGCCTGACGGCCGTCTACCACGGCCGCGTCAAATATCCCGACCAGAGGACGGCGTAGTGTCCCGACTCCGCGGCCGCTCCGTCTCTCAGCCGCCTCGGTCGACGCTCGTCGTCGACGTGAGCGACCGCCAGCGTGTGCTGCGGGTCTCGGTCCGCGGTTTGGAACGGCTGGTGCGGATGGCGCTGGTCGCCGAAGGGATCGAGCAGGCCGAGATCAACGTCATTTTGGTCGATGATCGGCGAATCGCGGCAGTGCATCGCCGGTGGCTGGGGCTTCCGGGCCCCACCGACGTGATCACGTTCGATCTCTCCGCGGGCACCGCCGGCCCGCCGCAGGCGGGCGTGCTGGCTGGTGATATCGTCGTGAGCACCGAAACGGCCCGCCGCATGGCCCGCGCCGTCGGCTGGACGCCGCGGCAGGAACTCGCCTATTACGTCGTCCACGGCCTGTTGCATCTCACCGGCTACGATGACCATGCGCCCGCAGACCGCCGCGTGATGCGGGCCCGCGAACGTGCGGTCATGAAGGCCTGCGGGCTGCCGGCCCCACCGCGAACGAGGGCCGCAGGCTCGAGCCCATGAACGCCACGGAATCACTCGGAATCGAGACCGCGTTTCTTCTGCTGCTGCTGGCGAGCCTGGCAGCCGTGCAGGCCCGCAGCGTCCGCGGGGCCCAGCGGCACCGCATCCAGGATCTCTGCCGGCGTGCCGGCGTACCGTCCCACTACGACGAGATCGTGGCGGGGAGCGAGACGATCGCCTTCGTGGCGGCGTCGGTGGTCGTGATCGCGGCGGTCGTCGCCACGCTGCTGGCGGCCCGCGGCCTGTTGGCCGCCTCCGGGGGTGTTCTGGCCCTGGAGGTGTCGGCCGTCGCCGGCTGGATCGCGATCGTCTGGCTCGTGCTCGTCGTGGTGCCGATGCTGGTGACGAAGTTCGCGGGACCGTGGATCGTGGTGGCGACCTGGCGGCTCTGGCGACCGGTCGTGCGCGTGCTGGGCCCGGTCATGCGTCTGCTCGGCAACATGGCGGCGGCGCTGGGCCGAACAGCCGTGGGCCGGGGCGCTGACGGTGCGGCGATCGAGCGGCCGCAGGACGAACTGCGGCTGGTCGTCGACGACGCGCATCGCGAAGGCCGCATCGAGGGAACGGCCCGCGACATGATCAGGGGCGTCATCGGTCTCGACGAGGTCCGCGTGTCGCAGATCATGACGCCCCGCACGCAGATGATCGCGATTCCAATGGCCGCGGACTGGGATGAGGCGGTCCGCATGGCCGCGGAGAGCGCGCACACGAGGCTGCCGGTCTGGGATCGCTCGGCGGACGACGTGGTCGGCATCCTCCACACGCGCGACGTGCTGAACAGGCTCGCCGATGGCCTCGCGCCGCAGGGCGAAGCCGCCGCCGCCGAGGTGCGAGGCATTCGGCCGCTCCTGCGGCCTCCGTGGTTCGTGCCCGAATCGATGAGCGTGCGGACGCTGCTGCTGGAATTCCAACGTGGCAAGACGCACATGGCCATCGTCACCGACGAATTCGGGGGCGTGGCGGGGCTCGTCACCATCGAGGACGCCCTCGAGGAGATCGTGGGCGAGATTGCCGACGAGCACGACGAGGCGTTCTCGGATGGCATCCGGTTGGTCTCGCCCGATGCGTGCGAGTTGCTGGCGCACGTGCCGGTGGCGCGAGTCAACGAACGGATGGGATTGTCGCTGCCGGAGGAAGCGGGGTATGAGACGATCGGCGGCTTCGTGTTCCACCAATTCGGCCGTATTCCCGAGGTGGGTGAGAAGGTCAGGTCGCACGGTGCGGTCCTGGAGGTGCTCGCCGCCAACCGCCGACGGATCGACCTGATCCGCATCGAGCGGCTCGGGGACGATCGGCCCGGGAGCGCCGGAAACAATGGCGGCTGACAAGGCACGGGCGATCGTCATCCGGACGTTCCCGTTCGGTGACACGAGTTGCGTCGTCACCCTGTTTACCCGGGAGTATGGCAAGCTACGGGCTCTGGCGAAGGGGGCGTGGCGGCCCAAGAGCGGATTCGACGCCGCCCTTGACCTGCTTTCGATCTGTCAGGTACTCGTCCTCCGCAAATCGTCCGGAGGCCTCGACCTGGTGACGGAAGCCTGTCTCGAGCACCGGTTTCGGGTTGGAAGAAGCCAGGCGGCGTTTCTTGGCGGCATGGATGTCGCCGAACTGCTCGATACGCTCACCGCGGATGGCGATCCGCAGCCGGAACTGTTCGATGTCGCTCATGCAACCCTCCGAACACTCTCCGCACCCCGTCCCGCCCATGATCAAGACACTCCCACGAACGTGCTCACGGATGGCCTCGTGCGGGCGTTGGTCGCCCACACCGAGTTGTCCATGCTCAGGCTGGTCGGGCACGCGCCGGCGCTCCTACGGTGTGCCGAGTGTCGCGGTCCGGTCGCCGGTGGAAGCCGGATCGCGTTCGGGATGCTCGACGGCGGCGTGCTCTGCGAGCGGTGCCGGCGTGGAAAGCGAGCGGTCGTCTCGGTCTCCGCGGACTGCCTGGCGGCGCTGCAGTTGTTGGCGGGAGCCCCCGACGCGTGGAGGTCTCTGGCCTTGCCGCCACTCATCGACGGCGAGGTGCGTGCCGTCATGAATACCATGCTTTCCCATCTCCTCGGCAGACGGCCGCGGGTCGCCCCCCTGCTGCAGCCGCGGTCTCGCCCCGGTCCCTCTCGCTCCTCCTGAAATCAGCTTGGCCCGATTCCACCCCCACTTCGCTGCGTCGTTCATGCCACCAGTACGCATCACCCACTGCCTCCGGCCCGCCGGATTCGCCGTATTCTCGGCGGCCATCGCCTGCGTGCTCCTGCAGTCAGGATGCGCCGCCCTCAAGACACCGAGCTGGCCGTGGGCCAAAAATCCTTCCGCCGACAAGAACATCGCCGGCGAACTGGGCGAGGACGCCGACTCTTCGGTGATCTCCTCCGAGTTCAACCCCACCGAGCAGGATCTCGGGTGGGAGTACTTCAAGGGCGAGAACATCAAGAAGCGGTGGAAGAAGGTTCTCGGCCGCGGCCCCAACGAGCCGGTGGCACGCAAGGCGCTGGCGGAAGCGGATGGTCTGTTTCGCGACCGCAAATACGCCGAGGCGGCCAAAAAATACAAGGTGGCGATCGATCGGTGGCCCGATTCGGTCATCGAAGAGGACGCCCTCTGGCAGCTCGCGGAGTGCTGGTTCTTCACCGACCGCTACCCCAAGGCGGAGGACTGCTACGACGAACTGGTGAAGAAATACGCCAACTCGCGGTATCTCGATCGGATCGCCCAGCGGCAGTTCGTGATCGCGCAATACTGGATCGCGCTCGATCAAAAGCACAACTACATGACCATCGTTCCGAACCTCGTGGACCGCAGCCGACCGTTGTTCGACACCCGGGGGCGGGCGATCAAGGCCTACGACCACGTCCGCATCAACGATCCCCGCGGTTCGCTGGCCGACGACAGCATCATGGCGCAGGCCAATGCCCATTTCGTCGACCGGCAGTGGCTCGATGCCGATTACTTCTACGGCTTGCTCCGCAGCGAATATCCCGACAGCGATTTCCTGATGCAGGCCCACCTGCTTGGACTGCAGGCGAAGCTGCGGGCGTATCAGGGCCCCGGCTACGAGGGTGGAGTGCTCGACGAGGCGGAGATCCTCGCCGACCAGACGCTCGTGCAGTTTCCCGACCAGTTGAACCACGATGAGGCCGAACGGGTGCAGACGACGCGGGCCGCGATCGCCGCACAGCAGGCGCAGCGTCACTGGAATCGCGCCGAGTTCTACGCCAAGGGCAAACGCTACACGTCTGCCCGCATCTATTACGCCCTCATCGCCCGCGACTACCCCAAGACGATGCTCGCCCAGCAGGCCCGCGACCGGCTCGACAAATACAACGGGCTGGCGGACGTCTCCGACAATCCGTTTCCGATGCTGACGGCGGTGCTGAATCCCGACTCGCTCAAGGAAGCGGAACTCGACGCGATGGCCGAGGCCGACACGGCGATCGCACGTCAGGACGGCTCCGGCATCGCCCCGCCCCTGCGTTGAAACGAAGGGCTTGCATGGCCGAGCGTGTGGTTCAAATCCGACGGCTCGCCTGCGTCGTGTTCGCCTGCGTCGCGATTCCCTGCGGCTTGATGCCGTGTGCCGGCTGTGCCGGGTATCGCTTTGGCAACAACACGCTCTACGCCCCCAACGTCCGCACGGTCTACGTGCCCATGATCCAGTCGGACAGCTTTCGCACCACGCCGAACATCGACATCGGCGAGCGGCTCACCGAGGCGGTCTGCAAGGAGATCGAGAAGCGGACGCCGTTCAAGGTGGTCGGAGATCCCGCCGCCGACAGCGTGCTCACCGCCCGAATCGTCGCCGACACGAAGCGGATGGTGGTGGAGAGTCCCACCGACCAGTCGCGGATGGTGGAGATGAATTTCCAGGTTCTTGTCACCTGGGCCGACCGGGGCGGTGCGGTATTGGCCTCGGGCGGCGTGCCGCTGCCAGCGGCGAGCGTCGACGTCGGGCAGGCTGCGATGCTCGTGCCGGAATTCGGCCGTTCCGTCGCCAGCACGCAGCAGGAGATGATCATCAAGATGGCCCAGCAGATCGTGGGCCTGATGGAAGAGCCGTGGTAGCGGACTGTCGCGCGGCGCCGCGAGCCCTCGTCTTTCGTGGGGGCAAGTTTTTAACTTGCCTGTGAGAAGTTGGTCGGGTGCTGATAGGCCGTATTGGTTCGCCGGCTGCGGCATGCTCCTCAGCATCTGGGGAGTTCATGTGCATCGTTCCCTGCGGGGGCAAGTGTGTAACGTGCCTGATCGTATTTTGGTGAGCGGCGGTCGTGATAGATTGTCGTCATGTCGGCCCAACCCCGTCCCACCTACTGGCAACTGCGAACGACGCGGCTAACGCTGCCCGGTGGTGGCGGTGCGGTCCGCCGGCCGCTCGTGATGGGGATCGTCAACGCGACGCCCGACAGTTTTTCCGACGGTGGCCGGTATGCAGGGGTCGAGGCGGCAGTAGCCCACGGAATGGCCCTCGTGGCCGAGGGCGCCGACATTCTCGACGTCGGCGGCGAGAGCACGCGGCCGTATTCGCTGGCGGTTTCGCCCGAGGAGGAGCTTCGACGCGTGGGTGAGGTCGTGCGGCAGTTGGCTGGTCGTGCCGGTGTGCCGATTTCGATCGACACGTCCAAGGCCTCGGTGGCGGCCCGTGCGATCGAACTGGGTGCCGAGATCATCAACGACGTGACGGGCCTGGAGGGGGATGCAGGCATGCTCCGCGTTGCCGTGGAATCGCATGCCGGCATCTGTGCCATGCACATGAAGGGCACGCCACAGACGATGCAGGTCGATCCTCGCTATGACGACGTGGTGGGCGACATCCACCGCTATCTGGAGCAGCGTCGCGATGCGCTGCGTGCCGCCGGGATTCCGCTCGACCGCATCTGCCTTGATCCAGGCATCGGATTCGGCAAGACCCACGCCCACAATCTCGAACTCATGGCCCGGGCGGGTGAGTTTCTCGACATGGGCGTGCCGATCCTCGTCGGCCATTCCCGCAAGGGCTTCATCGGCAAGTCACTCGAGCAGGCCTTGGGCCGCCCCGCCACGCTGGAGGAACGCGACGGCGGCACAGCCGGCAGCGCCTGCGGTCTGGCGACCGCAGGAATCCAGATCGTCCGCGTCCATGCCGTGGGCCTCGTTCGGAGCGCACTGGAACTGCACTGCGCCACCGCGGCGGGCGACACTCACAAAGCCTGACCCGGAGGAGCATGACCGGAGTTGTAGAACCGTGGCCGCAAGTTTTTAACGTGCGGAATCGATGCCAGGTCACGGGCACGTTCAAAACGTGCCGCCACTGGCACCGCCACGACCGGCTACAACCCCGCGATCGCGTCGCGGGCGGCCTGCGCGCAGGCTTTGATGTCCGCGAGCGGGTTCTGCGGGTTCTCCTCGTATTCGATCGAGAGCGCTCCATCGGCCGGGAAGTCGGCGGCCACGAGTGCTGCCATCACCGCCGGCACGTTGATGTGCCCCTTGCCGAGAATCACGCCCTTGGTCTTGTCCTGCATCTCGGCGAAGTCCTTCAGATGGATGCCGTACAGTCTGCCCTTGAGCAGCCGGATCACCTCCACCGGCTGTTCGCCCGACCGCAGGTAGTGGCCGAGGTCGGCGCAGGCGCCGATGCGAGCATCGTATTTCTCCACCGCCTGCAGCACGTCGATCGCCTTGTTGTAGCGGTGCGTGGGGCCATGGTTGTGGATCGCCACACGGATGTCGAACTCCTTGACGAGTTCGTCGAGGCTCGGGAAGGAATCGGGGTCGGGGTCGGCGCCGAAGGTCCGAATGCCAGCTGCCTTGGCGAATTCGAACATCTTCCGGTTGGCAGCGGCGTCCTTCGTGAAGCGATTGACGCCGTGGGCCGAGATCGTGAGGCCGAGGGCGGCGAGCTTCGTGTTCATCGCCGCGATGGCGGCGGCGTCGGAATTGAGCGGGTACATGCCGGAATAGAACTCGACGAACCTGAAACCCAGATCACGGGCATGCTGGAGAGCCTCGTCAACCTTGTAGTTGCGGAGCGAATAGAGTTGCAGGCCCAGGTTCAGGCTGTTGGCCGGGGCCGCGGCAGCCAAGCGGTGCAGTGGCGATAGCGGTGCCAGGGCGGCGGCGCCGGCCGTTGCGGCGATGAACGAGCGACGAGAGAGATTCGTGCGAGGCATCTGGGCGACTCCTGCGTGTGAAGAAACGGCCGAGAACGTAAGATAATTCATCGACCCGTCCTCTGCACTTCGCATGGAAAAATCGCCATGGCCACGATGTCAGCCCCTGCTGAAGCCACTCCCGACACCGCTCTGGAATCGCACTGCCGCTCGATCGCCGAGCGGGCCAGACACGCCGCCATCGACTTGGCGGGCGTGTCTGGCGACAAGAAAGCCGCCTGCCTGCGGGCGGCCGCTGCTGCCATCCGGGCTGATGTCGCTGAAATCCTCGCTGCCAACAAGCTCGATCTCGCCGCCGCCCCCGGCTTCGGCCTGACCGCCGCTGCCATCGACCGGCTCACGCTCGATCCCAAGCGGGTGGAGGGTATCGCCGCGGGCGTCGAGGCGGTGGCCCTGCTCCCCGATCCCGTGGGCGAGGTGATCGAAGAATCGACACAGCCCAGCGGCCTGGTGATTCGCAAGGTCCGGGTGCCGCTCGGCGTTGTCTTCTTCATTTACGAGTCGCGGCCCAACGTCACGGCGGATGCGGCGGCGGTGGCCCTCGCGGCGGGCAACGCCATCATCCTCCGCGGTGGCAAGGAGGCGGCCCATTCGAGCGCGCGGATCGTGGAGAGTATGCGGAGGGCGATCGCGGCCGCCGGACTGCCGCCTGACTGCGTGCAGTTGGTCGATACGGCCGACCGCGAGGCGGTCGGCGCGTTTCTGAAGATGGACGACCTCATCGACATCGTGATTCCCAGAGGAGGTGAGACGCTGATCCGGCGGGTCTGCTCCGAGGCACGGATGCCGGTGCTCAAGCATTTCTCGGGCAACTGCCACGTCTACGTGGATCGGGCGGCCGACCTCGCGATGGCGAAGGCGATCACCGTCAACGCGAAGTGCCAGCGGATGGGCGTCTGCAACGCGGCGGAGTCGCTGCTCGTGCACAGCGACGTGGCGGAGCGGTTCCTGCCCGACATCGCCGCCGCCCTCGGCGAACACAAGGTCGAGATCGTGGGCGACGCAGCCACCCGTCGGCTCGTGCCAGCGGCGGGCGAGGCCACGGAGGCGGATTTCGCCACGGAATACCTCGGCCCCAAGATTTCGGTCGCCGTCGTCGATTCGGTCGATGCGGCGATCGATCACATCAACCGCTACGGTTCGCGGCACACTGATGCGATCGTGTCGGCCGACCGGGCCGCGGCCGATCGGTTTGTCGCACGCGTCGACACGGCGGTGGTGATGGTCAATGCGAGCACGCGTTTCAACGACGGCGGCGAGATGGGGCTGGGGGCCGAGATCGGCATCTCCACCGACAAGCTCCACGCGCGGGGTCCGTGCGGCACGCGGGAACTGACGACCTATAAATATGTCGTGGTCGGCAGCGGGCAGGTGCGCACGTGAGGCGTCTGTCATTCCTCGTCACGATTTCCTTCTTCACCTGTCTGTCATCTGCCATGTCTGATTCCGTCACCGCGAACGAGCCCGCCGATCCCCATCTCTGGCTGGAGGAAGTGGCCGGCGCGAAGCAACTCGACTGGGTCCGCGACCGCAACGCCGCGTGCGTCGCGGCACTGGCCGGCACCGATCGGTTCAAGCAGCTCGAGACGCGGATCCGTGCGATCCTCGATTCGAAGGAGCGGATCCCGATGGTCACGAAGATCGGCGACCTCTTCTACAACTTCTGGCGGGATGCGGCGAACCCCAAGGGACTGTGGCGGCGAACGACGCTCGAGGAATATCGCAAGCCCGAGCCCGCATGGGAGACTGTTCTCGACCTCGATGCACTGTCGGCCCGCGAGGGTGAAAACTGGGTCTGGCACGGCGCCTCCGTGCTGGAGCCCGCGGATCGGCTCTGCCTCGTGTCGCTCTCCCGGGGTGGCGCCGACGCCGACGTTGTGCGGGAGTTCGACCTGGAAAAGAAGGCCTTCGTGGCCGACGGCTTCGCCCTGCCCGAAGCAAAAAGCCGCGTGGCCTGGCGCAACGCCGACAGCCTGTTCGTGGCCACCGATTTCGGCCCCGGGTCGCTCACCGCTTCTGGCTACCCGCGGACGATCCGCGAGTGGACCCGCGGCACTCCGCTGGCCGCGGCGTCGGTCGTGTACGAAGGCCAGCCCGACGACATGAGCGTGACGGCCTGGCGCGACCTCACGCCCGGCTTCGAACGCGATTTCGTCGTGCGACAAAAGACCTTCTACACGAGCGAAATGTTCCTCCGCCGCGACGGCCGGCTCGTTCGGATCGGTAAACCGGACGACGCGACCGCCGCGGTACATCGCGAATGGCTGTTGATCGAACTGCGAAGCCCCTGGACGCCGAACGGCACGACCCATCCGGCCGGCAGCCTGCTGGCATGCGATCTGGAACAGTTCGTGTCTGGCGACCGCACGATCCACGTGCTCTTCGAGCCCACGCCACGAACGTCGCTCATCTCCTTCGCATCTACCCGCAACCACTTGATCGTCACGACGCTCGACAACGTCCGCAACCGCCTGTTCACGCTCACCTTTCGGGACAACGCGTGGCACCGCCAGCCGCTGCAGGGACTCCCCGAATACGGCACGGCATCGTGCATTCCGGTCGACGACCTCGAGACGGACGAGTTCTTGCTGATCACGGCCAGTTCGCTCCAGCCTTCGACCTTGTCGCTGGGCACGGTCGGCGAGGCGGGCCAGAAGGTGGACCGGCTCAAGCAGTCGCCGGAATTCTTCACCGCCGCCGGGCTGCGGGTGAGCCAGCACGAGGCGGTCTCCAAAGACGGTACGCGGGTGCCCTACTTCCAGATCGGCCCGGAAAACCTTCCTGCGGACGGCAGCACGCCCGCGCTGCTCTATGGCTATGGCGGCTTCGAGATCCCGCTGCTGCCGGGCTACGAGCCGATCGCCGGCGCCGCGTGGCTGGAAGAGCAGCACGTCTACGTGATCGCCAACATTCGCGGCGGCGGCGAATTCGGGCCGGAGTGGCACCAGGCGGCCCTGAAGGAGAAGCGTGCCCGGGCCTACGAAGACTTCATCGCGGTGGCCGAGGACCTCATCGCCCGGAGGGTGACGTCGCCGAAGCACCTGGGCATCAAGGGGGGCAGCAATGGCGGTCTGCTCATGGGCAACATGCTGACGATGCGGCCCGATCTCTTCGGCGGCATCGTCTGCCAGGTGCCGCTACTCGACATGCGGCGGTATCACACCCTGCTGGCCGGAGCGAGTTGGATGGGCGAATACGGCAACCCTGACAATCCCGAGGAGTGGGCATACATCCGCGGGTTTTCGCCGTATCACAACCTGGACCGTTCACGCGAATACCCGCCTATCCTGATCACCACGTCCACGCGGGATGACCGGGTGCACCCGGGGCATGCCCGCAAGATGACGGCACGGCTCGAGGAGCTTGGCAAGCAGGTGCTGTATTACGAGAACATCGAGGGTGGCCACGGCGGCGCGGCCGACAACCGGCAGCGGGCCTTCATGGACGCACTCGGCTACACGTTCCTCGACAGCGAACTGCAATGACCGCGAGGTCCGCAGTCGCCTCCTAGATCGCCTCTACCAGCAGCGTGTGCTTGACCGGAGTGAGCTGCTCGTGGGCGGCCTTGTCCAGTTGCTCCCAGCGGCTCATCAGCTTCCTGGTCAGCGTGCCGGCGGCCTGCTGAACCTCCGCGTCGGTGCCGATGTCGGGGATCAGGCGGAAATCGGTGACGATCTGCTTGATCATGAAGGTCTCGAAGCTCTGCTTGGCGGCCACTGCGCCCTGGAGCCTGGCAAACGCCGGATCGAACGGAGTCTTCGGGAATTCCGCCGGCATGTTGATGCCCGCCGCCAGCTGCTCCTTCGTGAACTCCCGGCTCTCATCGCCCCACGTCACCCTGGCCTTCGCGGACTTCAATCCTGTCACCGTGAGTGTGAAGCGGTTGAGATCCTGGTTGAACGCCACGAACGGGAGAATGCTCCGCGTGCTGCCGCTGCTCTTCCCGTCCCCGTCGAAGCAGAACGGCCAACGGCTGCTTTCCAAGTCGACCGTGGCCCTGCCTTCGGCATGTGATTCGGCGACCACGGCATGGCCCATGCTCGGCTTGGTGGCGGCTCCCTGACCGCCATTCAGGTCGATCGCGATCTCGCCGATCGTGCCATCGACGCCAAGACCCTTGAGAAACGCGTAGGCCATGAGGAGCTGGCCGTTGGGGCCGGGATGGAAGCCGTCACCGCCGCAGACGTCGTACTTTGGGCCGAGCGTCTCGTTCGCCTTCTTCATGGCATCGACCATTGCCGCGTGCACGTCGGCGAAACGCTGGTGATTTTCCATCGCCAGTTTCTTGTCGATGTCGCGCAGGTGAGCGAGGGTGTCGTTGTAGGCCACGTGCGAGGGCTGCTCTCCCATCTTCTGGCCCGGGCGGAAGAAGTTGGTGTCGACGGCGCCGGGCGAACCGACCACGACCGACTTCACGCCCAGATGATCGAGCTTTGCGAGAACGTTCCGCATGTTCTTCTCGTACCCGGCGCCGATCTCCTCCTTCCACGGCTGGTAGCCGCCGTCGTTCATGCCGTAGCAGAGCGTGACCACGGTGGGCCGGAAGGTGGCGAGGTCGTTCTCCGCGCGGTTGGCAAAGCCATCCGCCCGTTCGCCGCCCCAGCCGAACTGCATCACTTTCACCTCGGGCACGCCGGAGCAGGCCAGCAGGTAGCATTCGAGAAACTTGCTGTAGAGCTTCTGTTCGGTGATCGAATCCCCCACGATCGCGACGCGGGCGGCGGGCACGACCGCCGACTCGGCCCGGAGGCATGCGGCAGGCAGCAGGCAGGACGTGACGATGGCGAGCAGCAGGAGCGGGCGATTCATGGGGCATCTCCGGGCGAGGGGGCGACACAGGAAAACAGCCTAGCCGCGCGTCGCCCGGCTTGTCGATCTACGACGGCATGCCGCACGACTCCGCACCGAAGGCTCACATGCCGATCTGGCGGAGGAGCGCCCGCGGCACCCCGATGTCGAGCACGCGCACGGGGCCTGTCAATGCGTCCGCACCGGGCTGGTCGAAGCCGACCTTCCTCGCCACGAACGTGCCCGTGACATCGGCCCGCACGCAGGGGCCGAGGGCTGCCCCCGAGTCGCAGTCGAGGCCCGATGGCAGGTCGACGGCGAACACCCGTGCGGTGCCCTGGGCCCGAGTGGCGTTGATCGCCTCGATGGCCGTTGCGATCGATCCGCGGGCCGGGCCTGTGGCGCCCGTGCCAAGCAGGGCGTCCACGATCCAGCCCGCCCCGGACAGCGCCCGTTCCCACCGGTCCAGAGCTGCGGCGTCGAGGCATTCGATGCTCTGCTCCGAACGTTCCGCCACTCGTTGGTTGATCGCGGCGTCGCCCTTGTAGGCGGCCGGATCACTGGCCAGCAGCAGTCGCACCTCGTGACCGAGATTCTCCATGTGCCGCGCGATCACGAAGCCGTCGCCGGCGTTGTTGCCCTTGCCGCACAGGATCGCGACCGAACCAGCGGAGCCGGGCGGGCCGACGAGCGAATGGAGGAGCGCCGCCGCATTCCGGCCCGCGTTTTCCATGAGCACGATGCCCGGCAGGCCGAATTCTTCGATGGCCCGGCGATCCACGGCACGCAACTCGTCGCGAGTCAGCGATCGCATGCATGTTCCTCGCGGGGCGTCGCGGAAAGGTACCGGTCAGGCCGCGGCGTTCGCGAGCCGCTCGTGGAACGGCGTGGCACGCAGCAGGATGCAGCCCTGCAGGACCTCGGGGCGACCGGGGCTGCCCACCGCGGCGGTGGGGCAGGCGATGAGTCCGCGGAGCCTCCCCCAGGTGTTTTTGAGGGCGTGTGGAATCGAGCAGGCGCTGACGTTTCCGGTGCGGCGCGTGAGCCCGTTGATGAGTTCACCGCGGACGCCGTATTCGTCGAGTTTCATGCCGGTGAACCGGACGATTCCCGACCCAGCCTGATGTGGCACGACGAAGCGGACGTCGCCGCCTGAAAGGCCCGCATTGGTGAGCGCCTGGGCGACTGCGGCCGACATGGCCCGCGGGGCGATCTCTGCGATCGCCATGCCGTCAAGTGTATAGACCAGCCGCTCGTCGGCATGGGTCGTTCCGCCGCCCGGGGCCGGAACGGGAACCCTCGGCCGGAGATGGAAATCAAACGCCGACCGTTCGGCCGGCTGCTTCTCGGCGTTGGCGTGGACGATCTCGAAATGCACAGGGTGCTTCCGGCTCTTCGCGGGCGCGAGCAGCGTGGCCGAGGCCATGTCGCCAAAAAGGCCGGCGGTCTGGGGAGTGCTGTAGTCGGTGATGCGGCTGATGCGAGTGGCGGCGACGACGAGCAGGAACTCGTCGCTGCGCATGCCGAGCCGTGGTGCCCAGCGGCGGCAGATGAGGGAAAACGCCCGGCTGTAGCCGCAGCAGAACCAATTCAGGCCGATGGTGCGGCAGCGGCGCATGCCGAGCCCTTGGGCGAGCTGCCGGGCGGCTCGGCTCGGCCGTTCGTTCGCCACTTGGGCAGGCTGGAGATGCCGTCGCGCGATCGACGGCGGAATGAAGGAGGGCGACACGAAGACCAAGCCGCGGCAGCCGGCGAGGTGGCAGCCGGTCTCCCGCTGGAGTTGGCGGACGGCGTGCAGACCCATCGTCACCTCGTCGTCGAGCGAGATCGCCCGGGCCTCGATGCCGGTGTGGTGGGCAAACTTGCGGGGCATCGAGTCGCCGAACCAGGCGTTCTCCAGTTCCCAGGCGGGCTGGTGCAGCGCGATGGCGGCAATGCCGAGGGGAGGTGCGTGGCGTGCGTCCATGGGGTGCTCGTATCGCGTCGGGAAACGGGTGCTGCCACCGTCGGCAGACCGGGCCACGGGGGGGTGGGATTGTGGCGTTCGGCGGTCGCCGGGGCCAGCGAGAAATGACCCGAAAAAAAGCCACGTCGATAGCCGCTCTTGGGCGGGAGTTCCTCGCTGCTGGCCTTGGCCCGGAGGAGGTGCGTCGAACGGGGCCGGCCGCGACGGCATCCTGCTGCCCTTTCAGGCCGAGATTCCCACGATCGCGGGGCGGGTTGTGGAGGTAAGCCTGTTCGAAACAGCAGAAAACTCACCTTGCCGCCGAGGGCTACCGGCACATACGGTTCGCGGATCCCTCGCGAGAGGGGGTTCGTTGCTTTGCGTTCGGGGACACTTTTTGAGGAGCGATCAGATGTCGCGACTGTCAGTGGCCGTTCGTCGGATGCGGGGCAAGACGCTTGCTCCGCCTGCTCAACCTGCTCCGGTTCCGGTGGGCCTCCCCCGGGTCGCGGGACGAATCCAGTGCGTCCAACTCGGCGGCTACCGCATGTATGTCGACACGACGGACGACCTCGTGGGGGCCGTCATCGCGAGGGGCGCCTTCGAACCGCACGTCACCCAGGCCATAACGAACACGCTGCGGCCCGGTGACACCTTTCTCGACCTCGGGTCGAATATCGGTTACTTCAGCCTCCTGGCGTCGTCGCTCGTAGGGCCGACCGGGCATGTCGTCGGCTTCGAGGCACGGCCGGACAACGTCTCGCTCGCCCGCCTCAGCATTCGTGAGAACGGCTTCCGGAACGTGACACTGCACAATCTGGCCGTGGCGGAACAGGATTCCCAGCTCAAGATGTACGCCCCGGATCACACCAGCTTGAGCCAAGTCGTCGAGGGATCCGTCGAAGGGGCCGAGCATTTTGTTGTCATCCAGGCGGTAGCCCTCGACGATGCACTCGCTGGCCTGCCCCGGCTCGATGTCGTCAAGATGGACATCGATGGTGGCGAACTACGGGCGGTACGCGGCATGCGTGGCGTGCTGCGAAGACACCGTCCGAAGCTATTTTTCGAGTTCGCGCCGTACGTGCTCCGCGAACTTGGCCGCTGCGACCCGAAGCTGCTGCTGGAGGAAATCCTCGACCTCGGATACCGGTTGAGCGGCCTCGGTTCCCAGGGAGGAACGATCCCTTTCGCCACGGCAGGCGACGTCGTGGCCTACCAGGAATCACTGAGCGACCCGAGGATGCACCTCGATCTCCTTGCCGACTACGACTGAGGTGGCGGGCTCTTTGCCGCCCCGACAGTCGCACGCAAGGAGATCTGCCGCCGCTGCAACGTGGTCTGTGCCGGTGAACCCGAGCGAGTGGTCGAAACGTCTTGCATAAGCTCGATCGAGCGACGGATCAGCCACCCGGCCGTCTGGCTCATCGCGGAGCAGGCCATAAGCCGCCTCTTCGCGGAAGCGGGCAGGATCACCGTCAGCGGCGCCAGAGCAGTTGCACGGAGAGCCCGATGCCGGGGTCGAACTTCACGACATCGGTCCGGTTGGACGAGAAGTTCGTGCCTTGAAAGAGCTGGCGGTCGAAGATGTACGACGCCGTCGCCTCGAGCACGAAGCCACGGGCGAGTGCCTGCTCGAGGCCCACCGCCGCCCGCTGGTCGAACACATAAAACCGCTGGTCGTCCTGGAGGCGATCGGCCAGGAAGTAGATCTCCGTGTCGGTGCGGTAATACGCCAGAAACGACAGGCTATCGGTGAGGCGGCGGCGGGCCATGGCGTTGAAATTGACCAAGGGAAAATAGTTCGCGGAGAGCGTCCAGTCTTCCGTCGGGCGCCATTCGATGGCGGGCGGGATGCCCAGCTTGGCTTCGAACGCGTCGGTGGGCCGCCACACATAGGCGATGCCTGGCAATGGATACGGCAACTGCGACGTGGGCGAGTAGAAGAGGCTGAAGCTCCAGTCATCGCGGGGATTGCGTGCCGGGGTGTTCCAGAATCCGACGGTCATCAGCGTGAGGTCGCGGCCGGCGGCATATGGGCGGTCGCTGGCGGAGCCGAAGATGAAGGAGCCGCCGAGCGTGCCTCCGTTGGCGAGCGGGCGGATGTGCATGAACCCCGTCTCCACCAGCCAGAGTTGGTCGGGAACGGGGGTGCCGGAGTCCGGGAGGATCGCATTGGTCGCCAGTTCGAGCCGGCCGAACTTCGCGATACCGAGCCAGAGAGGCTTCCCCTCGGCTGGCACGCCGAGTGGCATCGCGATGCGGGAGAACTGTGCATTCACCGCGAGGTCGGCATCCTGCCCTTCGACGTCGACCGCGGGCGCCCAGAAACCGCCCATGCTGAAGGGGGCGGATGAGCCGAAGGGGGACGATGCCTTTCTCGCCGGTTTCGCAGCCAGAGGATCCGCGTCGGAGAGCGGTTCGTTGGCGAAGCTGTCCTGCTCGAGATTGAACTCGATAGGGGGCAGGAGTGCGATGCGGTCCGTCTCTGCGGCCGATGCGGTCGCGGCGCAGAGTGCCGCCCACACCACGAACCATCGGCCAGTGGAGAGCGGGAGTGACGCCACAGGAGGGATCCGGAAACGGTGGGCGGGCAGAAAACCGGCCGGGAGGGTATCGATTCGCGCCCGGGGTCACAATGGGGCGAAATCCGGTCCATTCACGGGGCGTTTGGTGGCGTGCGTCCGCGTTACGTACAACAGTGCCGGCTCCGGCATGACGCTCAGGGATGTCTTGCTGGAGCGGTGGCCAGTCGAGGACTCAACTGTGAACGAATTCGTCGAACCATTGGGAATGCGGGTGCTGATCCGCAAGGATGAGAGCCGCCACACGTCGCGGGGCGGGATCGTGCTTCCTGACCAGGCGGAGATTCCCACGATCACGGGGCGTGTCGTCGAGGTGAGCCTGCAGGTCGAGCGAGATGCCGACTTCCCGATCGAAAAGTATGACAAGGTGCTGTTTCATCCCAAGAACTCGATTCCGGTCGACTTTGAACAGGACAACCTGCTCTACGTCGTGCCCATCGAGGACGTGGTCGCCGTCTTCCGGCGGCACGACGATCAGAAGCCCCAGCGTCGCGGCAAGGCCGGTGAGGAAGACGACCGGCCCGCGTGAACGCGACTTGGAACGGATTTCGAGGCTCTCGAAGCACGTTCGGACCGACCGCAGGCGGAAGCCCGCGCAAAGTGTCGTGGTGACGATCTGGCCGGTCATTCCCGGCCCTCTCGCCACGGAGCCATGCCGGCAATCGAATTTCCGACGTCTGGATTTGACCGTCTGCGTAGGAATGTATGCCGTTGTGGAGGAGCCTAGCGATAGGTCTCTGCCACGCCGGAGAGTGGCAGGGTTTGGGGATGGCGACTCCGTGACTTGCTCGTGGTGTCGCCCGTAACTGGACCAAGCACGAAAGGACCAACGTGGCTCCTGCTTTACAGCATCCGTCACGTTGGTTTTTTGTTTGACAGCACCGTGGCCAACTCTCCGCACCACCGTCTGGGAGACATCATGAACGACGCCCGTTTTCTGGAGATCGAACGGCTCATTGAAGATGCCGGAAGATGCCTCGATCCGGTGACAGGTACTTTTGAACCCGTCGACGAAGAGGAAGAGGACACTGATACCGATCTTGATCTGCCATCGTTTTTGATGACACTCGGCATCACGACAGAGGAATGTGCCTGGTATGTGCAGCGGAAACTGCACGAATACGACGAGGCTTCCCGCAACGCCTAGTCGGCATCACGAATGGTTCCGGCTGGATGCTTCGACCAGCCTGTGGCCTGCTCCCAGGCAGCCTGGGAGCGGGGCTGCACTGACGCTCGACATGCCTCGTCAGCCGTTTCGTGTTTGCGAAATCTCCGTCGATCGAACTATCGTCACGGCATTCCCGACCCTTGGAATGCCATGCACGCCGTTGTCCGCTTCACCCGCCTGGAGGCGGGGCTGGTTTTTGGAGCCATTACCGCCGGCCTGTTCTTCACATGTGGCAAGGACTGGCTGGCAGACCTGGCCAATCCCTGGTGGGCCGCCGGGCTCTTCCTCTGGCTCGCTTTCGGCGTTGTCCGGCATGCCGATGCGCTCGCCGTGCGACTCGGCGAACCCTACGGCACGGTGATCCTCACGCTGGCCGTCATTGGCATCGAGGTGGCGATGATCGCCGCGGTGAGCCTTACGGGCAAGGCGCATCCCGGCCTCGCCCGCGACACGATGTTCTCGGTGGTGATGATCGTCCTCACCGGCATGCTCGGAAGCACACTGTTGGCCGGTGGGCTGCGGCACCACCGCCAGGAGTACAACCTCTCCGGTGCCAACGCCTATCTTGGAGTGCTCGTGCCGCTGGCGGTGCTCACCCTCATCGTGCCGCGGTTCACGACCTCCGCCCCGGGGGCCAACGTCTCGTTTCTCCAGGCGACCTTCCTCCTCGTCACGTCTGCCGGGCTTTACATCATCTTCCTTTTCGTACAGATGGGCAGCCAGGCGACGTTTTTCCTGGCTCCCGGCGCCGAGCACGACCGTCACCACGAAGATCCGCCCTATGCGACACCCACGCACGCCGTGCTGCTGGTGGCCATGATGCTGCCGGTCGTGCTGCTGGCCAAGAGCCTCGGGAAAATCGTCGATCACGCCGTCGATACCCTGGGCGTACCTGCTGCCCTCGGGGGCTTTCTGGTGGCGGTGCTGGTGCTTGCCCCGGAGGGGCTCAGCGCCCTGCGCGCGGCCCTCGACAATCGGCTGCAGCGGACGATCAATATTTTGCTCGGATCGGCCACCAGCACGATTGGCATGACCGTTCCGGTGGTCGAGTTGGCGATCAGCTCCCACGAGAGGATCGAGCCGGTGTCGTACGAGATCCCAGCCGCGAACGTCTGTGTGCCCGTCATCGACACGACGCCCGTTACGGACTGGGTGCCGGCGTATCCACCAGCGTTGACGACCGATCCACCGCTGACCGTCGCGGTGCCGACCCCACTACTGCCGAGGTAGCCCTTGGTGTTGGTCACGCTGCCACTACTGACGGCCAGCGACCCGTGGCCGTTCGTTCCGAAAGGGGGGCGCCATGCCTTGGCTCGCACGGTTGTCGATGTGCGGCGTCTTGATCTTGCCTCGCTCAGGATTCAGGGACTGTACGTCCCCATGGCCGAGGTCATCACACACGATCGGAAAAGTGTTGGGGCGATTCTCCCCTGCCGATGCATGCAACGGCAGCAGCAGCGGTGCAGCCCAAAGAATGGCTCCGAGGACCCCCTTCATCGTCTTGTCGTCCGATCATTCCTGAAAACAGATTTCAACACGATCGAGGATCGGTGCCGACTTATTCGCCGTCGTGTCCTCGATGCGAAGCTCAAAGCAGAATCCGTAGCCCTCTGGCAACGTGCTCAGATCCATCGATGCGGGAATGCGCTTCACCTGCTTGGCGAAGCCCTCGATGGATTCGTACTGCTCCGTCAACTCCCGCCAGTCACTCCACGTGTCGGCCATCCCGTCATTGGTCGTGTCGATGCCGACGCGGGCTTCGACCTTCTCGACCCACGGGCCGGGGCTGACGTAATCATGGCGAGTCTGGTTGACGAGGAAAAATTGTCCTTCGGCAAAGCCGATGTCAGGGTCTGGGTGGCCGGACCCAAGTTCGCCGATGAACTCGAACGGTCGATTCAGGCTTGGCGAGGTGAATATCCCGATGCGAATGTTCTCATGAGCGGGGTGATAGTCCGAAACGAGGTAATACTGCCCCCCGACGGCGATGGCTGCCCAGTCGCCGTATGCGTTCTGTTCGGGCTGGTGCACTTCGTAGGTGGCAAAAGCTTTTGTGTCGCCCGCTTTGATTCGTTGGTTTGGGATGTCCGCAGGGATCTTCCTGCCGGGGAAGTGTGTCGGATCTTCCGCGTGCCAATGTGGATGGGCGTACTCGGCGAACGCACCCGTTGGTTGTGTGCGTTTATCCACCGCAGCCGCCAGAATCTCAAAACTGCCTTTCCCGTCATCACTCACGGCATGGCCTGCCAGTGGTGAGTCCCACGAATGCTTGCCGGCATGGATTGGGCTCCAGTCCTCGTAGATGAGGTGGAACCGGCCTTCCAGGTCA
>CAZOMJ010000127.1:0-41201 GCA_964581055.1 uncultured Candidatus Kuenenia sp.
GCCGCGATCGAAGGCGTCACCGCTCACGATCACGACCCGGCGGCCGAGAGCCTCGATCTCGGCCGCGACACCGCGGAGGTCGTCGTCTTCGACGAGGTCGTTGACCGCCAGATCAGCCCCCGCCCGCGCAAGGGCGACCGCACAGCCACGGCCAATGCCCCGGCCCGCACCGGTCACGAGGGCCTTTTTCGCAAAAAGCTTCATGGGTTCGCCTTTGGGATTCACCTTTGCATTGGTCAGCATCCGATTGTGGTCACGACGTTTGGCACACGCTGCGTTGGCTGCCCAGGCCGGACACCCCCAGCTCTACAACGTCGCCCGCGCGGAGAAACTCCAGTGGGTTGAGGCCCATGCCCACGCCCGGCGGTGTGCTCGTCAAGACCACGTGTGTCCATGGCTGTCCCCGGACATGGCAGCCGCTGGAAACACGTGCGGGCTGCTTTCTATAATCTGGCCCGTTGGTCCAACACCTTTCTTTGGAGTCCTCCATGGCCGCCGTCCACGCCGAAAACAAGCCCATCCCATCTGCGCCCAAGAAGAAGCCCGCGCCCAAGGCACAAAAGAAGCCTGCCGGCCAGAAGCGTTCGGAAGAGATCACGAGCAAGGCAGACTTGATTCGGAAGGTGGCTGGGATCATCAAGGCAAAAGGGGAAAAGCCACGTCCCACGGAGATCGTGAAGATCCTCAAGGACGAGGGCGTCACCGTCGCTGCGGCACAGGTTTCGATGACTCTCAAGGCAGCCGGCTATCGTCCGCTCCGAAAGCGGCGGAAGGGGAAGAAAGCTGCCGCTCAGATTGCCGCGAAGAAGGCTGTCGCTGCCGGCCGGACGAGTCAGCTCTCCATCGACGACCTGCTGGCGGCCAAGAGTGTGGCTGGGGCATTCGGCGGCACGGACAAGGCGATCGCGGCCCTGCAGGCTCTCAAGCAGTTCGAAGCCTGAGCGCTGCTGCCTGCGAGCCCAACCTGCAACCTCTCGAGGCGTTGGCTTTTCGGACAGGGCGAGTCACGATCGGGCAGAGGCAACCACAGCCGCGCATAAAAAAGGCACCCCGCACGGCGGACCGTACGGGGTGCCAAGAGAGACGGTCACGACAACCCGAGTCATTCGGGGAGAATGACAGCGTCGATCACGTGGATGACGCCGTTGCTGGCCTTGATATCGGTCTTGGTGACGTTCGACATACCCTTGGCTGTGCCGACTTTCACCCCGCCCTCCGTTGAAATCTTCACCGTCGATCCGCCGGCGGTCTTGGCCTCCTTGAGCTTCACGACGTCCGCCGCCGTGACAGATCCGGGCACGACGTGCAGCAGCAGGATCGCCTTGAGCTTGCCCTTGTTCTCCGGCTTCAGCAGGGAATCAAGCGTGCCAGCGGGCAGTTTCGCGAACGCCTCATCGGTCGGCGCGAACACCGTGAATGGGCCGGCTCCCTTGAGCGTATCGACCAGTTCAGCGGCTCCAAGGGCCGCGGCGAGAGTCTTGAACGTGCCGGCTCCTACAGCCGTCTCGACGATGTCGGCAGCCTTCACGCTGGTCGCACCAAACAACATCAGGGCCGAGGCAACGAACGCAGTAGCATTTCGGGTAGTGAACATGATCTCTCCAAGGAACGAGGATGGGAAACCGGTGCAACTGTAGAGGCCTGTGCCCGTCGGGCAACCAGAGCCATCGGGAGGCTCCTCCGATTGCAGCCACGCCGGCGAATTATGGGCATGGGGATTCCAGCGCGACACTTGCGTCACATCGAAGCAGACGGGGCCCAAGGGATCCCGCTGTTCCCTCGCTCTCCGGCCACAGGGTGCCGGCAATCGCATGTCGTGGAGCCGGCTGGGAATATCGCCCCCGAGCAACGAGATGGTGCGGGTGATTTCTCCGAGACAGTCTCATTCGTGCTCACCCTCAACATGCGGCTCACCATCGGGGTCGATGTCGATGTGCAGCGTCATCGGATGACAACAGACCGGACAGTCTTCCACGTAGTCTTGGTGCGAGCCTGCCGAGATATCGACTGGGACGACGATCTCCTCGCCACAAGAGTCGCAGATGTAGCTGGCCTCCCGTGCGACAGGCGGCCTTCTGCGGCGGCGTTTCACTCGTTTCTTTGGCATGGGAAAAGAATCGTCGAGCCGGCTGGTCGTGAAACCACAGACACCCCGCAGGAGCGAAATCCTGCGGGGCGTCGTGGCAAGGGAACGGTCGGTTCAAAGGATAGGTCAGGGGAGAATCACGGCGTCGATCACATGAATGACGCCGTTGCTGGCCTTGATATCGGTCTTCGTGACGTTGGCCTTGCCGGTGGCAGTACCGACTTTCACGCCGCCGTCAGTCGAAATGCTGACGGTCTTGCCACCAGCGGTCTTGGCTTCGGTCAACTTCACGACGTCTGCGGCGTAGACGGAGCCCGGCACGACATGCAGCAGCAGGATTTCCTTGAGCTTGTCCTTATTCTCGGGTTTAAGCAGCGTTTCAACCGTGCCTGCCGGCAACTTGGCAAACGCCGCATCCGTCGGTGCAAACACGGTGAACGGACCAGCGCCCTTGAGCGTCGAGACGAGGTCTGCCGCTCCAAGGGCAGCCGCCAGCGTCTTGAAGGTCCCAGCCCCGACTGCCGTGTCCACGATGTCCTTCGGAGCCTGGTTCATGACGACCTGATGCACGGGCTGTGAAATGACTCTCTCGTGAATGACAGCGGGTTGCATCACCCGGCTTGAATGGACCCCATTGGTGCGGTTGCCTTTGCACGGGGCGGCCAAAACTGGAGTGGCCAGAATCGAGCCGGCTGCGGAGAGCGCAACAATCGCAACAAAACGGGTCACATTCATCGGGAGAACTCCAAGACAAGGGCGATCAGAAGGACTGCCGGAGGAGGAACGCCTCCGCCGCTGGAGCTACAACCGCACTCCCACAGAATTCCTAACGAGCCCACGTACGGTGGCATCGGAAACAGCGAAAGCAGCATTGATTCGTGGACGGTTTCGTCCGCCACGGGCTTCAGCCCACCGTTCGGCTTCCCTCGACATGCCGGGGCTCATAGGGGCAGTGCCGGCAGCCTGAGCCGCAGCAGGATCCGCGTTTCAGGTGAAAGGCAGCCGTGTAGACGAGGAAGCCGTTCTCGACGTAGGAGTCAGGCTGATGGTCGCGAGGGGCTTGGTCTTTGTCGGGCGTGGACGATGGCATGCTGGTTCAGTCGTTCACTTGGCGAGCACGATGATGGCAGCGCCGACAAAGATGAAGGCACCGCCGATCACGACCGGGAGTTGCAGTTGCCCCCGAAACAGGAGCGTCGAGAAGAGGGCCACGAACAGCGGGTAGGAGATCTCGAGCACGGCCGACTTGTTCGCCCCGAGAAGTTGAATGGAGCCGAGAATGGAGAGCGCCGCCGCCGTCGCCGTCACGAGCGTGAGGGCCACCAGCGGCAGGCTCGACGTGGCGGTGTCGATTCTGAACAGCGATGCCAGGGAATGTCCCTGAAAACAGTGAACAGCACCGGCAATGAGCCCGCCACACACGCAGTGCAGAAAATAGAGTTTGTAGACCGACAGGCTCGAGAGCACCCGCTCGTCGAGACAATAGGTCAGGCCCCAGAGCACCGACGCCAACACCGCCAAGACGTATCCGGTGGAGTTCATCTGCGTTTCCATTCTTTCCACCGGGACTTCGAAGTTAGTCCCTGCTCCTGAGCTTCGACATCAGCCGAAGAATTTCCATGTAGAGCCAGACGAGCGTCACCATGAGCGCGAAGGCGCCGTACCATTCGAGATATTTCGGTGCCCCACGCTCGGCAGCCTGCTCGATGAAGTCGAAGTCGAGCACCAGATTCAGTGCGGCGATCACCACCACGACGAGGCTGAACCCGATGCCGATGGGGCCTGCGGAGTGGATGAACGGGATCGGGAATCCAAAGAATCCGCCGATCATGGAAATCAGGTAGACCAGGCAGATCCCGCCGGTCGCGGCAACGATGCCCAACTTGAAGTTTTCCGTCGCCCTGATGAGACCAGACTGGTACGCGAGCAGCAGCCCGGCCAGCGTGCCGAACGTGCCACCCACCGACTGAATCACGATTCCGGGATACTGGGCCTCGAAGCTGGCGGAAACGCCCCCGAGGAACAACCCTTCGGCCAGGGCGTAGACCGGGGCCAGCGTTGGGGCCCACGTGTGCTTGAAGCAGATAACGAACGCCGTAATGAGCCCGACGATCGCCCCGCCAAAGGCCCACGGCATCGCAGCAGCGGGGTTGGCCTCGAGCCCCGTGAACGTCCTCGACCATGTGAAGCAGGCTGCGCCCATCGCCAGGAGCAACAGGAACATCGTCTTCTGCGCGGTTCCGTTGATGGTCATGGTGCCGGCAGGGGACTGCTCGGACGCGAGATCCCGCCGGTAGACCCCGAAACTCTCGAACGTCTTGTCGTTGAGGGCTGGATTGCCAGTTCGCATGCGTGCGGCTCCGGGCTTTGGTGTGGGCATCCGTCTTGCTTGGCCCAGTCATCATAGCGATGTCGGGTGGGAAGCGTCCCGGCCAGTTTTGCCGACGGGCGACGAGATTTCGACAGCGGTAATTTTCGTGGCCCACAGTCTACCGGCCCACAACCGACATGGCACCTTCATCGATGCTCCCAAAAAGGCACTACAGAAGAGGACTGCGCGTTCTCCCGTCGTGGACAGGCTCTCTTCGCTATAGTGCCGCCGAGTTAGGCCTCCGATCCGGCCCGAGGAAGTTTCATCATGCCGCCATCCGTTACGCTGCTCGTGTTTTTGTCGATGTTTGCTCCGGCGGAGGTGGCGGCCTGGCGGATCGTGGGCCGCGACGGCCGGCTCGCGCCTGTCGGCGATCCGGTGGATATTCCCTCGCCGGCGTGCATCACGATCGTGCCGTGACACAGCGCAGCAATTCCCCGCCCGCGTTCCGATTGGAGCTTCCATGCGATTCATCGATTCAGATCTCGAGTTTCCCATCAGTTCCGCCGTGGTGCATGGCGGCAAGGTGTTCGAGGCGGTGGTCACCGGCATCCCGGATGGCAGCCACGCGCCGGTGACGGGTGGCGTTGCGGCTGAAATGCGAGAGGCGTTCCGGCAGCTCGACCTCTTGCTCTCCGAGGCGGGCGTCGATCGCTTCTCAATCTGCACTGCCAGGCTCTACCTGCAGGACGTGCGGGGCGAGATCGCGGCCGTGAACGCCGTGTGGAAGGAGTATTTCGGGAGCCACCCGGTCTGCCGCCGGGCCTACGGCGTCGAGCTCCAGGCCGGCATGCGGGTGGAGGCCGCCTTCACCGCCGAGATCCCGTGACAACGTGTCTTGTCACACGGCGGTGACGGCAGGTAATTCGTGCTTGCGAAGCTTGTTGCCGGCCGGGTCGGTGATCAGGCCTCCGAAGCAGAGGCACGCATGTGTCGGTGATTCGAGCGTGCCCGCCCCGACCTGCTCCGCGGTGAAGACGTAGGCATACTCGAGCCGGTTCGTTCCGCTCCCGCCGCTCCACCGCGCCATGAGATCCTGGCCGCGAAACCTGAACTCGATGCCGGGCACGACGCCATGGACCGCCGACACGTGCATCGGCTTCGCGAACTCGAGCACCCAGGATACCCGCTGGCCGGCCGCCGCCACGAAGGGGCCGGATGGTGGCCCCTCGATCCGCACCGCTCGCTCGTCGCGTGCGGTGTCGAAGTCGAAGTCGATCGCGACAGGCGTGGAAGCGTTGCCAGCCACGTCTACCTGCCGAACCCGCCACCGGTTCACGCCCGGCTGCGGTGCATAGCCTCCCCAGACCGCCGTCGCCGGATTCCACGCACCGTTGTCGCGGCTGTACTGCACGATCGCGTCTTTTTCCTGCCCCGACACGACGAGACTTCCATTCGAGGTAATCCGGTCGGTGGCCGATACGCCGTTATCCTGCCGAAGGGCCACCCGCAGCGGAGCTGCCGTGCGATCGAGCCGGAACGTGAGCGTCGGCCCCACGGGCGTTGCCCTGCCGGCGGCGTCGACCACCCGCGCGGCCACCCGATACGTGCTGTCCGCCCCGACTCCCTCCGGCACGAAGCGGCGGGCATCGGCCATCACCGCGGTGCGGAAGTCATACCCGTTGATGCGGTACTCGACCCGCTGACCTGCCGTCAACGGACGGTTGATGGAGAGCGTGGCGTCCGACGTGACGCGATCGCTCGCAGTGCGACCGGTATCGCGGACCAGCGCGAGCGACACGCCCGCCGCACACACCCGCCGTGGCTCCATGGCCTCGATGGAGAGCGTAACCGACTCGCGTTTGCGGCGAACAGCGTCCTGCACGGCACCCCTCCAGACACCCCCACCACGCGGGGTCTTCACGAAAGGATCGGCAGTCACAGCCAGTGGCAACACTTTCGCGCCGCAGACACGCCCAACTTGCCCAGACGGCAGCCTGGGCCGGCACGTCGAGCTTGTGCGAGTCGAGACCGAGCTGCTTGAGAATCGTGGCGTGGATGTCGGTGACGTAGTGGCGGTGCTCCACGGCATGGAAACCAAGCTCGTCGGTGGCGCCGTGCACATGGCCCGCCTTGATTCCGCCGCCGGCCATCCAGACCGAGAACGAGAAGCGAGATGGGTGCGGCCGTCGGAGCCCTGCGAGCCGGACGTGCGGCCGAATTCGGTCGCGAGGATCACGATCGTCTCGTCGAGCAACTGTGGATGGGTCGGGGCGTTGCCCTTGCGTCCAAAGTCGAAGACCGTGCTAACGAGCGGCTTGCCGATATGCCGCATCCAGATGTGATTGACCGCCACGCGGACGGTCGCCACGTGGGCGTCGAGCACCCACGGCCGCCGCTCGGGCTCGACCGCTGTTCTCGGGAGCGTCACCGGCTCGATCACGAGTTCCTTGAACGCGGTCCGGCCTTCACGTCATCGGCGGCGGCCATGCCGTCACCGGCCGGCCAGCGCCCTTTGCAGTTTCTCGTAGGCAGTCGTGGACAAAATCGAGACCATCTCTTCACCGATGCCCATTTCTGCTGCGATCGAGGTCCGGTCAAGGCCGTTCAACCACAGTTGCATGACTTTTCTGGAGAGTGGGTCGATGGATGCCATGGCTTCCTGCAGGCGGTCCTGCGGGCCGACGTCGCGTGCATGATGCTCCATGGTCTCATCCGCTGCGGGTGACGAATACTCGACCGGCATCTTCGTCCGGCCGGTGAAGCGACGAGTGTGCACGATCGGGTGGACAACCTTGGTCCACCCGCGGTGCTATGCCAGCCACCATAGGACGATCGCCAGGCAGATCAGGGCCGTGGCCACCACCCAAAGCGGCTTTCCTGGCGGGGGCGAGTCCTCCCCGGAAATGTATCGCTCGCAATACGGACAACGGGGCGAGTCTTCGAGGATTTCACGCCTGCAATAAGGGCAGGGCACGGTCGGCTCGTCACCGGAGTCGTCGCCGCCGTCGTCGTCATCCCAGTCGTCGTCGTCGTGATAGGGGGCCATCGAGCGCGGCTCCGTATTCCAGCTTTTGCGACGGACAGTCTACACTCGGAAACAGTCCGCGGCCGCACGGCGACCGCACCGCCACGCCACGCCCAGCCCGGGCACGAAGCCATGCCGTCGCGACTCTGGCTCTCGATCCTGCTCGCGGTGCTGGCAGGCATCGCGGTGCTGCTCGCCAAACCGACCGGCAAAAAACAAAGGTCATCGGTGCCATGGAGAGGCCAGATCAAACCCCCGGCCCCTCCGCCGATCCCTCCCGGGCCAGAACACCATCCCTGAGCGATTGGTTCGGGCTGCGGCCGTGATCCCGCAAGCCGCGGCGGCGTGGCCGGGTTTCCGCGGAACCGCCCGGCATCTTATACTGCCGCCATGGTCATCGAACGCGTGAAGTATGTCATCTGGGCGGCAGACATGGATCGAGCGGTGGGATTCTACCGCGACCTGTGCGGCGGCCGCGTTCTCAAGCAGAACAGCGTGATCGCCGAGGTCGAAATCCTCGGTTCGGTGATCGGCATCCACTCGGGCGGCGAGGGTAAACGGACCTGGACCGGGCTCAGCTTCCAGGTGCCCGACGTCATCGCCGCGGCGCGAGAGGTCGTGGCAGCGGGCGGGCAACTCGTCCGGGAGCCGGAGCCCGAAAACGGCGAACCGCCACATCTGGCGATGTGCGTCGATCCCGAGGGCAACGAATTCATGCTGTCGCGGAAACGAAGCTAGGGACACGCTTCCATGGAGCGATTCGACGCCGACGCCTCGACGCCTGAGGGCGATTCGATCGGCGACTCGGGGCTGGGCTTTGCCGGCCTGACCGATTTCATGGGGCGAGCGGTGGCACCCGGCGGTGGTGAGTTGGGCCCCGGCTCGAGGCTTGGCGACGTGACGATCGTCAGGCTCGTCGACGAGGGAGGCATGGGGCGGGTGTACGAAGCCCTCCAAGGGATGCCTTGCCGGACGGTCGCCGTGAAGGTAATCCGCCCAGGCGTGCTCTCGCGGACGGCCGCAAAGAGGTTCCAGCACGAAGCCCATATCCTGGGCCGCCTCACCCATCCTGGCATCTGCCGCATCTACTCGGTGGGCATGGAGCGGCTTCCCGGGGGCGAGGTGCCCTACTTCGTGATGGAATTCATCGAGGACGCCCTCTCGATCACCGCCTATGCGAAGCAGCGGGATCTCTCCACCCGGGACCGCGTGACGCTCTTCTGCGACGCCTGCCAGGCGGTCGCCCACGGCCATCAGAAGGGCGTCATCCATCGGGATCTGAAGCCGGGCAACATTCTCGTCGACCAGGCCGGACAGCCGAAGATCATCGACTTCGGCGTGGCGAGGAGCACCGACAAGGACGTGGCCCTTACCACGATGCACACCGACATCGGCCAGCTCGTGGGCACGCTTGCGTACATGGCTCCCGAGCAGTTCGATGGGCAAGCAGACGATCTCGACGTCCGGGCCGACGTCTATGCGCTCGGGGTGGTGCTCTACGAATTGCTCGCCGACACCTTGCCGTATGACATCGCGAAGCAGCCTGTCTACGAGGTGGCCCGCATCGTGAAGGATGTCGAGCCGCACTCGCTCTCGACGGTCAAGCCCAGACTGCGTGGCGACCTCAACACCATCGTCGCAAAATGCCTGGAAAAAGACCGCGTCCGACGGTACTCCAGCGCGACGGAACTCGATGCCGATCTCAGGCGGCATCTCCGTGGTGAACCGATTTTCGCAAATCCGCCAAGCCTCGTCGACGCTGTCGTCCGACTTGCCCGTCGGCACAGAGCAGCCGCTACGGCAGCCGCGAGCATCCTGACAGCGCTCCTGTTGGCGGTCGCAGGTATTGTCGTGTTCGCGTTACGGGCGGAGCGCCAGCGAGAACTGGCCGTTGCCGCTCAGCAGACGGCGATCCTCGAGGCCCGTGCCGCCGCGACCGAGCGCGACGCAGCCGATCGCCAGAAGTCTCGTGCCGACTCCGAGGCCGATCTGGCCCGAAAGCAGCTCTACGTTGCCAATCTGCGTGCGCTGCGATCATGCGTTGAGGCAAAAAACCTCCGCATGGCGAGGCAGTTGTGCGAGGAAAACTCTGAGATCGTCGGTGTCCCGCTGCCGCTGGAGATGGGCTGCCTGGCAGCCGGGCTCGACGACGCCCTCGTCGTGCTCGATCCCAAGGTTGGGCCGATCACGGCGATCAAATACAGCCCTGAAGGGGGCATTCTGGCGGTGAGCGCCTCCATGACCATATTTGATCAACCAATGCGGTCGGCTGTCATGGGGATGTACCGACGCAACAGCTCGGAGACGCCGTGGTATGGCAGCAGGTTGCGATCACCAGTACGGCAGCTTTTTTTTCAGGTCGGCAGCGGCCTCCAGCACGACGTGCTTGAGACGGTGGCTGCGGCAGAATCCTCACGAGTCCTCATCGAACGGGACAAGCGTTGGGTTCAGGTGTGGCGGGCCAGCACCGATGTGATGCCGCGTCTCGATCATGAAACGGGCAATGCGACCGAAGCACTCGCCGCCAGTCCGGATGGCCGTCGCATGGCGGTGCACAGCCCGGACGGTGGCGTCCGCATCGTGGACAGAGCAACGGGAGAAGACGAGGCCCTTCTCGATGGACAACGCGGCCGCCTCTCGATCGTGGCGTTCGACGCTACTGGCACGCGACTGATCACCCAGAGCGGCTACCGTGCGCCGGGGCTCTGGGATGCCGATCTCGGCAGGCTCCTGGTCAGTTGCGGCGACCACGATCGACCGTGCCAAAAGGTTCAATTCAGTCCGGACGGCTCACGGCTTGCGGCCGTCTTCAGGAAGTCTGCCGTAGCGAGGAATGTCGTCCTCTACGACACCCACGATGGCCGTGAGCTTGCCACGGTGACGATCGAATCGGGCGTGGTGGCGGATGACTCTTTCAACACGGGCCTGGCCGCGGATGACGCGATCGTCGTGTTCACTCCCGACAGCCGCCGGCTGATCACCTCCTGCCATGAAAACAGTCTCACCGTCTGGAATGTCGCCGATGGCACACTCCTGGCGAGCCTCCGGGGACATGCCGCGACCATCTCGGCAGTCGCCGCCAGCCCGGACAACCGCCGGATCGCCAGCGGAGCAGCCAACGGCCATATCCGGATCTGGAATGCCGAGACGTTTGCGTTCGAGCGAGAACTGATGGGCCACCAAAACGGCGTCCTCACGCTTGAATTCCATCCCGACGGGGAGACGCTCGCGTCGGGTTCAATGGACGGCACGGTGCGGATCTGGTCGAGCACGCGCACGGAGCCGATGTCCGTACTGTCTGGCATTCGCGGGATGACGGCTGCCGCCTACAGCGCGGACGGAGGGCAATTGGCGCTGGCGCCGCAGGGCGGTGGTGTGGAACTCTGGAACCCGCAGACGGTCCAGCGGCAGTGCACGCTCGTCGGCGGCAGGGGTTCAGTCGCACAGATCGCCTACAGCCCGGATGGTTCGCTGGTGGCAGCCGCATTCGAATCACCTGATCCGGCGAGCGACGTCTGCGTCTGGAACGCGGAGACAGGAGCGCTCATTACGACGCTTGGGGGACATAAGCGGGCCGCACAATCGGTGACGTTCAGCGCTGACGGATCACGAGTGCTCACGACGTCGGGCGACGGCATGGCGACTGTTTGGGACTCGCTTACGGGCAGCCAGCGAATGACGCATGCTACCGGCCCCCGGGCGTTGATCACGAAAACCAGCGCCGTCTTCGGCTTGGGCGGCCGTCGCGTCGCGAGCATGACTCCAAAACTCATGGACAGCGACGCCGGGCACGTGGTCGCGAATCTGGGCCCACAGGGGCAGGTGACCTCTCTCACCGCGAGCCCGGACGGAGGGACGCTCGCGACAGGCGTGGCCACAGGCACCATCTACCTGAGCGATTTTGCCACCGGCGAACGACTGAAAATACTCGTCGGTCACAAGGGCAGCGTACTCGTGATGGCCTTCGACTGCGATGGGAGCCGCTTGGTGACGGGCGGGAACGACGGCAGCGTCCGCATCTGGAACGTCGCCACCGGCGATATGCTCCACGCGCTCCTGGGGCATGAAGGCTCGGTGGAGACCGCGGCTTTCACCCGGGACGGTCGCCGGCTCGTCACCGGATCGACGGACGGCACCGTTCGCATTTGGGATGCCAGCCTGGGCCATGAACTCCTCATGCTTCCGGGCCAAAGGGATTTCCCAAAGGCGGTTGCCCTGAGCCCAGATGGCATGCAGGTGGTGGCGGCGGCATCCGACGGCGCCCCGCGGATATGGGGTCTGTCGAATTCGGACATCGTCACCGCGAGGCAGTCGGCGAGAACCGCCGGTCACGAGGCCCCTGATTCACCGCCGGGGCTCGCCAGCGGCGTCCCCGATCGCCGGGAGGGCCGGCGGCCAAAGGTGCTGCGTGGGCTCCTCGAGGCTGCCGAGAAACGCGCTGAGATCGGCGATGTCCTGCCGGTTCAAGCCAAGGGGCTTGAGGTGCGGTGATTTCGTCGGAAACAACGGATCGGTGCGCTGGAAGCCATATTGTTTGATGGTCGGCATGCCTGCGTTGTACATGTTGAGCACACCGGCGAGTCCGAAGGCGCCGGTGTGCATGTAGGGCGCCGTCTGCGTTACGTTCCGCAGCGTCGGCGTGCGAAAACGGCCGTTGTCTTTCGCATCGCCTGTGATGGCGTACCGGCCACCATCCTCGTTGTTTCTTCCGTAAAAACTCAGCCCAAGGTCGTGAAAACGGCCGTCGCTAAAGGTGGGGCTGTGATGGCAGTTCATGCATCGGGCGTCGCGGCGAAACAGATCGAGGCCGAGGATCTCCTGCTCGGAGAGAACAGCGGGGTCTCCCCGCACAAAGTTATCGAACCGCGATCGCCCCCCGACGATCGTCCTCTCGAAACAGGCCAACGCCTCGACCACGCCTGCAAACTCGATCGGCCGGCCAGGAAACGCGGCTGCGAAGAGTGCGCGGTAACCATCGCTCCCGGCAAGCAACCGGACGATCCCGTCGCGGCTGCCGGCCATCTCATTCGGGTTGGCCAGCGTTTTTTCAGCCTGCTGCTCGAGACTTGCCGCCCGGCCATCCCAGAAAAGGGCCGTCTGAAAGGCCGTATTGAGGATCGTGGGCGTGTTTCTGCGGGGCGGATTGGCATCTCGCAGGCCCAACGCCCGGCCGTCTGCCCAGCCGAGCTTCGGGTCGTGGCAGGAGACGCACGCCATGTGGCCGCTCGCAGACAAACGGTTGTCAAAGAAAAGCGTCTCGCCCAACTTGGCCTTGGCGTCGTTCAGGGGATTCGACTCCGGATGGACGACCGGCGGCAGAATGCCGATCTCCCGCCATTCGACTCCCGGATCGACGTGTGGTGCCGGCCAGGCAGCAGGGTCACCCCGATAGATCTCACGCAGCTGCAACGCGGCGCTCGCGCGCTCGGCCGCGGTCCGCTCTGGCCGCGGCGGCTCGGCGTTGCCCGACGTGCCCGTTCCCAGTCCAACCACAGCAACCAGGACGAACGCGGCAGCCGCGACATACCGCTTTTCGCGCGCGAACCATTCTTGGAGCCGGGGATCGCGGTTGTTCACGAGTCCGCACTCCGCGGTCAGGGCACGGTGACGGCGTCACCCGCTTGGATGGTGAGAAGTGCTGCCACGACATCGGCGGAGGTGGTCGCTTCGAGGAATCGGACCGATCCATCGACGAATAGGAGCGTGGCACCGCCGGCATGAAAGGCATAGATTCCCAGATTGTTGCTGCCATTGATCATGACCGGGCCCGGCGACTTGTACTGGTTGGCGGGATCAGCCTGAGTCAGGTCCTGCCGGAACCCCTTGGCTGCAACTTGATTGGTGTCGGCCCAGCCACAGAGACTCGCGTACTTCGTGCCCACGGGGCTCGAGGTGAAGAGCCCGGAATCGGGAACCATCCCGCCGAATGCCCACACCTGCGGGCGGCCAGCCGATTCGAAGACGGCGATGCTCTTCGACGTGCCGTCGGTGACATCACGAAGGCGTCGGCCCTTTTCGCCAGGGCGAGTCGACCCCTTGAGAAAGCCATCCCAATTACTGGGCTTGGCATACGACACCACGGCGGGGGCAGTCCACAGTGCGCTGCTGGGGCCATCTGAGCCTGCATAATCAGCAACCGCTGCACTCCATGTCGGGCTCGTGGTTTTGAAGCGTGGATGCTGCCGTGGTCCGCCGGGCGTGGAGGGGCAGGTCATGAAACCAAGCGGTGTCTGAACAGCCTGCTTGTTCGTGGCGTCGTCGAAACGGACCGAGTAGTCGTACTGTCCGGCCAGCGAGGCGTCGTCGAGATAGGGCAAGATCTGCGCGCACCAGTGGTGGCGCAGCGATGTTCCAGACGAGACGTTGTTCGGAAAGCAGTCACGGGCCCCATGAAAGTTTTGCAGGCCGATCCCGATCTGTCGGAGATTATTTTGGCAGACCATCGCGCGGCCCGACTCGCGGCTTTGCTGGACAGCAGGCAGCAGCAGGCCTGCGAGTCCTCCGACGATGGCGACCACGACGAGCAACTCGACGAGTGTCGCTCCACGGACGGAACGGCCACGGGCGATACACGTTTCCATGCTACAAATGTTCCTCATACACGCGTCCATGTCGTCACGCCTCTCTGCAACAGGAAAGAGCCTCCGTGCGATCTTCCTCCGGAAGGGTAAGGCAACCCCCTGCCGTCGCCTAGGCACCAACTAGGGGGATCGTTCCGTGCACCGGAGGGGACGCCTGCTAGCGGAATTGCTGGCACCAATAGGCCGTTCCATCGGGGCTGTGCGCCATCGCGACACCGATTCGCGTATGACCGCCGTCAAGAATGTTGGCACGGTGACCGCTGGATTGCATCCAGCTCGACACCGCTTCCGACGCTGAAGTCTGCCCCATGCCGATGTTTTCGGCGACACCCCTCCCATGCGAAAGGTTGCGATTGCGCGCCATCCAGTTGGCGTGGTTCCGGGCGCCGTTCATGAGTTGGCCATCGGCGGCCAGCGGCGGCATGCCACTCCTGGCCCGGGCAGCGTTTGTTCTGGCAATGACAGCCGATTCTGTCTGCGAGAGGCCGGCAGCAGGCATCTCGGGCATGCTGCCCATCATCACCGGCTCCCGGCACAGGGCCCTCGCCCCGCCGCCTAACCCGCTGCCCACAAAGGCCAGAACCGTTAAAAGCGTGCAGCAGCGGGCTACCACTGCCATCGTGCGCGTCATTTCCATCTCACTCTCCGTGCGTGGAGTTCGTTCGAGCACCAAATCCGAAAGCGTTCTAAGCCGGAACGTCAAAAAATGTCAAACTGCGCCGCCTTTGATGAGGCATTCACTCGACAACACCCCGATTCAAGTAGAGTTGCCATGCGCGTTCTCATTTACGAGCACTTTTGTTCCGGTGGCCTTGCCGGCCAATCCATCGACGCGAACCTGCTCGTGGAGGGCGCCGGCATGCTGCGTGGCGTCGTGGAAGACTTCCATGCGGCCGGTGAGGATGTCACTGTCGTGCTCGACGACCGCGTGCCGATCCGACTCCCCGGACGAATCGTCGCCGTCGATGGAATGTCGAGTCGTCATGCCATCGACGCGTGCGACCGGGCACTGGCCAGCGTCGATGCGTCGCTCGTAATCGCCCCCGAGCATGGCGACATGCTGCCTGACCTTGTCGAGCGAGTCGAGCGGGCCGGTGTCGTCAATCTTGGCTCGACGAGCAACGCGGTCCGCTTCGTGAGCGACAAGCACTCGCTCGCGAAGCATTTGTCTGCCGCAGGCATCACCGTGCCAGCCAGTGCCTTGGGGCTCGAACATGCCCCTGAGATGCTCGAACGGTTCGGCGAGATCGTCGTGAAACCCAACCGGAACGCCGGCTGTGTCGACACGCATATCTGCTGTTCCGCGGCGGAGCTCGCGTCGCTTCCACTCCGCACCGACTGGCTCGTGCAGCAGCGTATTCGGGGCGTCGCTGCGAGCGTGGCCTTCATCCTGCCCCGATCAGGCGCACCGATTCCGCTCCGTGCGGGGCTGCAGAGCGTTGGAATCGCAAGCGATGCACGCTCCGGGAGACTCGCCTACTCGGGCGGGCAACTTCCTCTCGCCGAGAATCTCGAGCAGCGAGCGGTCGGACTCGGCCTGGCGGCGCTCGGCCATCTGCCCGGTCTCCACGGTTTCGTCGGGATCGATCTCATGCTGGGCGACGCCGCGGAACAGGACACGCTGATCGAGGTGAACGCGAGGCCGACGGTCGCCTACGCGGCACTGCGGCGGCTTGCCGGGTTCAACATCGCCGAAGTGATCCTCGGACGTCCAACCCCGATCGGGTGGCGGTCCGGTGTGGTCCGGTATCAGGCCGACGGAAGCTGCGAGATGCTGCCCTGAACCGCCCCCCGTTCACGTCCCAGTCGGGGCGACGTTCGGCGAGTTGCATTCGGCAGACTCCATCCGGGCTCAAACCGTGTTGTAGGCACGCAGCCGACCGGCCGTGGCCTCGCGGGTGAACTTGTAGAAATGCCAGTGGGTCACGCAGCGGTTCATGAACTGCGCGAAGCCGATGATGCCGCGTTGCGACAGGATCCTTCGGCGGAAGAAAAACTGGGCATAGACCGCCCCCACCTTTCGCAGCGAGCCGTCCCGCATGAGGGCCCAAAACAGCGACCACAGGAGCGTCAGGCCGTATCCGAGCGTGGGCAGGGCCTTACCCTCGCCCGCCTTGCGACAGATCGCGGCCCGGCGTTCGAGATACTCGGTCGACTCGCAGACCTTGAAGTAGCGTTCCAGGTATGCCTCCGGGCTGTACAGCCGCGTCACGAGATCCCAGTAGCCCTGCCTGAGCTCGTCGCGGGTCATCTGCTTGGGGATGAAATTGCAGCTGGGATCTTCCTCGACGAGCCTGCCTTCCGCCTGCAGCCGTTTGTAGAGTGGCGTGCGGGGAATCGCCTGCAGCATGCCGACCATGGCCAGCGTGATCCCGTTGTCCTGGATGAACCGGAACTGGTCTTCGAAGATCGCTTTGTCGTCGTTGTCGAAGCCGACGATGAATCCAGCGTTGATGTCGAGCCCGGCGGCCTGAATCCGTGCAAGTTTCGCCTCGAGGGAGTCGCCCCGGACGTTCTGGAACTTCTTCGTCTCCTTCAGGGAATCCATGCGGGGTGTTTCGATGCCGATGAACACGCTGCGGAAGTTGGCGCGGTACATCAGGTCGAGCAGTTCAGGGTCGTCGGCCAGATCGATGCTGGCTTCGGTCGTGAGCCGCAGGGGGTACTTGTGCGTCTCCATCCAGGGAACGATCTGCTCGAGTAGGTCTTTCGCCTTCTTCTTGTTGCCGATGAAGTTGTCGTCGACGATGAACGCGGAATGAAAGCCAGCCCGCCGCAGGTCGTCGAGTTCGGCGACCAACTGCTCGGGCTTCTTCACCCGCGGCTTGCGGCCGTAGATGACGATGATGTCGCAGAACTCGCATTGGAACGGGCAGCCACGCGAATATTGCAGCGCCGCCGAGGCGTAGCGGCTGACCTTGAGTTTGTCGAACCGGGGCCTCGGCACCTGCGCCATGTCGGTCGGGGTGGTCTGCTCGTATCGCGTGTCGGTCTTCAGGTCGTGCGAAAAATCGTCGAGAAAACGAGGCCACGTGGCCTCGGCTTCGCCCACGAAACTCACATCGCACAGCCCCTCGAAAAATTCCTCTTGGACCGACATCAGCGGGCCGCCGACGGCGGTGAAGATCTTCATTTCCCGCAGCCTCAGCAGGATCTGCCGCATCCGTTCCTTCTGCACGATCATGCCCGTCACGCCGACGATGTCGTAGCCTGAGAGCGACTGCCAGTCGATCTCCTCCACGTTCTCGTCCACGAGCGTCACGTCATGCTCTCCAGAGAGCCCGGCGAGCGCCGACAGCGAGCCCGAGATCATGGTGCTCCGCTTGTCGCCGGGGTAGAGCGGCAGGGCAAAGTCGAAGCCCCAGTAAGACGGTTCGAAACGCGGATTGATAAGGCAGATCGAGAGTTTTCGCCCCGGGCGCCTCGGCGGCAGCGTGGGTTGCACTGCCGTAGCGGACCCCGGCGGCACGAGGTCGATCACCCCGATGATCTGCTCGGCAGAACAGGGATCGTCGACGATGGACAGGGCGGCACTCATCCTTGAGCTCCCCGGATTGGGTTGGTGGGCGGCGTATCGGGCCCATCGACTGCGCGGCCGACTTCCTGTCTGCCGCATCCGCCCAAGAATAGGCAGGCCGCTGGAAATACCCAAGGCCAAAACGTCGCCCATGCCTCGCCGTCGCCCGCGGATCGCCCAATCGAGCCGATTTTCGCGGTCAGTCCGGCGACGGTTCGAGGGGCGGCAGTTCCCAGGTATCGACCTCAACCACGGCCACGATGTGGGCGGCATTGAGGGTACAGGTGGCCCGGTCGAGGCCGGAGGACTTGAGAACGGGAAAATGCCCCCAGGGAAAGCCTTCCTTGCGGTAGGGGACGACCAACTCCACATCCAGCCAGACGGTGCCATTGGGTGCCTGGCGGACGGCCTTGATGGCGTCGATGATCAGAACCTGGCGGGTGTCGAGCAACGCCCCAAACCGGCCGGGTTCCGACAGGATCCGGTCAGTGAACCAGCACGGAAGCAGTTCCCGCGCGGTGCCGTGCCACAACTCGGATTCCTCGTCTTGCATGCGATGCCCTCCGCCGTCTTCCCCTGCAATCCGGCCGAAACGTCGTTGGGGTGCCGGGGGTGCCTGGATCGATACCAGCAAACCAATGTCGCCGAATCACCCGTCGACCGCAACGCCCCGCACTGGCGGTCATGTCGCTTCAAAGCTATAGTGAGAGGTGTAACGAGGTGGTGAGAGCGAGCAGCCGGGGAGGTTTCTCCGGTGTTTTCGCTGAATCCTTCAAATTCTACTTGCCCCCTCCGCTGAACCGCATGGCCTCCCGGCCATGGAGCCTGCTCTTGATTCCCTTCGGCGTCGCATTCATGTGCGGCTGCGATGGATTCAGGTTTCGCAAGCCTTAGGGTTCAGTGCGTCCCAGTCATGGGAGAAGGGCTTCTGCCATCGCCTTCACAGGCCTGGCCGTACCGTGGGCTCGTCCCGCGGTCCCTGCGCTTACCGCGGCTGTCGCGATCGACGGCCCGTATGCAGATGTGTTGAACGAACCATATGTTTGGAAGGACGATTTGATCATGACGACGTTTGAGAGTTTGGGACTGACAGAACCGGTGCTCAAGGCGCTAAAGGCCGAGGGCTACACCGTGCCGACACCGATCCAGGCAAAGGCGGTGCCGCATGTGCTCGCCGGCCGCGATCTCTTCGGCTGCGCGCAGACAGGCACCGGCAAGACCGCTGCCTTCGCGCTGCCGCTGATCGAGCAGATGATGGCAAATCCGCGCGAGCGGACGGCCCGCCGATGCCGCGTGCTCGTGCTCGCGCCGACACGCGAGTTGGCCGGCCAGATCCACGAGAGCTTCCGCGTGTATGGCCGCAACGCCCACCTGAAGTCGGCCGTCATCTACGGCGGCGTCGGCCAGCGGCCGCAGGAGACGGCTATGAGCAAGGGAGTGGACGTGCTGGTCGCCACGCCGGGACGGCTGCTCGACCTCGTGCAGCAGAAATTCGTCGACCTGCGGGCAGTGGAATTCCTCGTCCTCGACGAGGCCGACCGCATGCTCGACATGGGCTTCATCCACGACGTTCGCCGCATCGTCGGCATGCTGCCGCGGGAGCGTCAGACGCTCTTCTTCTCGGCGACGCTGCCGAGCGAGGTGCGCCAGTTGGCCGACTCAATGCTCCGCAACCCGCTCGAGGTGAAGACCACGCCGCAGTCGACGCCGGCCGAGACGGTGGCGCAGTCGGTGTTTTTCCTGGCACAGCGGCAGAAGCGGCATTTGCTCGTGCACCTGCTCTCGACCGAGGGCATGGCCCGCGTGATCGTCTTCACGCGGACAAAGCACGGGGCAGACAAACTGCAGCGGGATCTCGAAAAAGCTGGCATCCGCTCGGCGGCGATTCACGGCAACAAGAGCCAGAACCAGCGTGAGAAGGCGCTCGCCGCCTTCAAGTCGCAGCATCCTCCGGTTCTGATCGCCACCGATATCGCGGCCCGCGGCATCGACGTCGACAACGTCTCGCACGTGGTCAACTACGAACTGCCGCACGAGCCGGAGACCTATGTCCACCGCATCGGCCGCACCGGCCGGGCGGGCATGACGGGCAAGGCCGTCTCGCTGTGCGACCACGAGGAGCGGCCACGGCTGCAGGCGATCGAGCGGCTGCTCCGCAAGACGATCCCGGTCCGCAACGACCTGCCGGAACTGCCGCATGTCGAGGCGGGCAGCGAACCGCGGGAGCGGCAGGGCGGAGCATCTCGCTCGCCGCAGGGGCGGGCTGGGCACGACCGATCGGGTCAGGGCAGCTCGTCCCGCGGCAGGGGTGGCAGAGGCGGCAGAAGCGACGGCCGTCGCTCTTCGGGCGGCCAGCAGCAGCGACAAGGGGCTCAGGCCTCGCGTCGACCGCGCAGCGAAGGCTCCCAGGGCGAGAGCCGGACTGCGGGCACGGCCACGGTCGCCGCTCCGGCGGCCCCGGCTATCCGGAAGATCAAGAAGCACCGCCGGGCGTTGTAGCTGGGTGGCGGCAGGCTCGTTCAATGGTCTGCTACGATTGCTCCCACCCCATGGGACATCGAACATCCTCCAAGGGATTCACAAGGGATTCACAAGGGATACACTATGCCGCGGCCAGCATCACGAACGTTCCCATCCGTGGTCTGGTCGGTCGCGGCCATGTGCCTCGGCCTCGTGCCCATGGCGTTCGCCGTCGCCGACGACTGGCCACAGTGGATGGGCCCCGGCCGCGACAACGTCTGGCGGGAGAATGGCCTGCTGGACAGCTTCCCCGCAGCAGGCCCCACGGTGCTTTGGCGGACGAAGATCGCCGGCGGCTATGCGGGGCCAGCCATCGCGGCGGGGAGAGTGTTCGTCACCGACTATGTGACCGATGCCGACGTCAAGGTCGCCAACTTCGAGCGGAAGGCGTCGACCGGCACGGAACGGCTCCTGTGCCTCGACGAGGCAACGGGACAAATGCTTTGGAAGCACGAGTATCCGGTCACCTACACGATTGCCTACCCGGCCGGGCCGCGGTGCACGCCCACGGTGGACGACGACCGTGTCTACTCGCTCGGCGCCGAGGGTGACCTCTGTTGCCTGAACATCGCCAGCGGCAAGCTTCTCTGGTCTCGCGACCTGAAGGCCGACTATCAGACAAAAGCAGCGCTCTGGGGCTGGGCGAGCCATCCACTGGTCGATGGCGAACGGCTGGTGTGCGTTGTAGGCACCGAGGTTGCCCATGCAGTTGCTTTCGACAAACACACGGGCAAGGAACTCTGGCGGGCCGCCAAGGCGCCCGAGCAGGGCTATTCTCCTCCGGCCTTGATCGAGACGGGCGGCAAGCGGCAACTGGTGTTCATGAAGCCCGACGGCATCTACGCAGTGGAGCCGGCAACTGGAAAACTGCTGTGGGAGTCGCCGTACAATGCTGACAACGGCTCGATCATCATGACGCCGGTGAAGGTGGGTGACTATCTCTACGTGGGCGGCTACCAAGAGACAAATCTGCTGTTGAAACTCGTCGGCGACGGCTCAGCGGTGGAGGTCGTGTGGCGAAATAAGCCGAGGCACGGCTTGTCGGCGGTGAACGTGCAGCCGTTCGTCGCGGACGGTCTGATCTACGGGTTTCACGAGAAGGGGGATTTGCGGGCCGTGGCGATTCCGAGCGGCGAAATCGTCTGGAAGGGTGGAGGACCACTTGGTGAAAGACCGCAGGGTTCTGGAACCGCATTCATCGTCCGGCAGGCCGATCGTTACTGGATGTTCACGGAGACGGGCGACCTCGTGATTGCCAAGCTGTCGCCATCCGGCTACTCCGAGATTGCCCGCACGCATCTGCTCGAGCCCACCAACACGGCGTTCGGTCGTAACGTCGTCTGGTGCGCTCCTGCCTACGCCAATCGCTCCATCGTTGTCCGCAACGACAACGAAATCGTCCGTGTCTCCCTGGCTCGTTGAAGCAGCCGGACGCCGCCCTGACTGCGTTCAAGACAATGCACTTCCCGGAGTTTCAGATGTCGCCCTCGCCGCTCCTCCAGCCGTTCCAGCTCCGCGACCTCCCGCTGCCCAACCGAGTCGTGATGGCGCCGCTCACGCGGTCGCGGGCCGGCGCGGACCGCATCCCAAATGCCACGATGGCTGCATACTACGCGCAGCGGAGTTCGGCCGGGCTGATCGTCTCCGAGGCGACCACCATCTCCGAGCAGGCCAACGGTTGGCTCGAATCGCCCGGCATCTACACCGACGCGATGACGGAAGGATGGCGGCTCATCACCGACGCCGTCCACGCCCATGGCGGCCGGATCTTCCTGCAGCTCTGGCACATGGGCCGGGCCTCCCATTCGAGCTTCCACGGCGGCAGCTTGCCCGTGTCGGCCTCGGCGATTCCGATCGCCGGGGATAGCATCCCTACGCCGACGGGCAAGCAGGCCTACGAGGTGCCGCGGCCCCTCGATACCGCCGAGATTCCAGGCGTCGTCGCCGACTACGCCCGCGCGGCGGCCCGTGCCAAAGATGCCGGCTTCGACGGCGTCGAGATCCACGCCGCCAATGGGTACCTCATCGACCAGTTCCTGCAGTCCAAGACCAATCACCGCACCGACCGCTATGGCGGCAGCGTCGGGAATCGCTTCCGCTTCCTCGCGGAGGTGGTCGAGGCCGTATCGGCCGAGTGGCCCGCAGGCCGCGTGGGCGTCCGCCTCGCCCCAAACGGCGGCTTCAACGACATGGGTTCGCCCGACTTTCGCGAGCAGTTCACGTTCGTGGCTGGGCAGCTCGACGCTTTTGGCCTTGCCTACCTGCATGTCATGGATGGTCTGGGCTTCGGCTTCCATCAGCTCGGTGAGCCGATGACGCTCGCGGAGTTCCGCCGCGTGTTCCGCGGCCCACTCATCGGCAACTGCGGCTACACGCAGGCCTCGGCGGAGGCCGCGATTACAGACGGGCTGGCGGATCTGATCGCTTTCGGCCGGCCCTACATCAGCAATCCCGATCTCGTGGAACGGTTTGCGAACGGCTGGCCACTGGCCGCGCCCGCCGCGATGACGAGTTGGTATTCCCCAACCGGCGCCACCGGCTACACCGACTTCCCGTCCTATCCGGGCTGAGGAACAGGGGCCTCATAGAGACGGAGCCTGGGGAGACGCACCCTGGTGTTCGGCCCGCAACGTGCCAGCCTATGCAACTCCCTTGCTTGCGCTGCGGGCTTGGGTGGATGCTGGGCTCCTGTGCACGCCCGAAGGTCACTTCCCTGGCTTCCCGCCCGATGGCTTGCCGCCGGACGGCTTGCCCTTCTTCTTGCCCCCCGGCGGCCCTCCGAATCGCGGACCGTTCACGGGAGCGAACTTCCGTTTCTTGGGGCCGTAGCCCCCGGGGCCAGGGCGTCGCTCGTTTCGGTCCCGTTGCTCGCCCCGGTCGTACGGACGCCGCTGCTCGGGCCGGTGTACCGGCTCGACCTCGGCCGTCTCCTCGCTCGCCGGTGCGAAGTGGTGGAGGATGGCAGCGGCGACGTCGGTCGGCGTGTGCCCCTGCTCCAGCAACCGCTCGACGAGCGGGGCGCGGCGGGCAAACCCTCCTGCCTCGATGGCCGACGTGATCTTGTCGAAGAGCGCGTCCGACCGCCGGTCCTCGACGGCCGCCAGTGACGGCACGTGCTCACGGCGGATTTTCGTCCGCAGAAACCGCTCGATCGACTGCAGCTTGTAGATGGCCGCACCCGATACGAGCGTGACCGCCTTGCCTTTTTTCCCAGCGCGGCCCGTGCGGCCGATGCGGTGCACGTAGTCTTCGGCGTCGTAGGGCAGGTCGTAGTTCACAACGAGTTCCAGATCGTTGACGTCGATGCCGCGGGCGGCCACGTCGGTGGCGATCAGGAACGCGAACGCCGCCCGCTTGAAGTTCTGCATCACGCGCGTCCGCTGGGCCTGCGCCATCCCGCCATGGAGCCGCTCGGCCGAGTAGCCGCGGCCGATGAGGGCGTCGGCGAGTTCGTCGACCATCCGCTGGGTGTTGCAGAAGATCACGCCGCTCTTGACGTCGTGGAAGTCGATGACGCGCACGAGCGCGTCGAGCTTCGCGTGGTGCCGCACCTCGTGATAGACCTGGTCCACCAGCGGCGGGCCGCTGACCGACTTCTGCGCGATCTTGACAGTGGCCGCGTCCTTCGAGTGGCCACGAACGAGCGCCTGGATCTGCGGCGAGATCGTCGCCGAGAAGAAGATCGTCTGCCGGCCTTCCGGAGCGGCGGCGAGAATCTTCTCGATGTCCTCGCGGAAGCCCATGTCGAGCATCCGGTCGGCCTCGTCGAGAATCAACATGCGGATCTTCGTGAGATCGAGTGTGCCGCGATTCATGTGGTCGGTGAGCCGGCCCGGGGTGCCGACCACGACGTGCGCGCCCCGCTTCAGTTCCGCGAACTGACGGTCATAGGAGGCGCCGCCGTAGATCGCCACGGAGTTCACGCCCCGGCGGAACGCCGCCAGTTTGTGCACTTCGTCGGCCACTTGCGTGGCCAGTTCCCGTGTAGGAGTGAGGATCAGCACCTGCGTCGCCTTGAGCGCCGGATCGATCTTCTCGATGGCTGGGATGCAGAAGGCCGCCGTCTTGCCGGAACCCGTCTCGGATTGGCCGACCACGTCGCGGCCAGACATGATCAGGGGAATGGCGGCCGACTGGATCGGCGACGTCTCCTCGAAGCCGAGTTGGGCCACGGCCTTGAGCACTTCCGGGGAAAGCCCCAACGAAGCGAACGGAACGTGTCCGGGGCGGGAATCGTCGGGCGGGGAGGGGGCGGGGGTCCGATCGGACTTGGAATCCGGCATGAGCAGAGGCCTGGGAGGGTGATTGGCGGGGAGGGGAGTGCGGGCGGGAACCCCACAGACTACCTCAACAGCGTTCGCCCTGCGCGGCGGGCGTCCGAAATCGCGGCCACCCGAGACTTCACCGCGGCCCCAGGAGCCATTCGGGAACGGAGATATGCCGTTTTCCAGCCCGCGTTAGCAATGCGGTCCGATAGATGTCGAGCAACTGCGCGGCCGGCGCTGTCTTGGCACCCCCTTTTTTGGCCGATTTCTTCGGCGCTCCGGGCTTCGGCGGCAGGCCGTTCGACCGGGGATTGGTGGCAAACCAGAGTTCGCCCGCCGCGACCAGACGACCGATGTCACGGTCGAGCAGCGGCTCGCGTTCCGGCTCGGCGGCCGCGAAGTATTCGTCGATGCCCTGCTGCCGTAACCGCCGCAAGTCCGCCATCAAGGCCTCCCGTACCGTCTTCACATCCTCGCGGGCCATCTTGTCGATGTTGCGGGTCACCCGGTTGACGCCCGACCTGCGGTCACCCGACGCAGGTCCCCCGACCAGCAGGCTCGTCTGCAAGGCGAGCGTCTCATCCACGAGGCCCTTGCCACGCAGAAAAAACCACGACAGACCACCCGCTGCGAACAGCACGCCCAACAGCAATACACCCAGGAAACGTTGTCTCGTGCTCATGGATACACCTCGATGGCACCGTGACGTGCCTACGGATCCAGCGTCGAATCGTCGTAGTTCGGCGGCGCTGTCGGATCGTTACCATCGCCCACCGTGCAATACCAGCGGAGCAGGGTGGCATCGGTGCCATTGTCCATCGCCTCCACGTGGCCGTCGAGAAACACGAAGTTTGTCACCGACGGATGCATGCTGCCATACTTCCGAGGATTCCGGTCGTCGGGGCCATCGGCGATGCCACGGGTGGTGTCGCGAAAGATGGTCAACGGGGTGTCCGCTGCAAACATCGCGGTATCACCCTGATCGTGTTGCACCATGTCGGGCGACGCTGACTGCGTGGTCTTCGGGATATGCCGCTCGCCGCCGGCGAAGGTCTTGCTCAGGCCATCGCTCACCTGCCGCGGCTGCACCGTCGAAAAGGTGTGGATCGGTCCACCCTGCTTGGGATCGAACGCCGTTCCCGAGGCGACGAAGTAGTTGTAGTAGCTGCCCGCATTCGCGGCGTAGTCACCGCCGGCCGCGGCAGCCTTCACCTGCGGCGGTTGGTCGTTGTCGTCGAAGTTCCGGTCGGCCGCCGGCGAGCGGCGACTCGCGCAGTAGAACGTCGATACCGGGGAACGCATGGCCGTGCTGTTGACCGGGGCGTCGACGCGGGCCGTCTTGTCATAGGCCGCAAAGATCTGCGACTGCTCGAGATAGGGGAGCAGCCTGAAGGCCCACGACGTTCCGTATTGGTCCCTCGTGTCGCGGCCTGACGGATAGGTCTTCCGGGCCTGCTCGTAGTTGACGATGCCGAGCCCAACCTGCTTGAGATTGTTGGCACAGCTCATCCGCCGCCCCGCCTCGCGGGCCTGCTGGACGGCGGGCAGGAGCAGCCCGACAAGCGTGCCGATGATGGCGATCACCACGAGCAGTTCGACGAGGGTAAAACCAGGACGTGGAAGCCGACGCGTGCGGAAACGGCGGCACCGATCAGCGCTGCACTGAGCCATGGCGTGGTCCTTGGAGGGTGATTGGTCGCAGGCGAGGCCGTCAGGCGTCAGCAGGGCGGGAAGACGCAGGACAGCCGTGGGCGATTGTCGTCCGGCTGCCATGCCCAGTCAATATTTTTTACCGGACGCAATACACGGCGTCGGAGGAGCGGATCAAAAGCGAGTCGCCGGCCACGGCGGGCGTGGCCCAGAAGACCTCGTCATCACTGCCCACCGAGAATTCGCCGAGAATATTGAACGCGGGCCCCGCCTCCAGCACGACCGTCCGCCCCCGCTCGTTGACCACGTAGATGCGGTTGCCGACGACGAGCGGGCAGCCGACTGCCGCAGTGCCACCCGGCATCCGCTTGCGGTATTTCTCAGCCCCAGTCCGCTTGTCGTAGCAGACCGCCTTGTCGCCGAAGAAGTAGAGCAAGTCGCCGACGACCACGGGCGACGGCATCCCCGCGCCGCTCTTGTTCTTCGACCAGAGGACGGCCGCCGTCGCCGTCTGTCCCTTGGGGAGCGTGAGGTCGCCCAGATGGCCGCGGGCGATCGCATACACCGGCGCCTTGCTGCCCGGGCTCGATGTGCCGAAGTAAACGCCCTCGGCATCCGCCACGACGGAGCAGGCGAACGACGTGTCGAGCCCGCCGAGCCGCCAGCGTTCCCTCCCGTCGGCAAGCCCGTAAGCGATCACGCTGCCCTGTCCGGCGGTCAAAACCTCCACGACGCCGTTGCTGGTCCAGACGACCGGCGTGCTCCACGCCGTGCCCTTGTCGCGATCGGCCGTCCAGAGATCCGCGCCGGTCTTCGGGTCGAGGCAATGCAGCCGTGCCGCGTCGTCGTTGTAAAGCTGCAGGAGCAGCCGATCGCCCGCCCCCGTGCCAACCTGGTCGCGGTGCAACACCGGCGACGAGCCGGTGCCGAACTGGTTGGTGATCGGCTGTGGGCCAAAATTCCGCCGCCAGCGTTCATTGCCATCCCGATCGAGAGCCGCAAGCGTGCCGGTGGCGCCAAAGAAGGCGAAGACCGTCTCATCCGAGGCGCAGGGAGTCTCCGTGGCGTAGGTATTCGATGCGTGCTTTCCGAATTTCGGCACCGCCTCGACGACCGTCTTGGACCAGAGGATTTTTCCATCGGCCGGATCGAGGCAAAGCACCCGCCACTGCACAGGCTCCTTGGGGGCCGAGGCCATGCCCCACGTGGAGAAGGACATCACGCCCCCCATGCCGCTTGGCTTGTCGGCCTTGGGGCCCACGGCCGTGGTGAGAAAGATCCGCCCTCCAGAGACGATGGGCTGCGACCAGCCGGCACCGGGAATGGCGGTCCGCCAGGCGAGGTGGTCGGTATTGCTCCACTGTGCCGGCACCGTGGCGTTTGGAGCCACGCCCTGGGCCATGCCGCCCCGAAACTGCGGCCACTCGTCGGCTGACGCGATGCTGCTGAAGACCAGAGCGAGCACAAGCCCGCGAAGAAGCGTCGACGCCATGAAAATCCCTTTCCGGTGCCAATGCGTGATGGCCTGTCCAAGGCGACATTCTACGAGCGTGACTCGCGTTCCGACGACCGCAGTTTTTGACAGGCATGGCCCAGGCCCGCCGCCACTTCCGGGTAAACTCTCTGTCACCACTCCGATGCCAGTTCGCTGCCAGCACCCATGACCGCGTCCACCCGTCCATTCCTGCCCGCCGATCTGCCCGTCGCCGAAGTGCTCGGTGACGTCGTGGCGGCGTCGCGGACAGGCGCCGTGGTCGTCACCGCCCCGCCTGGGTCGGGCAAGACGATGCTCGTGCCGGCCGCCGTCCTCGACGACCTGCCCTCTTCATCGCAGCTCATCCTGCTGCAGCCCCGGCGGCTGGCGGCCCGTTCGGTGGCCCACCAGATCGCGAGGCTGCGTGACGTGCCGCTCGGCGGGGAGGTGGGCTACCAGGTGCGGTTCGACGCCTGCGTCGGCCGCGACACGAGGCTCATCGTCGAGACGACCGGCATCATGCTCCGGCGTCTCCTGGGCGACATCTCGCTCGATCGGATCGCCGCCGTCGTGCTCGATGAATTCCACGAGCGCACGATCGAAATGGATCTGGTGCTCGGTCTGCTCGTGCGGGTTCGCCAGACACTCCGCCCAGACCTCCGCATCATCGTGATGAGCGCGACCCTCGCCGCGGAGCCGGTGGCCCGACTGTTGGGCTCGACTGGTCAGGTGGCCGGTCAGGTGGCCGGTCAGGTGGCGGGGCCGAGCGGCGCGTGTCCGATCATCTCGGCCGAGGGCCGTGTCTTCCCAGTCGACGTGCGGTTTTCACGCCGCGGCGAGCAGCGGGACCTCATCGATCTCGTCACCGCCACCGTGCCCGAGGCCCTCCGCGCGACGACAGGCCATGTGCTCGTGTTCCTGCCGGGCGTGGGGGAGATCATGCGGTGCGAGCGAGAACTTGCCGCAGCCGCCGACCGTCAGGGGCACGCGGTGCTCCCCCTCTTCGGCGACATGCCTCCGGAGCAGCAGGACGGCGTGCTCACCGACATCGGCCGTCGCAAGATCATCCTCGCCACCAACGTCGCCGAGACGTCCCTCACCATTCCTGGCATCACCGCCGTGATCGACTCCGGCCTCGCCCGGCAGCTCCGCGTGTCGCCCGCCACTGGGCTGCCCCGACTGGAGTTGATCCCGATCTCCCAGGCCTCGGCGGATCAGCGGGCCGGACGGGCGGGCCGCACCGGTCCCGGCATCTGCTGGCGGCTCTGGGACGAAGCCTCGCACCACCATCGCCCGAAGTCGGACACGCCCGAGGCCCTCCGCGGCGACCTCGCGGCGCCACTCCTCCACCTGCTCACCATCGGCGAACACCGCGATTTCCCCTGGCTCGACCAGCCGCCCGCCGACAGCCTCGACAACGCCCGTCGGCTCCTGCACCAGCTCGGCGCGATCGAACCCGGCCCCGTGGCCGACGAAGACCGCGTCACGTCGCTCGGGATGGAGCTGGCCAAGCTGCCGGCGCATCCGCGACTGGCGAGGCTGCTGCTGGCAGGCGCCCGGCATGGCGTGCTCCGCGAAACGTCGATCGCCGCGGCGCTGCTCTCGGAGAGGGATCCCTTTCGTGCCGGCGCCCACGGTCGAACGGGGCCGCGGGACCGGCTCACCGTGCGAATCCGCTCGGATGTCGTCGATCGCGTGGCGGCGCTGCAGGGTTTTCATGCGGGCATTCCGCCCAGCCGCACCGATCTGGAACTCCATCCGGGCGGCGCGCACAACGTGCTCCGGGCGGCGGAGCAGCTCTATCGCCTGGTCGACTCACCACTCGCTCCGCGGGCGGAGAACCCCGAGACGTCCATCATGCAGGCGCTCCTCGAGGCATTTCCCGACCGCCTCACGCGGCTGCGTCCCGGCGCACAAGATCGCGGCACGATGGTCGGTGGCCGCGGTGTTCGCCTCGACGGTGGATCCCGTGTGCGGCACGAGCCATTTTTTCTCGCCATCGACATCAACGACGCCGGCGGTGAGGCCAGCGTCCGTCAGGCCTCGGCCGTCGAGCCCGCATGGCTCGCCAGCGGCCCGCTTGCCGGCACGAACCTGCGCACGGTCGAGGAACTGCTCTACCACCCATCACGGAGGCAGGTCGAGGCCCGCCTGCGCAGATATTGGAACGACCTCGTCATCGACGAGACACCGATCGCCATCCGCGATGGGGCCGCCGCCGCGGCGCTGCTGGCCACCGAGGCCATCCCGCAGCTCGCCCGCCTCCTGCCCGGGGGCGACACCGCTGCCGGGGCTTTTCTGGCACGTGTCCGCTGGCTTGCCACGGCCGTCCCCGATCTCGGTCTCCCACCGCTTGCCGACACCGACCTGGCGACATTGCTTCCCGACATCTGCAACGGCCTGCGTTCGCTCGACGAGATCGCCACGGCCGATTGGCTCTCCCGGTTGCACGCACTGCTGGGGTATGAACGCCTACCGGAGATCGACCGGCAGGCGCCGCAGCACCTCGAACTCCCCACCGGAAAGCGGTACAAGCTCGCCTATGCACCTGGCTCCCCGCCCGTGCTTGCGGCTCGCATCCAGGAGCTTTTTGGCGTTCGGGAGACGCCGCGCGTCGCCGACGGTCGCGTGCCGGTGCTGCTTCACCTGCTCGGGCCGAACCATCGTCCGCAGCAGGTCACGAGCGATCTGGCGAGCTTCTGGAAAAACACCTACTCCGAGGTGCGAAAGGAACTCCGCCGGCGTTACCCGAAGCACGCCTGGCCCGAGGACCCCCTCGTCAGTGGTGCATCAACCCGCCGCTGATATCGGGTTGTATGGGGCATGCCCGACGTGCCGTGCGCACGGCCGATGTCGTTTATGTCTCGTGCGACGTTGCGAGGCGTCCCGCTGATGAATCACAACGCACGGCGACGATGACCGAGTCATCGGTCTACCCCGAGGGCATCGTGCCCTCAGCCGACCGACGCCCTCCCCCCGTGTTTCGTACCCCAAGCAGGAGCCCCCCTCATGCACAGGATCATGCTCATCATCGCCGTCATTTCCAGCCTCGTCATCGCCAGCACCGCCTCTGCCGCTCAGAATCGCGCCACCAGCCAGGCCGGTGCCGCCCGCAAGGGCCCCGTCGCCAAGCTCGTCGAGCTCGAGAAGCGAAAGAACGAATGGCTGCGTCAGCAGTTCCTCGGAAAATAAGCGGTCGCATGCGACCGCGGGTGAGACGTGCATCAGCAGACATCATGGGCGGCCGAGGGCCGCGGTGATCTGACGCACGATGACTTCCGGCGACGAGGCGATATCGACCCTGATCGGCCTCTCGTCATCCGATGGACGCTCGAGCAGCGCACACTGACTCGCCAACAGCGAGGCGGGCATGAAGTGCCCAGTGCGCTGCTCGAGGCGTTCGCGGAGCATGTCTTCCGTGCCGTCGAGATGCACGAGCCTGACGTGGGGTTTTCCCACGCCGAGGCGACTGCGATAGCCGTGTTTGAGCGCGGAGCAGGCCAGTACCATGCCGCGGCGGTCGCCGATGGCGGCGTCGATCAGGCCAGCGAGCCGGTCGAGCCACGGCACACGCTTCTCGTCGTCGAGCGGGATTCCCTGACGCATCAGGGCGACGTTTTCCGGCGGATGAAAGTCATCGGCATCGTAGAACTCGCAGCCCAGCCGCGCAGCTAGCAGCCGACCGACCACCGTCTTGCCGCTGCCGGAGACACCCATGACGACGACGATTTCCGGCTGCACAGCGGCGGGAGCCGGTCCTGGGAATGACGACATAAGGGCACCAATGATGCAACGGGAGGAACCGCCGACGGCGGCTTATTGCGCGAGCATGATACCGTGCACACCGGGCTACACGGCAAGACGGGCAGCGTCGCCCGGAGCCAGCGTATGCTGAAGGGGTCTCTCCCTGAAAGGTGCCGATGACACCGGAAACAAAAGACTGGCTCGAGGGGCTGCGGGCACATGCCACAGCCGCGCGCCTCGGCGGCCATCAGGATGGGCAGCCCGCAGCGGCGTTTGCCGCCGAACGGGGCTTGCTGGCAGCCAGCCTGGTCGCCTGGTTCGACACGGAACTCCCCGGGCTGCTGGCCGAGCGTGCCGCCGAGGCTGCCGCAGGCGGCCGCGGCAACGGGAGCCCTATCGACGCCGAGCCCGCGATCGTGGTTACCACCACCGCTGCCGGCTGTGCCGCCGTGGCAGACCTGCTCGATCGCGACGATCCGATCATGCGTCAGGTGAGGGAGCGGTGCGTCTGCGTCACAGAGCTCGAATACCGACGCTTTTGCATGCAGCATCCCGATGACGACTATCGGCTGCATATCGCCCATTGGAGCTGGATGAAGACCCGCGTGCCGCCGCAGTGGTGGCCGAAGCTTGCCCGGTGGCCGCTCAACGCAGGGGAGTCCTATTGGCTGCACCGCACCGGCACCGCCGGGGCAGGGCGGGAGCGACGCGCCAGCCACCTCTGGAAGTGGAACGGCGCGACAGCCGCGATCCTGAAGCCGTTCGTGGCCGAGAGCGTGCCGGGGGTTTGACTGAACTGCTTCAGACGCTGGGTCGTCAGACATCCACCCAGGACTTGCAGCCGCCGAACGAATCTCGCCACGGAACCACGAGCGGCTCCGCCAGCGCGGACACCTCCACAGAGAGCACGTGGAGTTCGTCCCGCCAGCGGTGGAACCGCTCCGCCACCACCTGGTCGGCCCAGACGTGCTGGCCGCGAAAACGAGCCAGACCATCGGCCGACTCGATCCGCATCACATCGATCACGCGCGCCCGGTGCCGAAACACCACCGTGCCCTCCGGCGGCCGGTCTGCATCGATGTCGACGAGCAGGTCTCGGGCTTCCGGCAGGAGGCTCTCGGCCGACTGGTGAAGAAACGTCGGCATCAGCAGAAACTCGCGGTGGACCACCTGAAACTGTCCGCCCGGCTCGACGATCCCTCCCTTGCGGAGGATCACCCGCTGCCGCCCTTGTATGAGCGCTCGACAGATGACCGCCCACTCCTTGAAAGCCGTCTGGTTGAGGCCGGAGTTGTTCAACGGGAGCTCCTTTTCAACCGGTCGCCGTGCGGACGCTTACGGCTATTTGGCCGGCGGACGAACGAACACCCCGTCGGCCGTGAGTTGGATGACCGGGATCGCCAGCTTCGCATCAAACACGCCCTGGCCGCGGACCACGACGTCGGTGCCCTTCTTGATGCCAAACAGCTTGCGGGCGTCGACCGGGATCACCTTGCCATCAGCACCGAGAAACTGAACGGCCGTCATGGGCGAATTGGCCTGACGCTTCTTGCAGAACGGGCAGTTGTCATTGTCGTGGCCCGGCTTCTTCGCATGGTCGTCGGCCGGAATCTCCACGAGCACGAACGACGCCTTGTTTTCCAGGAACGGCTCCATGCCGCCCCGGGCGCCGATGCGGCCGGCAATCACGATCGGCTGAGGATCCTTCGTGAGCCTCTCTTTGGCCGCCGTCGGCGTGATCGCGCCCGCCGGTTCGGCAGGCAGCACCACCTGCCCGCGGACGGTGGCCGGGTCGATCTCCAGCGCCGCACACACGCACAACGGCAGTACGGCCATGGCCGCCGCCCATCCCGCGATCATCGCGCCCAACCGCCCGACCTGAATCGCCAGCATGAATATCCTCCGTGATGATGTTTCCGCACGCACACGTCCGCGGTCGCTTTACTTCGAGTCGCCCGTGGCAAGACCCTTGAGCGTTTTGATGGCGGCCTCGAGCCGCTCGCCCAACGCATCAAGGTCGAGCTTCTTGAGGTCATCCTCGTCGCCGTGGAAGGCTGCGTCGAGGGAATCGAAACACTCGAATACCTCCCGCGTGGCCTTCTTGCCCGTTTCTTGGGCGTCCGCTTTTTCCTTGGCCAGCAGTCCCTCGAAATCCTCCAGCAGATGACCGACCGCGTGAACCTTGTCGTCTGCCTTCTCGCGGTCGCCCGCCTTGAGTGCGGCCTTTACGTGGCCCCACGTGGCTTCCAGTTCCGTCACGCCAGCCGCGAGCGTTTCAGGGTGGTCGTGCTCATGGTCGTCGTGGTCGTGATCGGCATGCTTGCCGTCCGCATCGTGCTTGTCATGGTCGTGGTCATGGCCGTTCTTCTTGTCGTCATCGTGATCATGGTCCGCACCAGCGGCGGCCGGCTTGGCCACGACCGCGGGAGCCGGTGCCGGGCTGCATCCCGGGATGCCGACAGACAGCAGGACGACGCAGACGAAAAAGCCGATGACGCCAGCCAGCCGGCCACGCGCAGGGCTCCAGTCACGGGACATCGACGCACGCATCACGCATCTCCTGGCGAGTAGTTGGGGGGACGGTCACTGGCAAGAATCATACCGCTCACGTTGGCACAAATGCAATTCTTTTGCGACTTTGTTCCAACTCCGACCCGGGCTCCGCGACAAAACAGACGAGCGACCGCTCGACGAGTTCCAATGGCTGCGTGGTGTCGGCCAGCGGGCCATCCCCGTGTGGAAAAATGTCGTCCGGGGCCGATCGCCCGGTGTCGACGAACAACCGCCACGGGAGCGACGCGACCGCCTCGGGCCTCGGGAAATGGAACCGACGGGGCAGGGAGCCCGAGTGCGTGAAGATCAGCACGTGCCGCGGCCTGCCCTCCATGCCGCCCGCCGCATCATCGTCTTCCTGGATCAGTTTTTCGCGGGACGGCGCTCCAAAGAAACAGACGAGACTGGCGTCGGCGGCATACCAGTCGACGTGGCTTCCCTCCGGCGAGAACCACTCCACGTCGGGCAGCCCGCCCGCCTCGCTGGCGCCTCCACCTAGAAACGACCTGCGGCGGAGCGTGGGATTGTCGAGCCGAAACCGCACCAACTCCCGCACGTACCGCACGAGGTCGGGGTTCGAGCCGACGAGGTTCCAGTCGAACCACGAGATGTCGTTGTCCTGGCAATAGGCATTGTTGTTGCCCCGTTGGGTGCGGCGGCACTCGTCGCCTGCGAGAACCATCGGCACGCCCTGGCTGAGGAGCAGCGTGGCGAGCATGTTCCGGATCTGCCTGGCCCGGAGGGCGTCGATGTCTGCCCGCTTGGTCGGCCCTTCGACCCCATAGTTGTCGGAAAAGCTGTTGTTGTCGCCGTCGCGGTTGCCCTCGCCGTTGGCCTCGTTGTGCTTGTCGCGGTAGGTGACCAGATCGTTGAGCGTGTAGCCGTCGTGGGACGTGACGAAGTTGATGCTGTGATAGGGCTGGCGGCCGTCGTCGCCGTAGAGGTCACTGGAGCCGGCCAGCCGCGTGGCGAGGTGGCCGGTCTGTGCGTAATCGCCCCGCCAGTAGCGTCGGACATCGTCGCGATAGCGGCCATTCCACTCCGCCCACCGCAGGCTCGCGAACGAGCCCACCTGGTAGGCCCCGGCGGCATCCCAGGCCTCGGCGATGATCTTCGTGTCGGCGAGCATCGGGTCTTCCGTGATCAGTTCGACGATCGGTGGATTCGGCAGGATGTCGCCATTGCGGTCACGGCTGAGCACGCTGGCCAGATCGAAACGAAAGCCGTCGATATGGTAGTTGTGCACCCAGTGACGCAGGCAAAGAAAGATCAGCTCGCGGACGATCGGGTGATTGCCGTTGATGGTGTTGCCGCAGCCGGTGAAGTTGCGGTAGAAGCCGGCATCGCCGAGCATGTAATAGACGCGGTTCTCCAGCCCCTTGAAAGACAGTGTCGGCCCGAGGTGATTGCCCTCGGCGGTGTGGTTGAAGACGACGTCGAGGATGACCTCGATGCCGGCGGCATGCAGGGCCCGCACCATCTCCTTGAATTCGCGGACCTGGCAGCCTGGCTCCGTTCCTGCCGCGTAGCCGCGGTGGGGGGCGAAGAAGGCAATCGGGTCGTAGCCCCAATAGTTGAACTGCTCCGGCCGAACACCGTTGGGAAGTTCCGTGGGAAACTCGTGCACTGGCATCAGTTCCACGGCGGTCACGCCAAGCGACTTCAAATACGGAATCTTCTCGATCACACCCAGATACGTTCCCGGATGGGCGACACCGCTTGTGGGGCTGGCCGTAAAGCCGCGGACGTGCATCTCGTAGATCACGGTGTCGGCCAGGCCACGCCGCAGGTGCCGATCTCCCTGCCAGTCGAATGAGTCGTCGATCACCACGCTCTTCGGAGGCCGGAGGATCGAGTCGCTGCCGGGCAGGAAGCCGCCGGCCAACGCCCGCGAGTATGGGTCGATGAGCCGGGCCTGCCCGTCGAACCGCTGGCCCCGCTCGGGGTCGAAAGGACCATCGGCCTGGAAGTGGTAGAGCTGGCCGTGTCGCAAGCCCGGCACGAAGATGCTCCAGATATCGCCCCACCGGTCCTTGTTCGGGTCCAGCGCGATCACCTCCGACGGCTCGAGATCATCGACCGCGTCGTAGAGAAGCACCCGCATCGCCGTCGCCGACCGGCTGTAGACGACGAACTGGACGCCCTGTTCCTGCCGTCCGGACCGGTCGCGGAGCAACGCGCCGTAAGGCAGCGGATGGCTGAACTGCAGCGGCGGCAGCGGCTGCTCGGCGTGGGCACGCTCGACGACAGCCTTGGTCTTGCGGGAAAACATCTTGGAAATCATACCATCGGGGGTCGCCCGGGAGGCATCCTTGGCGGATCGCCGCGGGACCACGCGGCGGACTTGCGGGACGCCGCATCGCGGCGAAGATACCGGGCGTGAGCGGAGCGACCTATTCCAGCGCCGGAGTCAACCTTGAGCTTTACCGAGAAGGTATGGCCCGCCTCCCCGCGCACATGCGGCGGACGCAGTGCCCGCGGGTGATGAGCCAGGAAGGGGGCTTCGCCGCGCTCTTCCAGCTCGATTTCAAGGGCTTGTTCTCGCGGGGGTATGTCGACCCGCTGCTCGTCTCCTGCACCGACGGCGTGGGCACGAAGCTCAAGGTCGCCGTGAATGCCGGCATCCACCACACGGTCGGCATCGACCTGGTGGCGATGAGCGTCAACGACGCACTCTGCACCGGTGCCGAGCCGCTTTTCTTCCTCGACTACGTCGCCATGTCGCACGACGATCCCGGGCTGCTCGAGCAGATCGTTCGGGGCATCGCCGACGCCTGCGTGGAGTGCGAGTGTGCGCTCGTCGGCGGCGAGACGGCGATCCTGCCCGACATGTACCATGGCGGCGACTACGACCTCGCCGGATTCTGCGTGGGCGTGGTGGAGCGGACGCGGGTGGTGGACGGCCGGCAGATCCAGCCGGGGGACGTTGCCATCGGGCTCGCCTCGAGCGGTTTTCATTCCAACGGCTACAGCCTCGTGCGGAAGGCCGTTTTCGAAATGGGCGGTCTCAAGGGGACCGACCGTGTCGGTGATCTGGGCGATAAGACGGTCAACGACCTGCTGCTCGAGCCGACGCGGCTCTACGCCCGGCCCGTGAAGGCGGTGCTCCGCCACTACCGGGTGAAGCAGGTCGTGCACGGCATCGCCCATATCACGGGCGGCGGGCTCGTCGAAAACCTTGCGAGGATCGTGCCCGACAACGTGCAGGTGGTGCTGGAGCGTGGCTCGTGGCAGGTGCCCGGCGTGTTTCCCTGGGTGCAGAAACTCGGCGGCATCGACGCGGCAGAGATGGACCGCGTCTTCAACATGGGCGTGGGCATGGTGCTCGTCGTCTCGCCGCACTTCGCCGACAGCATCCAGCGGCAACTGGCCGATCTCGGCCATATCAACTGGAAGATCGGCACGGTCTCGGCAGCCAATGCCGAGCAGGATCGCGTCGTCCTTCGCTAGACCACCTGCCGCGCCCAGTCTCGCGGGCAGTGACAGTCACCGTGATCGTCGGCCCGACTGTCAGAGCCGATCCTGAGCGTGCGGTTCCTTGTTGGCTTCCACCCAGCCGTCCTCTGCGGCACTGGCAACGGCGACGCCTGCCTGGCGAACCGCCGTGGCAGCTCTGAGAACAGCCGGGGGGATCTTCATCGCTCGTATGGCGGGGATCCAGCCGCTCCACGTGTAGAGGGCGACGCAGAAGATCGCTCCGATCACCACAACGCTGAGCATGCCCTTGAGCATCCGCACCGCGTGCCCTGTCAGGATGTCAGTGATTTCTTCGTCGTAGATCATCGGGGCGTCCTTGTCGCTCGACCAAAACCGCTTGCTGCGGATCCCGAGAGGATAGACCACCTCCATGCCGTGTCAAATTTCCGGATCCGATTGGCCGGTGGGGCGGAGGCTCCCGCTCCCAATGCTCTAATGCCCAGCGGTGGGGAGCGGCTTCGAGGCTGCCCGGATCTCGGCCGGCGCGGCCCTTGATGGGCCGGCCTCACGGATGGCGGAGAGCACCTGTGTTTCGGTGATCAGGTCGCGAAGCACAATCGGCTCCGGCGGCCGGTCGCCCGAACGGGCCGGCGGAAAGACGGCGAGTACCGGGATCGACTTGCTCTGCAGGCTCTCGAGCATGAGCTTGATCTCGGGCGACCCATCTGTCCAATCGGCCAGGAGCGGCACAACGCGGTTGCGCTCGATCTCGGTCTTGACCTTGGAGGTCTCGATGGCCGTGGCCAGGTTGTATTTGCAGGTCATGCACCAGTCGGCCGAGAAGTCGACCAGCACCGTCGCTCCCTTCTGCCGCAGGTCGGCCAGCCGCTCCCGCGAGAAGGGCTCCCACGGGATCACGGAAGCCACGGGCCCCAAGAACATGAAGGCGAGGCTACCCACCGTGGCCACGATGCCTCCGGCCTGTAGCCACCGTGCAAACCCAATGTCGCCCGCGCGGGCTTCCTGCGCCCTGCCGATCCACCAGCAGGCGGCCCAGATGCCGATCAACAGCGCAAAGGTTGGCACGAACCAGTCGTGGTCGAGAAACGTGAACAGGAAGACGACCGTGCCGAGCATCACGAAGCCAAGCACCTCCTTGAGCGTCTCCATCCAGGCACCCGGCTTCGGCAGGAATTTCACGAGGCCCGGAAACACACCCACGAGCAGGTAGGGGAGCGCCATGCCAGTGGCGATGGCGGCGAATACGGCGTAGGTCACCCCGGTCGGCTGCGTGAGGGTGAAGCCGAAGACGGGCCCCAGGAAGGGGCCGCTGCAGGGCGTGGCCAGCACGGTGCTGAGCACACCCTTGAGGAACGCCGCGAGCGGTCCCTCCTGCGTCTGCATCGCCCCGGCCTTGGCACCGATGAAGCCCGGAATCGGAAGCTCCCAGACGCCGAGGAAGGAAAGCGCGAAGGCGAAGACGATGCCCGCCATCGCGATGTTGAACCGTGACGAGGTGAATTGCTCACCCCAGGCGAGATTCGATCCCGCCAGGCCGATGTTTGCTGCCACGCTCGCCGTCGCAAGCAGAAAAAACACGGCGTAGAGGCCGGCGCAATACCAGAGGTTGAGCTGGAAAACCTCCTGGCGGGCACGGCCGGACTGCTGGGCAAACGACATGAGTTTGAGTCCGAGCACCGGCAGCACGCAGGGCATGAGATTGAGGATCAAACCTCCCACGAGGCCCATCAGCAGCGCGGCCGGCAGCGAGAGCGGCGCACCGCTGGCCTCGGAGCCCACAGTGGCCGCAACCGGAGCCACCACAGCCAACGGTGTGACGCCAGCAGAAGCGTTCGCGTCGCGTGCGTCCGGGGCAGGGCGGGCCTGGCCGCTCTCGGAGCCGACGGTGGCCTTGATCGGAGTGACGGCCGCAACGGCTGCGGTGCCCAGCTCTCCTGCCACCACCGCTGTGAAGGGGATCGTCTCCGGCGGTGTGCACGCGTTGTCGCGGCAGAGTTGCAGGCTGACGCTGCCACGGACCTCCGCGGCCTTGCCGTCCGGACTCGCGGCGAGCGGTGCCCGCCATGTCACCGTGCCGGCGTGCTCCTCGACGACCAGGCCATTCCAGCCCGGCACGTCCTTGACCGTCCGCTTGTGGGGAGCCGCATCGGGCCGGAATGGGCCCGTGAGCTTCAGTGGCGAATCGGCGGCCAGGTTGATTTTGGTGGCCTGCGGCCCGCCCGGCTTCTGATCCAAGGAATAGAGGTGCCAGCCCTCCTCCAGCGTGGCTGTCACCACGAGGACGTTGACATGCTGGCCGCTCTCAGTCTGCGGGCCCGGCTCGATCTGTGCCGTGATCTGGGCTGGGCTGCCCAGGGCTGCCGAAATCGACGCCAGCGGGTCAAACGGTGCGGTCTGCGCGGCCGATGCCCACACTCCCGGGGCCGTTGCCACTGGCAGCGCCACCAGCACGGCGATCGCGCGGCAGATCTTGGGCAGTCGGAAAATGCTGTGCATGCTTTCCATCTGACGCCGGACGATTCGGGCGTCGCTGGGGACGGGGCGAGGGCAACTCTTCCTTTTTGTCGTCGTTTTAGTTTACCCGCTGCAATTTCTGATGGTCAATCGACATTCCCGGCTGCAGACCATGCGGTGGCAATGGCACCGGGCAGTTGCGCCAGCAGCCTGTCGATGCGGGCGAGCATCCTCCGTGCGTCGGGAAAGTCGCGATGCTCCTCCAATATCCAGCGAAACCAATTATCGAGTCCAAGCACGATCCCGGTGGCATGCAGGAAGGGGATCAGCACTGCCTCCTGCCGCGACAGCGGCCGCACGCGATCGTATGCCGCCATGGCCACCTGCCAGCGGTCGGGAAGCGACTGCCGCTCGCTACCTGAAGAATCATCCCAACTGCCCATGAGACGCGCCAGATCCGTGGCGGGCGTGTCGACGCCCGCGGCATGGAGATCGACGATCGCCGTCACGTCGTCGTGGGCTGCATCCGCGAACAACACATGGTCGCACCAGACGTCGCGCAGGACGGGCTGCAGCATGCAGCTATCGGGACACAAGGTTGCCACGCGCGCGAGAAACGGCTCGCCCCCGCACTCGCTGAGGATTTCGATCGCGGATCCCGCGCGGGCGTCGACGGCCATGCATGACCCCGACGGCATGGCCTCGCGGGCGGCCTGCGACCAGGCAGCGCGGCGGGCCTGCCAGGGCTGCGCCAGTAACCGCCGCGCGTGTTCGATCCGGCGATCGACCCCCGGCGAGACATGCGACCGGGGCGGAGAGCCCGGCAGGCTCGCGGCGGCCAGATGCAGTCGGGCCAGCGCCGTCGTGGCCGCGGCCGCCTGCGCGGGAGCGGGGCAGGGGACGGCCACGCCGGGCATGAAGCGGGCGAGCTCCCAGAGTCTGCCGTCGGCATCGATGACGACCGTATCGCCGTCGACAGTCGGGATCACCTCCGGCACCTCGACAATGCCCTCGGTCCGGAGGTGCCTCACGAGCCCATGGACGAAGCGGGCATGCTCGACGGAAGCACCGGCATGAAAACTCTTGAGCAGGAACCGTCCGGGACTGTCGGGCAGGTCCACCACGAACAGCTGCGACCCGCTGAAGCCCGCCGCCCCCAGCGGCGCAACGCTCACCGGCGCGGCGGCAGACCAACGGCGGAAGACGGTGGTAATCGATGCAGGCAGGTGCATGGGGAAGGGGAGCCGGGATCGGCGAAGGTGGAGGAGACGAGGAGGATGTCCGACTTGTTGTGCGCACCATTCCGCACCGGGTGGCAAGTCGGAATCTCCGAGCGACGGAGATGTTTCACGAAAAACATGGCATCCTGCCATTTTTTCTTGGCGGGCCTCCGCCCGCGGCTGATAGCCGGGCATCCTGCCCGGCAGCCTTCACCAAGACTATGCGGGAAGCCGGGATCGGCGAAGGTGGAGGAGACGAGGAGGATGTCCGACTTGTTGTGCGCACCATTCCGCACCGGGTGGCAAGTCGGAATCTCCGAGCGACGGAGATGTTTCACGAAAAACATGGCATCGTGCCAT
>CAZOMJ010000128.1:0-14351 GCA_964581055.1 uncultured Candidatus Kuenenia sp.
CAGGGCCGAGTAGGCCTGGTCGTACATCGGGCAGACGATGTTCTTCATCCCCTCGATCGACGTGAACGGTTTCGAGCCGTGGATGTCCCAGGTGATCTCGTCGAACACGGTCAGAAACGTGTTGATCGTGATGAACCGCACGCCGTTCTCGACCAGCCGCCGTGCCAGCAGGCAGCACTGGCCAAACCGGTTCATGCCGTAGCGTTCACGGACCGACTGCGGCTCCTTCGACAGGTCGAAGGCCTCCCGCGCCTGCGTGCTCGTCATCAGCCGGTAGGCAGCATGGAAATTCTCGTCGAGCAGCCGGGCGTCTTCGCTGGCCTCGAACTCCCTGGCCGCACCTTCGACGATCTCCCGCATCTTCTTGCGGCGGTCGAGCCGGGCCACGTTGATCTGGTCGGGGGGCAGGAGGTCGGGCACGCGGAAGTTTGCCTGCGAGGGGTCGGCCATCAGCGCGAACGGATCCTGGGCCTTGCCGAGAAACCCGCCGGCCTGCCCGTTGGGAAGGTTGCCGCCTCCGCGGCCCATGAGTTGCGGCAGCACGACGAACGGCGGCAGGTCGGTCCGCCGGCCGAGCAGATACGAGGCGACGCTGCCCGCATGGGGCGTCTGGATGCCGCCGGTAAATCGCCGGCCGGTCTGCAGCATCTGCCAGCCAGCATCGTGCACGGCAGCGCCGTCGTGGCGGCACGATCGCACGAGCGAGAACTTGTCGGCGATGGCCGCGTGCTTCGGCAGCAGCTCGGAAATCTCGAAGGCGTCTGTCTTCGTGCGAATCGGCTTGAAGGGCCCACGGATCTCGGCGGCCGCGTCGGGCTTCATGTCCCAGAGATCGAGTTGGCTGGGGCCACCGAGGTTGAAGATCATGATGCAGGACCGCTTCTCGTGGCCCGGCCGCACCTTCCCCTCGCTGGCCGCCCGGACATACTGCGGCAGCGACAGCCCCACGGCCGCCAGGGCTCCCACCTGGAGGAAATCCCGCCGGGCGGGACCGTTGCCGCAGAGCAGGGCCCTCTGGCCCGGACGGGTCGCCTGAAACTCGAACATGGAGGCCTCCTCTCGCTATCGCCCGTCGAACAAACCCTTCACGACCGTTGTCCAATTAAGCCCGAAGCGCAAGCGAGCGTCACCGGGAGGCCCGAGTTGCTTTTACCCTCGCTCGCGCTTCGGGCTTGCATGAGACCTGGTTTTCGCACTCTCCGAATCATAGTCCGCATCCCGTGGCCGTGTCATTTGACGGTCGCGGCAGTCTTTTGTATTTATGACGCATGTCACGTCACGCCCGCACACGAGCGCCGGCGGCCTCGCAGGCCGAGCAAATCCTCCGCCTGTTCGACGCCGTGCCCGACGTTTTCCTGTTCGTAAAGGATCGTCACAGTCGGTTCACAGGCTGCAATACCGCCTGGTTGGCCATGCATGGATGCAGCATGGCCGCGGAGATGCATGGAAAGTGCGACGCCGATTTCCACCCGCCCGCACTGGCCGCGCAGTATGTCGCCGAGGACCGGCAGGTGATGAAGTCGGGCAGGCCGCTCCGCGATCAATCATGGCTCGTGTCGGACCATGAGGGCATGCCTCGCTGGTACCTGTCCACGAAGATCCCGCTCTTCGATGCCCGCGGACGGGTGTCTGGGCTGGCAGGAATCCTCCGGCCGTTCGATCACGCCGGCAACGCGCCGGAAGAGTATCAACGGCTGACGCCGGCGCTCGAATACGTGATCGCGCACTATGGCCGTCCGATCGCGTGCGCCGATCTGGCCGAGCGGGCCGGGCTGTCGGTCAGCCAACTGCAACGCGAGTTTCGCCGGTTGTTCAACATCAGCCCCGGCGACTACATCCTCTACACGCGGCTGACGATGGCCCGCCGCCGGCTGGAGCAGACGACCGAACCGATCGGGCGGATCGCGGCCGACTGCGGCTTCTACGACCATGCACATTTCACGCGGGCCTTCCGCAAACACGCGGGCCTGCCGCCCCAGCACTATCGACAGCGTCACAACGGTCGTAGCACACAACCCTGACGTTCCGCCGTTCACCCGCCGTAGGCGGACGCCGTGGAGCTGCGGGCCAGGTCCGCCTCGAGCGTGCGGTGCGGACGGATGCCGAGCTTCGCCAGCTCGCCGTGGTAAGCCTTCACGCCCTCGTCGGCGGCCACGTCGCCGTCGGCGACCGCGCGGAGGAATTTCACGAACGAGAGCTGGTGCTCGGCCGCGTTGATCTTGCGACCGAAGAGGGCGACGCGGGCCCCGTGCCGCTTGGCCTCGGCCACGAGACCGAACGCATCGTGCGTGGTGCCGGCGCCGCCGCCGAGGATGCCCACGACGACCGAACGGTCGTAGGCCGCCAACTGCTCGGTGACATCGGGCCCCAAATAGGGGATCTTGAGGAAGATCGGCCGGCCCGCCCGCGGCACGCCCGCAAGGCACCGCACGACATGGTCGGCGAGGAAGCGCGCGATGTTCTGCGGTTTCTCACCCGCGGCCTTTCCGGGTACGCGATCGAGCGCGTTGGGAAAAAACACCTCCAGAAAATGGCGAAACCCGGCCCGCTCGGCCTCGATGCGGAAGTCACGGTAGGCCGTGAGCATCGCCCGGTCGAGCATGGCGTCGTCGTTGAGCGTGAGCGAAAAGAGGCCCAAGTTCGCACCGCGAGAGTGGTCCGTATGCACTGCGTCGACCCGGCCATGCCGCGCCTGTGCGATCGTCGTCGTGGAGAAGGGGAGGGCGGGCTGGCGGCCGTAGCTGCCGGAGCCGGCGGCAAGCCAGATGTCGGTCGTGTCGTTCATACGCACGGCGGGCGTGACGTGGCTGGCGACGAACAGTCCCTCCTCGATGGCGAGCACCTCGCTCGTGCTCGCGCTCATGAGCATGATGTCGACGAGGCCCAGCCGGACGATCTCGCGGATGGTGTCACGATAGTCACTGATCGACCGAAACGGCCCCGTTGCCGGGTTCCCGCCTGCGGCCACACCGGGCGAGGCCAGCCCGAAGGCCATGTCGGCATCCTTAGCGTCGGCCAGAATAAAGTCCCGGCAGGCCGGGTCGGCCACGATTCGGGCCAGTTTCAGGTCGAGCGACTTTTCGGGCGTGTGCGCGGGCATCGGGGCTGAGGCTCCTCACGTGGGGATTGGCGGGCCACATGCTACCTGACGGGCGGCCACAGGTGGCCCACCTTTGGAAGATAACGTAAAACTTTTACGAAAGAGCATAATGCCTGACGGGTAGTCTGTCGGCCACGCGGACACCGTGTCCGCCCACGCCACACACCGTTTCCCTCTTCCCGCCGGAGATTCCCTCGTCATGGCTGCTGCCTCGTACCGCTTCTCGATCGGCCCCTGGAACATCAGCCGCGGCGGCGACCCGTTTGGCCCGCCCGTGCGGCCGCAGGTGGCGTTCGACGACGTGCTCAAGGCGGCGGTCGGGCTCGGCTTCGAGGGCATCCAGTTCCACGATGACGACGCCGTACCCGACCTCGAAAACCTTTCCCCCAGCCAGATCGTCCACGAGGCCGAGGCGATGCGACGGAAGCTGGCCGACATGGGGCTCACCCCCGAGTTCGTCGCCCCGCGTCTCTGGGAGCATCCCAATGGCATCGACGGTGGCTACACGAGCAACGACCCCGCGGCCAGGAAGTGGGCGATCGAGCGGTCGAAGCGGGCGGTGGACGTGGCGATGGCGCTGGGCACCGACCTGATCGTGATGTGGCCGGCCCGCGAAGGCACCGCCGTCCGCGAAAGCAAGAATCCGATCGACGCCTCGCGGCAGATGCTCGAAGCGATCAACGCGATTCTGGCCGCGAGTCCGAAGGCGAAGATCGCCATCGAGCCGAAGCCCAACGAGCCGGTCGACCATGCGTTCGTGCCGACGATCGGCCACGCGCTCGCACTCGGTGCACGCTCCCAGGATCCCGCTAGGGTGGGCGTGCTGATCGAGTCCGCCCACGCCATCCTCGCCGGCCTCGACCCATCCGATGAGATGGGGTTCGCACTGGCCGCCGGGAAGCTCTGGAGCGTGCATTTGAACGACCAGAACGGCCTGAAATTCGACCAGGACAAGGTCTTCGGCGCGGCCAACCTCCGCGGCGCCTTCGATCAGGTCCGCGTGCTCGAGTCGGCGAATTACGCCGCCTCCGGTGCGTTCGTGGGCTTCGACGTGAAGGCCCAGCGGACGCAGAAGGCCGAATCGGCCACGGCCCACCTCGCCACGAGCAAGGCGGTCTTCCTGCGGCTTGTCGAGAAGGTTCGTTCGTTCCCCAACACGACGGCCCAGCAGTGCATCGCCGCCCGCGACTACGAGGCCCTCGAGCGGCTCGTGCTGGAGCACCTGCTCTCCGCCTGACATCCGTCGCCGTGCCTCGGACGGTGACTGCGTTCATCTGCAACCGGTTCGCCCATGCCAGCTGCGCCGCTCGTCGCCGTGATTCTCGATGCAGCCCGTCCGTATGACCGGCTGATCATCGCCGGCGTGGCCCAGTTCGCGCGGGAGCGAACCCGCTGGAGCCTCTACGTCGAGGAGGATCCGCTCCAGAAACTCCCCGACCTGGCCCGCTGGCACGGGCAGGGGATCGTCGCGAACTTCGACGACAGGCGGGTGGCGACGGCGATCCGCGGCCTCGGCATTCCGGTGGTGGGCGTCGGCGGCGGCTATGGCTGGCACGACGCCGCGTCTGGGATTCCCTACATCTATACCGACAACGCCGCCATCGGCCGGCTCGGCGCCGAGCACCTGCTCGCGTGTGGCTTCGAGACGCTCGCCTTCTGCGGGTATCCGCGGACGACGACCAGCGGCTGGTCGGAGGAACGAGCGGCCGCGTTTGCGCAGGCCTGCGAGAAGGCCGGCCGCCCCTGCCACGCCTTCATGGGCCGGCACGGCAACGCCCGCCGCTGGGCCGACCTGCAGGGGGAGCTCACCCGCTGGCTCACGCAACTCCCGAAGCCACTTGGGCTGATGGCCTGCAACGACGTCCGCGCCCGGCACGTGCTGGAAGCCTGCCGCACGCTCGGACTGCGGGTGCCGCACGATGTGGCGGTGATCGGCGTCGACAACGACGAAATAATCTGCGAATTGACCGATCCGCCCCTGTCGAGCATCGATCAGGCGGCGAGACGGATCGGCTACGAGGCGGCGGCGCTGCTCGACCGGCTCATGCACGCCGCATCGGAATCGACCGATCGGCGGCGCGGCGGGAAGCCACGGCGTGCCTCAACCGTGTCGCAGCGGATCGTCCTGCCACCCATCGGTGTCGTGGCCCGCGCCTCGACCGACACGCTGGCGACGAGCGATCCCGCCGTGGTTGAGACATTGCATGCGTTGCGTCGCACACCCTGGATGAGGCCCGCTGTCGAGGCCTTGGCCGCGGCCGTCGGCCTCTCGCGAACCGGCCTCGATGCAAGGTTCAAGGCGGCCGTCGGCCGGTCGATCCACGAGGAATACATTCGCCTGCGGCTCACGGCAACCCGGCGGCTGATCACCGGCTCCGACCTGCCACTCAAGACGGTCGCGTCCCGCAGCGGCTTCCCGTCGGTGCAATATATGACGACCTTCGTCCGCCGCCACACGGGCCTCACCCCGGCCCGTCTCAGAGCGCTCGAGCGACGCCGCCACGCCCCGTGACCGGCCGCACCACGGTCGAACGACACTCCCCGGAATATGCCCCCTGACTTGGTAAAATGGTGCCTGGCACCGTTTTCTCGCGGCTCAGTCGATCGGTACCAATCGACCCGTCGGCGGGAGATTCTAAATGGGAGGCAGGTGGTCTGCATGCTCATCGTCGGGAAAAGCGGGTTGAAGGCGGCCTTCCGAGCCAGACTGCGGCTCCTTGTCTTTATCCTGGCCCTTCTGGCCGGCCCGCAGCTCCTCGCAGTGGGCTCCGACGAATCCACAGAGCGATCCGGCTTTCGCCGCTGGTCGACCTCCAACGGCGTGACGTCGCGCGGAGAACTCCGCTTCGTCGAAATCGTCGACGGCACGGTGCGGCTCGAGCGGAAAGATAACGGCCAGATCGTCACGCTGCCGCTCGAACGCCTCTCCGAGGCCGACCGGCGGCTGGCCCGCCAGTTCGCCGCCGCCGTTGCGGAGGATCGGCCCGCCAAGAAGCCGGCTGCGGCCGCGGGAGGGAGCGTGGTTGAAAGGCAAGCGAGCGAAGTGGTCACTTCCGGGCCGAAGCTCGTGCCTTTAGCCGAGGGGCCGACGCTGTTCCGTGAGCACTGCCGGGCCTGTCACGAGCAGGGGAAGGCCGAAGGGGGATTCGACGTCGACGACCTGCTGGGCGGACCCACGATCGAGAAAAATATCGCCGGCTGGCGAAGCGTGCTCGAGCGGATCGTGGCCCGGGATATGCCGCCGGAGGACGCGGAGCGCCGGCCGACGGAAACAGAATACGCAGCGGCCGAGTCGTGGCTGCGGGACCAGCTCTCGCTCTACGAGGCGTTTTCCCTGCTGCAGCAGCCGCGACCGATGCGACGGCTCAACAACGCCGAATATGACCAGACTGTCCGCGAGGTGTTCGGTCTCGACGGCATCGCACCGTCAGCGGCGTTTCCGCCCGACGACGTCTTCGAGGGTTTTACGAACGTCGGCGAGGCGCTCAATCTCTCGGCCGTGCTCATCGAGCAATACCTTTCCGCGGGCGAGGCGATCGCGAGGCTTGCCGTGCTCGACGGCGCGCAGCCGGAAAAATCTGTGCGTACCTACACCCACGGCAACAAGGACTACGGCCTCGCCATGCGGGGGCACGACCCGGGCGGGGCGATCGGGAAGGTCGGCGATGCCGATGCCTGGCTCGGCGACCATCTCTGGGTGGAAAGCGGCGGCGGCCCCGGCGTCTACCGCGTGGCCCTGCACTTCACGCCACGGAACCTTGGTGTGCGGCCGGGATACACGCCCCATTTCCAGATCCGGTTCGACTCCGACCTCGTCTCCGAGGGCGACGTGCGGATCGAGGAGGGCAAGCCGGCCGTCTTCGAGCGGATGGTGATGTCGGGCGGCCGATCACGCATCGATTTTCGCTGGTCGAACGGGTTTCCGAGCAACAACGGCCTGCGGGCCGAGGGCCGGACAAAAAGCGGGCCGGATGGCAAACCGGTCGGGACCCGCAACACGTGGGACCTGCTCGAACACGTCTGGAAGCCGGCAAAGCAGAAGGACCCGAGCACCCCCTACCCGTTGCCCTACCTGACCGACATGCGGCTGGATGTCGAAGGGCCGCTCTATCCAGAAGGCTGGCCGTTGTCGCGATTCCAGCGGGAAAACGAGAAGGCGATCGCCGCGGGCGACTGGAAGAAGGTGGCCGGGTGGCTCCTGCCTCGACTCTACCGCCGGCCCGCCACGTCCGAAGAGATCGGCGACTTCGCCCAGTTCGCGCAGCAGGCGTCGTTGGCATACGCCAACCCCAAACTCATGCCGGAGGCATCGAAGGCTCCCGCCCACGACGGCCTGCGGCTGGCTCTCGCCCGGGCGCTCGCCTCCCCGCACTTCCTCTTCCACGTCGAACCGGGCCCGGTCGGCCGGTCGCTCGATGATCACGAACTGGCGGCCCGGCTTTCCTACTTCCTCTGGGGCGGTCCGCCGGATGATGCGCTGATGAAAGTGGCCGCAGCGGGCACTCTGCGTGGCACGATCCTCGAGCAGGTGCGACGGATGATCGCCGACCCGAGGTCCGATGCATTCGTCGACCGCTTCGCGACCGAGTGGCTGGGCCTCACGAAGATCTCCACGATCATGCCGGAGGACGTGCTCTACAAGCGGTTCGACAAGCAGGGGCTCATGCGGCAGGATTTCGCCGCCGAACCGAAGGCGATGCTGCGGCACCTGCTCCATGAGAACGGCTCGCTCTTCGATCTGCTCGACTGCGACTACGCCTTCTTGAACGACCGGCTCGCCGACCATTACCACCTGCCGTCGCTGTGGTCACTGGTGCCGGAGGAACTTCCCGGATTTTCGCCCGTCTCAGGTGGCGACCTGCGGAAGGTGTCGCTGCCCGAGGGCCGCCGTGGGGGGCTCGTGACGACGGCGGCCTTCCTGGCGACAACGAGCGAGAACACCCGGACGTCGCCAGTGAAACGCGGGGCCTGGATCTTGGAGCGGCTCTTCAACCGGCCGCCGCCCCCTCCGCCGCCGAACGTCAACGCGGTGCTGCCCGACGACGGCACTGGCGAGACGGCCTCGTCGATGGTGCGGTCGCACGTCTCTGCCGCCAATTGCGCCGGCTGCCATAACCGGATCGACCCGCTCGGGCTCGCGCTCGAGCATTACGATGCCATCGGCGAGTGGCGGGACGACGAGCCGGTATGGGTCGATCCCGCCAACCCGGTCCGCAATCAGGAGGCGATCAAGAATCGCTACAAACTCTACGCGGTCTGGTCGCCCGTGCCGAAGTTCCCGATCGACGACGCCTTCGCGATGGGAGCCGTGAAGGGCAACGGCGCCGACGCCGTTAAACAATACCTCGTGGCCAACCGGGAACGGTTCGCCTCGGGCTTCGTGGAGAAGCTCGCCATCTACGCGCTCGGCCGGAGGCTGCTGCTCACCGACGAGCCGCAGTTGCACGCGGTCCGCGACGCAGCTCTCGCGGACGATTTCCGGTTTCAGAAGGTGATCGAGGCCCTGGTGCAAAGCGACCTGTTTCAAAAGCGTTGAGCGTGGGCCGATGTCCGGTCCTGCGGTCACACCCCGTCGAGGAGCATGAAGATGCGATTCCGTCTTTCCCGCCGCCACGTCCTGCGGAGCCTCGGCGCGAGCGTGGGCCTGCCGTTTCTCGAATGCATGACGCCGCGGACCGCGTGGGCTGCCGCGTCGAAGCCGCCGGTGCGGCTCGTCTGGCTCTACGCGGGCTCGGGGATGTTCATGCCAGCCTACAAGCCGGCTCGGACGGGCCGCGAGTGGCACCTCTCCACCGAGTTGCCCAATACGCAGAACTCGTTCAAGGAGGGGATGCCAGAGGGGATCAAGCCGCTCGGCACGCTCGAGCCGCTCCTGCCCCTCAAGGACCACGTGACGCTCCTCAGTGGTCTCTATCATCCCGGCGCGTTCACCCGAGGCACCGTCGTCCGACACGCGCAGGATCCGATGTGCCACCTGACGGGAGCCGATCTCTTCCGCGTGCCCGGCGTCGCCTGCCGCAACAGCGTCTCGATCGACCAGGTGGCTGCCCGGCAGGTCGGCCCGCAGACCCGCCTGCCGGTGCTCAACCTGACCCATGACCGCGGCCTGACGGTTGCGGCCAGCGACACCGGTTCGCCGATTCCTTCCGACTGGAATCCCTACGACATCTTCCAGCGGCTCTTCACGGGGCCGTCGGACAAGGACAAGGCGTGGGCCGAGGTCCGCTTCCTGCAGCGGAAAAGCATCCTCGACGACTGCATGGATGACGCCAAGGCACTCTTGAAGAAGCTGGGCAAGGAAGATCACGAGCGGTTCGAGGAATACCTCTCGCAGCTCCGCTCGATCGAGACGCGGGCGGAGGCGACCCGCAAGTGGGCCGGCGTGCCGCTGCCCAAGCTTCCGCAGGGTGCCGGCGAACTCAAGAAAATCGGCGGCGTCGGGCAGTCGCTCGACCTGGGCAACCCACAGGCGGCGGCGGCGCAGTTCAAGGCGAGGATCCGGCTGCTGCTCGACGTGCTCGTGCTCGCACTCCAGACCGACCAGACCCGGATCGCCACGGCGACGCTCGGTCATATGGGGGATGTCTACAAGGAGGAGGGCCTTCACGACACCTACCATGGGTACACGCACACCGGCCCTGCCGGCATGGCGAAGGTGGACCGGCTGCGGATCGAGCACGTGGCCTATTTCCTTGAGCGTTTGCAGGGCGTCAAGGAAGCGGACGGCTCGACGCTGCTCGACAATTCGCTCGTACACTTCGGGGGCGGCATGGGCACCTGGCACGAGTCGACCGATCTGGCCAACTTCGTGGCAGGCCACGCCGGCGGGCGGCTCAAGCTCGGCGAACACGTCGACTTCCAAGGGAAGCCGTTGGCGAATCTCTACGTGGCGATGCTGCAGGCGGCCGGCATCGATGTCGACCGGTTCGCCGACAGCACCGGGCCGCTGCCGCTGGCCTGATCATCGCCCGCGCCGGCGATTCCGACCGAACCGGCATTCATCGCCGCCGCAACGGGAGGGGTTGCACGTGACCGCGAGCCGGCGTTGGCGGCAAGCGAAGGCAGGATGCCGAGAGCGCAGCCGGCATCGAGTGAGCGCAGGGCAGGATGCCCGAAGCGAACGTCCGGCGAGAGGATACGGGCAATCCCGACCCTCGCCAGACGTTGCTCCAGCACATTCCGGCCCCGAACCGGATTGCACCGAGGTGACTCGCGGTTATTTCCCTTCCACGAGCGTTCGGGCCGCCGTGAGCCGGGCGGCGATCTGGCCGTCGGCAGGAAGGTCGCCGACCAGCGGAACGAGCCAGCCATCGCTGCCGTCCTGCTTCCAGGCCTTGAGGCCGGCGGTGACGTCCTTGCCGTTGAGCATCACCTTCGGCTTGTCCTTCGTGCCACTCACGAAGAGCAGGGTGGCCAGGGGCAGTTCCTTCTCGGCACCGGCACGATAGTTCCCGCCAAACGGCGTGTAGCGGATGTCGATCTCGCGGGAGTCCTTCACGGCCCAACGTCCCATCGAACAGCCGCCGTCAGCCACGATCTTCACACCGCCCGGTTCGCGGAAGCTGTAGGGCAGGTAGTTGGGCACCATGTTCGTGGCCACGTAGATCTTCTGCTTCGGGAAGGTCTGCAGGAGCATGTTGAGCTCGGGATGCAGCGGGCCGCGGTCGAGGACCGCGCCGTTCTTCTCGAGCGACGTGCGGCCCATCTGCGAGAGCGACGTATCCTGCCACAGTTGCCGCTCCCGGAAGCCGGCCACGGGGTCCTTGCCGTTCACGGTGAAGGCGTCCCACGCAGCAGTCAGGGTATCGCTCCCGCTGCGATACGTGAGGGATTTCGCATCAGCCTCGAGCTTCGTCTTCTTGATGTGCTCCTGAAACTTCTGGAAGCTGCCATAGTCGGCCTCGTCGCCCATTTCGACCACGAAGCCGCCGAACGCGTTCTCCAGTTGCTTGAGGGCGTCGGCACCGATGGGAGCGTCTTTCTTATAGAAGTAGGCATTGACGAGCAGCGCCGGCTGCACGTTGACCGCCTCGTGGTAGGCCTCCATCTGCGGCTGGCCCGCCTCCAGGGTGACCTCGGCGTCGCGGCCAGCGTCGGTGGTCGGCAGCGGCCGGATCGCGAGGTAGCTGACGCCGTCGCGGATCACGATCACCTGGCCGAACTTCGCCGTCGCGGGCAGCGACTCGATCTTCTTGTCACCCACGAAGATCTCCCAGGTGGGCTGCGGCTGCTCGTAGCTAAAAAGCGCTGCAGTGCACTGCACGCTCTTGATCTCCTGGGCCGGCTCTTTGCGATTGCCGTACTGGTGTTCTGCCGCCTGCTGCTGGATGACCTGCGGCTTCGGCTTGGCGACCATGATCAGCCTGTTGCCATCCTGATAGGTGCGGTAAACACCCTGCTCGCTGATCACGCCCGAGCCATCGTTGGCGAGCTGCGTCTGGTTGAAGCCAACCCGCATGTCGAGCGTGCCGATGTCGTGCATGCTCTGGGGCAGTTCCGCCTTCCGCCGCCATTGCCCGACCACGTGGAGCCGCTGTGGCTTCGTGCGGATGCTGGCGAGGCCGTAGTTCACTCCAAAATGGGTCACGATCGCGTCGCCCTCCTTCTCGAGCACCGCCGACCACGGCAGAGGCTTGTCGTCGACCATCTCCGCGAACCACGGCTCCGCCCAGGGGCCCGAAAGGCTCTGCAGGGCCACGGTCGCCGCGGGATAGTCATGACCCCAGGCGCTGACCGGCTGCGGCTTCCTGCCGTTCGCATCCTTCGGCATCGTGAGGGCCGGCAACGCGCCCGTGTCCGTGTCGCAGAGGCTGCCCCGCGGCGAGATCACGTGCAGGATGTGGTAGAGGCCGTCCTGCTGCCCCAGCGAGTGCTCGGAAAACGTCCGGCTGGCAGGCCCCACGAGCCTCTTCAGGTTCGGATGGTACCCGCAGGCCAGGTCGTTGACCGTCTTGTTCATGATGCTCCAGCCGGCAAGTTTGTCTTCCGGCTGCTCGCAGAAATCGGCGAACAGCTTGTTGCCCGCCGTGGCGATCGCCCAGTAGTAGTGGTCGATGTACTCCTGGCCGACACCCGAGCCGAAGGTCCACATCCAGAACGGAAACTGCATCAGTCCCGCCCGGCCGTCGTCCATGGCCTTCTCCGAGCCGATGATCTGGCCGTTGAGCAGTGCGCCGGAGGCGGCGCTCGAGTTGAAGTTGGCGGTGCTCATGTCCCGCGTGAAGCCGGAGCGGTAGTAGCTCTTGTTGCCCCGCCAGTCGCCCGTCTTCTTGTAATAGACGTCGCCCTGGCCCCACTCCGCCTGTTTGCCATCCTTGCTCTTCCCCACCCGCGGGTCATCGGCCATCGGATGGATGAGCTTGCCGGAGGTTTCGTCATATTGCCGCCGCAGATTGCCGTCGAGCTGCGTCTCGCGATCCGGCATGAGCCAGGCGTTCCAGGCGCGGATCACGGAGTCCTGCACCGGCCCCGGCAGCGCCGCGCGGAAGTTGTACCACTGCGTGATGTTGTCGGCTGCGGTGAGGTGGCCCTCCCAATACCGCGGCGGTCGGCCGTTCACCCAGTCGAGCCAGGAGAGATAGACAGCATAGTCGGCATCGACAGGTTTTCCGGTCTTCTTCGCCTGCTGTTCCGCCTCCTGCTTCGCCCGGTTCCGCACGTGCGGCGGCACCACGCGGTAGTAGAAGGGCTCCGCCTTGCCGCCGCTCTCGAGGCCCATGAGTTGCTTCACGTGCGCATACTGCCAGTCGGGCATCCACTCGGGCTTGGCTGAGAACTGCTCGTCGAGCTTCTGCAACTCGGCGGCCGAGGGCACGACGGCCGTCGGCGTGCCCAGCGGCTTGTCCTTGTGCTTGGCAGCGACCGCCGCCACATCGACGGCCGGCGGCATGGCCGTCTCGGCTTTGCCAGCCTTGAGCGTCACGATGAGCTTCGGCTGCTTGACGAGGATCGCCTGCGGTCCGGTGGAGATGGCCCACTCGTAGGCGCCGGTGAAATAACGGGCGTCGTAGACCTCCTCCTTGTTGATCACGAAGCCGTTGTTGGCGATCACGCCCAGCCGGTCGGCGAGCGTCTTGCCGTAGGCTGGGTCGGTGAGCACGGCCGTCACGTCCATCCGCCCCTCCGGCTTGTAGGAGGAGACCTCGGTGGGACCGAGCTGCGTTGGAAAGCGGTCCTCGGCGATGTCGGTCGCGCCGAACCGCTTCCAATAGACGGCGCCGTTCACGGCCGCGTTGTAGGTCGGCCCGATCGCGGCGTCGGCCGTCCAGGGCTTGCGGAGCGCGTGGGCGACGGCATGCCAGTTGGGACGACTCGCGCGATACATCTTGTCGCAGTCCCAGTTCATGCGGTAGCGGTAGCCATCGGCACAGGGATAGTCAGCGCCGCCCGAGCCGGTGGGCCAGAGTTCCTCGTCGAGGTGTGGCAGCACGAGCTCCACTTTCTCGATTTCCTTGCCCGACTTGACCGCGGCCGCGATTTCCCTCGCCGCGCCGGGAAAGCGGACGAGCAGGCTACGGTGCACGGCGTCAAACGCGAGCGGCCCGGGCTTGTCGCCGCCCCAGACGGCCGTCTGGCCGCGGTCCTTCACGACCGCATCCCGCTGGATCCGCTCACCCTCCTCGGCGACCGGAATCGTGCGATCCCAGTGGGCCCGGAAGCCGCTCATGCCGGCACATTCGGCCGCGGTGATTTCGATGGTCTCGGCGGCCACGGGGGCGACGAACCCCGCGACGGCGAGGAACGCCAAGCACGCACTCCTGATGAAACGGCTCGATGGACAAAACGTCATGGCTTTGATGCTCCTGGTGAAGGTGTGACTCGCAGTAATTCCTGAATGCGATTGAAGGCGGCCTCGGCCCAGACCCGGTGGCCGGCATCATTCGGATGGCAGTTCGCCGGACCGCAGTGGAAGTCGGCCCACTTCGCTCCGCTTTCCGTGGCGGCGAGCACGGGCTGCCGCACGTCGACAAAAGGCACGCTGGCCGCGTCGGCGGCCCGCCGCTGCGCGGCGAGCGTCTCTGGCAGGTGGCGGAAGAACGGCTCGCGGGGGTTGTCGCCGCCGGTGCCGACGACGATCACGTCGGCGCCGAACCGCTTGCGGATGTCCTTGGCAAGCGCCTCGACCGCCAGCGCCGTCTCCGCGGGCTCGAGGAAATGGTGGCAGCAGTCGTTGGCGCCGAAGGCCACGAGCACGAGATCAGGGGCGAGTGGTTCGAGGCCGTCGAGCCGGCCGAGGCCCTCGTAGGTGTTT
>CAZOMJ010000129.1:0-5709 GCA_964581055.1 uncultured Candidatus Kuenenia sp.
TTCGAGTCGGCCGCGGAACTCGTCGCGGTAGAGATCACCGAGGCGGATCGCCAGCGAGCGGCCCACCTTGTCGCGGTAGCAGGGACCGATGCCGCGGCCGGTCGTGCCGATCGCCTCGCCCCCGGACAGGCTGCCGTCGAGTTGCTTGTCTTCGGCCACGTGCCATGGAAACACGAGGTGGGCCCGGTCGCTGATCCGCAACTTGCCCTCGACCTTGACGCCGCGGGCCTCGAGGCCGTCGATCTCCTTGATCACGCTGGCGGGATCGAGCGCCACGCCGCCGGTGATCACACAGGCGACGTTATCGCGGAGGATGCCGCTGGGAATGAGGGAGAGCTTCCAGGTCTGGCCGTTGGAAACGACGGTGTGGCCGGCGTTGGCGCCGCCCTGGTAGCGGACGACGATCTCGTGGTCTTCGGTGAGGATGTCGACGAGCTTGCCTTTGGCTTCGTCACCCCACTGCAGACCGATAACACATGTGCCGGGCACGGAAGAGGATCCTCACGAAAGAGAAGGAGAAAACGGCTCGCCTGGGGAGGCTGCCGAAATGAGGCCTCCCCTCAGAGTCTAAAACCGCGGAAACCGCGGTCAAGCCGGGTATTCTGCAGCCGCCAATCCCCGGGCACTCCCATGGTAGATTCTGTGCTATGAAACCTTCCACTGGCACCGTTCACCATGTCACTGCCGCCGACCGCGGCCAGACGCTCGCGGCCTTTCTTCGCGCGAAGCTGGCAGCGAACGACCCGGCCACCGGCACGGCGAGTTGGTCACAGGTGCAAAAGCTCGTGCGGTCGCGCCGCGTGATGATCCATGGCAACATCTGCACCGACACGGCGCGGCGGCTGAAGGACGGCGAGGTCGTGAAGGTGCTCGCCGCGGCGGCGGCCGCGCCGCCGAAGGCAGACGACGTGCGGGTGGTCCATCTCGACGACCAGGTCGTGGTGGTCGACAAGCCGACCGGCATCACGACCACGCGGCACACCGAGGAACTCTCCTGGCCGACGCGGCGGCGGCAGGTGCAGCCCACGCTCGACGAACTGGTGCCCGACGCGATCTCACGATATCTCCTCGCCCGCCACGGCGCCCGCGGCAAAAAACCCCGCCGCATCCCGCCGGTGCGGGCGGTGCACCGGATCGATCGGGAGACGAGCGGCCTCGTGGTGTTCGCCCGCACCGTCCCGGCCGAGCGAATCCTTGCCGAGCAGTTCCGGGCCCACACCACGCACCGGCGATATCTCGCCATCTGCGTGGGACGGGTCGGCGCGGGCACGATCCAGACGAACCTCGTCCGCGATCGCGGCGACGGCCGCCGCGGGTCGTCGGACACCGAGGAGGGCAAGCGGGCCGTGACGCACGTGCAACCCGTCGAGCACTTCGGCGACGCCTTCACGCTCGTCGAGTGCCGGCTCGAAACCGGCCGCACCCACCAGATCCGCATCCATCTCGCCGAGATCGGCCACCCCGTCTGCGGCGAGCGGGTCTATTCCGCCCCGCGCCACATGAAGGTGGAAGACACGTCGCAGGCCCCGAGGGTGATGCTGCACGCCGCCGAACTTGGATTCGTGCATCCCGAAACAGGGGACGATCTCCGCTTCGAAAGCCCGCTGCCCGCCGACATGCGAAGGCAGCTCGACAGGCTGCGTGGCGGGCGTGGTGCCCCGCGGGCTGGGGACGACCGCATCACACTGCGGCCCTGACCGGGAATCCCGAAAGAGTCGTCCTCTTCTTCAGGGAAACAAGCAGCGTTCGGTGGCGATTGAGAATCGCCAGGGAAGCCTATCGCTCCCGCTCCGCGACGAGGATGCGTACGTCTTCGTTCACCCTCCGTAGTTTCGTTGCCAACGAGACGCCGATGTTCCGCAAGATCTTCGTGTGGAGCCGAGGATGGGTCTCTAGCAACGTGTTGAAATCCTCCAATGCGAACACGGCGCATTCCACGTCGCCTTCTGCCACGACATTCGCGGAACGCCTGACGCCGTCGAGGAACGCCATCTCGCCCACCATCGTCCCGACCGAGAAGCTCGCGACCCGGCTGCCATTTTCATGCTCGCCCAGCCATACCCCGACCACTCCCTTTGTGACGAGGAACAGGGTCGTGGCAGCGTCGCCGCGGCGGATCACGTGTTCCCCGGGGGCGAACGACCTCCGTACGATCAACTCCCTGAACACGGCGAGTTCCTCGGCGGCCAGACCGGAGGCGATCTCGAAGACCCGCAGGTCTTCCACCGTCAGCGGCGCCGTGGGCATGAGTTCCCGCAGTAGTTCGTCCTCGCACCACTCGAGCGCCGCGTCAGTCGACCGGAAACGGAACAGGCCGTCGACGGAAGAGGCCTCGGCGAGATGCGCGGCCGCCACCTGCCTGAGCAGCGGCAGTTGCTGCGCGGAGGTGAAGAAGACAGCGGTCCCATGGTGGCCGAGGTTGTCGGCCAGTTCGGTGAACAGTCGCGCCGCCACGCTATTGATCCCGGTGACGTGGTGGAAATCGAGGATCACGGCCCGCCGGTGGCCGGCACAGCCCACGACGTCGCGGATGATCGGTTCCGCCGTGGCGAAGGCGAGATTCCCCTGAATCTCGAACAGATGGATGTGTCCGCCGTATTTGCCGAGGCACTCGCGCTCCATGGGTTGGCGGATGCGGCTCGACTGGCGTTCCGCACCACTGCAACGCATCCGTCGGCTCGTGTGCGTGCAAAAGGGCGGATTGAACTGGTGCAACTGCCAGGCCTGGGAGAGCTCCCTGCAGACCTGGAGGGCCCGGGCACTGTTGCCCTGGGCGTCGAGTCGCGGGGAGAAGACGCCGATCCCCAGCTGGCCGGCGAGCACCGCGAGCACGCCCCCTGCGACGCCGCTCTTCGCCGGCATGCCGACGTCGTAGATCCAGCCCCCTGAGAAGTCATACATCCCGCAGGAAGCCATCACGCTGAGGACGCTCTGGACGTGCCCTTCGGCGATCGCCCGTATCCCGGTCCGCGGGTTGATGCCCTGATTGGCGAGCGTCGCTCCCATGAGTGCCAGATCGACGCAATTCACGGAGATGGCGCACTGCCGAAAATAGGTGTCCACCGTCGCTGTCGGATCGCCGTCGAGAACGTCGAAGTTGCGCAGCAGGTGGCCGATGGCACGGTTGCGGTGCCCCGTTCGGCTCTCGGATTCGTAGACCGCCGGATCGATTCCCATCACGCGGCCGGTGTATCGAGAAAACATTTCCAGGATGCTCTCGAAACGCATCTGCGGGGGGGCGCCCCCAATCTGTCCCGTGGTGGCGATGGCCCCGGCATTGATCATGGGGTTGAGCGGACAGCCGCTCGTCTTGTGGAGGCTGATGGCGTTGAAGGCGTCGCCGCTGGGTTCGACGCCGACTTTCGTCTGCATGTACTTCGGGCCCCGCTCGTCGAGCGCCAGCCCGTACACGAAGGGTTTGGAGATCGATTGAATCGTGAAACCCTGCCGCGAATCACCAACTTCGTAGACGAAACCGTCGGCGGTTGCGATGCAGATACCGAACCGCTCCGGATCGACGGTGGACAACTCGGGGATGTAGGTCGCCACCTCCCCCTCGCGGAAATCGGCGTATTTGGCGTGAAGGAACTGGAGAAAGTCATGGATTGGCGAACGCCGGTCGTGCATGGTGCATCGCTCTGGTTGGAGGCTGCCGTGAGGCGAGGAGCCGGCTTCGTATCGGCCGGAAGGCAGCATAGCTGTCGCCTCGTGGCCACAGAACATGGCCACCGAAAGAGAGAGCACGAAAAAGCCCCCGCGTCCGCTGCCATGTTTGCGGGGACGGGCGGCACGCCGGTAGCATCTTCGGGATGGAAACCGTCCGCTTTCGGCATGCCCACTTCTCGGCGCGGTTCCCCGTCGACTGCCTCTACACGCCGTCGCATTTCTGGATGCGGCCGGCTGATACCGTGCAGAATGCCGTCCAGACCGATGGATCGTCCGCCGCCGAGGCCGCGGGCAACGGCACGCCGCGACTCTGGCATGTGGGCTTCACGAAGTTCGCCACGCGGATGCTCGGCGAACTGGTGGAGATGGTACTGGAGGTGAAATCTGGCCAGGTCGTCGCCGGTGGCGACCGGCTCGGCACCGTCGAGGGCTTCAAGGCGGTGAGCGACCTGTTCTGTGTGATCGATGGGACGCTCTCCGCGGCCAATCCCGCCCTCACCGCCGAAGCCTGCCTTACGCATTCCGATCCCTACGGCGCCGGCTGGCTCTACGCCGTGCACGGCACGCCCACGACGGGCCACCTCGACGTCCACGGCTACATCGCGCTGCTCACCGAGCAGATCGATCGACTGCAGGCATCCCGCTATAGTGATGGCGACGGCCATGCCGCGGAGTCCACTTCAGGAGACGACGGATGACCCACGCGAAAGCCCGCTATGTGATGGTCGGGGGCTTTCTCGGGGCGGGAAAGACCACGTCGATCCTGCGGTTGGCCGATTGGTTCACGGCCCGCGGTCTTCGCGTGGGCCTGGTCACCAACGACCAGGGTGGCGGGCTCGTCGACACGGCGCTCGCCGCGGCCCACCGGATGCCGGTCGAGGAAATCGTGGGGGGCTGTTTCTGCTGCCGGTTCACGTCGCTCGTCGAAGCCGCCGAGTCGCTGGTGCGGGAGACGGCGCCAGACGTGCTCATTGCCGAGCCGGTGGGCAGCTGCACCGACCTCGTGGCCACGGTGACCCTGCCGCTGGAGCAGATCTACGGCGACCGGTTCGCGGTGGCCCCGATGAGCGTGGTCGTCGATCCGCTCCGGGCCGAACGGGTATTGGGGCTCGCCGCGGCGAAGCTCTCCGAGCACGTGGCATACATCTACCGCAAGCAGCTCGAGGAGGCGGAGATCATCGTCATCAACAAGTGCGACCTGGTCGACGCCGCGAGGCGTGAACAGTTGCGAGCGGCCGTCGCGACGGTGAACCCGCGGGCGTCCATCCTCGAATGCTCGGCCCGCGACGGCACGGGCCTCGAGCCATGGTTTACACGGCTCCTCGCCGACACCTCGCAGGCGGCGGCGATCGCCGAGATCGATTACGACCGCTACGCCCTTGGGGAGTCGCTGCTCGGCTGGCTCAATGCCGAGGTCGCAATCGGGGCTGCCGACGCGACTGAGTTCGATGGCAACGACCTGCTCGTGGCGATCCTCTCGCAGATCCGCGCGGCGTTGGAGGCAAGCGGCCACGAGATCGCGCATCTCAAGGGCACGCTCGCGATCGAGGGAGACCCCTACGAGCTGGCCGCGGCCAACCTTGTGCGGACGAGCGACGCCCCGGTCCTCTCGCACCGACTGGCTGAGCCGGTGGACGTCGGCCGACTGCTCGTGAACCTGCGGGCCGAGGCCGACCCGGCCGACCTGGAGCGGGCCGTGCGGACGGCGGTGTCGACCTGTGCCACCGGGCTCCCGCACGAGGTCCTCCATCTCGAACACTTCCGCCCGGGCCGGCCGGTGCCCACGCACCGCATCCCCGCGCGGGTATAAGGGAAGTGGGCCCTGGGTTCGGCAAGGTGAAAACTTGCCGCCACGGGGAGAAGCACTTATCGTGCCCAGCAGAATCGCTTCAGAACCTTTTTCACTCTTCGAGCATCAGCCCATGATTCTGCCCCGGATGGCCGGCCACATGCTGTCGTCGGTGGCGCCCAACTGCCTCTGGAAGTTCGGCTGGAATTTCGGCGTGAAGGGCCTGATCGCCGTGGAGAAATTCAAGGCGAGGC